>NZ_JBGDVI010000002.1:0-353118 GCF_046551895.1 Salmonella sp. SAL03688
GAGTGCCTTAAGCGCTTTATCGAAATCGAAGGGCTGGGACATGTGTCATTCCTTTTTGATTGTATATTACTGGAATGACACAGAATTTCTAACACTCCCGAATATAGCGGTACAGAAACTTCAGATGCAACAGAGTGATATCCGTGTGAAAATTATGGATATTAATGACGGTTACGAGCGCTGGAAAAAAGATACGGACGATTTGCGTCGTAAAGAGGTTATTAAATAATGCGCTTGCCGGCGGCGCATTAACCGCCACAGGTCGGTAAGCGTCGCGCTATCAGGTATTTTACCCGCTGGCGCGACAGGCTTATTCCTTGTTATTCCGCGAGAAACAACTCAAGAAGAGAGTTTAAAAACAGTTTACCGTGCCGGGTAATCTGCCAGTATTGCTCGCATTCGGTCAGGTAGCCCTGGGCAATAGCCTCGTCGATTGGCTGACGAATAACCGCTTCCGTAAGCCCGGTGTAGTCGACAAATTCGGCGCGAGGCGCGCGCTCCAGCAACCGAAAACGATTCATAAAGAACTCAAAGGGTTTATCGTCATCACTCACGTCACGCTGGCTTTCCAGGTAACGTCCCTGCATATAACCGCGTGGGTGACGGGTTTTGGTGGTGCGCAGGATCCTGCCGCCCGGGAAGGTGACTTTACCGTGGGCGCCGCAGCCAATCCCCAGATAGTCGCCAAAGCGCCAGTAGTTCAGATTATGCTGGCACTGATAACCGGGTTTGGCATAGGCCGACGTTTCGTATTGCTGATAGCCAGCAGCGGTTAATAACTGGTGGCCCTGCTCAAAGATATCCCACAGTGCGTCATCGTCCGGTAAAACCGGCGGACGCGAACCGAACAGAGTGTTGGGTTCAATCGTCAATTGATACCATGAGAGATGCGGCGGATTAAGCGCAATTGCCTGTCGCAAATCGTTCAGCGCCTCTTCCAGCGTTTGGTCCGGCAATCCATGCATCAAGTCGAGGTTAAAGCTGCGTAGCCCAAGCCCATTTGCCAGTCTTGCTGCCCGCATCGCCTCTTGTGGACCGTGAATACGGCCAAGACGTTTCAGCTTAGGCTCACTAAAGCTCTGTACGCCAATGGAGATCCGGTTTACGCCGGCGCGCTGATAGTCGATGAAGCGGTCGGCTTCGACCGTGCCGGGGTTCGCTTCCATGGTAATTTCCGCATCCGCCGCCAGATTCAGGCGCGCACGCACGCCGTCCAGCAGCGTTTGCATCGCCGGCCCGGAAAGCAGGCTTGGCGTACCGCCGCCAATAAAAATGGTCTTTACTTCACGCCCTTGCGCCCAGGCGACGTCGGCATCCAGATCGCTTAACAGATGCTGGACGTAGTCGTCATGCGGCACCTCGCCCTTCAACGCATGGGAATTGAAGTCGCAATATGGACATTTTTGTACACACCAGGGAATATGAATATAAAGACTGAGCGGCGGTAGTTTAGCCATTGCGTAACGCATCCAGCAGCAGCTTGAGCGCTTGTCCACGGTGGGAAATCGCGCTTTTTTCTTCACGGGTCAGTTCTGCGGCGGTTTTGCCTTCAGACGGTACGAAGAAAATGGGATCATAGCCAAATCCGCCATTTCCGGCCGCCTGGCGAGTAATGACGCCAGGCCAGCTACCGTGACAGACTATCGGTGTGGGATCTTCGGCATGACGCAAATAAACCAGTACACAATGGAATCGCGCCTGGCGTTTGTCGTCCGGAACATCTCGTAGAGTATGCAGCAGTTTTTCCAGATTTTGCTGATCTGTCGCGTTTTCGCCAGAATAGCGCGCGGAATAGATACCCGGCGCGCCGCCTAAAACGTCAACGGCCAGACCGGAGTCATCGGCAATGGCGGGCAGACCGGTCATTTTAGCGGCATGGCGCGCTTTGAGAATCGCGTTTTCAATAAACGTCAGGCCGGTTTCTTCCGCGGAGTCAACGCCCAGTTCCGTTTGCGCTACCACATCAAGCCCAAAATCGCTTAACAGCGACGCGAGCTCGCGCACTTTACCGGCGTTGCCGGTTGCGAGAACAACTTTTTGCATGGAATACCTACTCAGTTAACGCCGCAATTTCCGGCGGGATCTGTTGCGGGTGAATAATTTTTACCTGTTTGTGACGGCCCAGCTCGCCTTTTTCGATGACGATCTGACTTTTCGCCACGCGAAACTGTTTACCGAGAAACTTGATCAGATGGCTGTTTGCCTGACCGTCAACCGGCGGGGCGGTAATGGCGACTTTCACCTCGTCGCCATGTAAGCCCACAATACTGTCGCGGCTGGCTTTCGGCTGAATATAAAGCCGTAACACCAGACCGTCTTCGCAGCGAGTCACAGCACTCATAACGCCATCCACAGCCCCGGCAGCAACATGTTGCCTGTCGCTTGTAAGACTTCAGCGATCCCCATATTAACGACATACAGTAGCAGCACCAGAATCATCGGCGAGAAGTCGATGCCGCCCATCGCAGGCAGTATACGGCGAATCGGGCTGAGCAGCGGCTCGGCAAGCTGAATCAATACATATTCAATTGGGCTACGACCCTGGCTCACCCAGCTCATGATAGCCATGACCAGCAGCACCCAGAAGATCAGCAGGCCGATTGTTTTAAGCAAGATAAGCACCGCGGCAATCCAGATAATCGCCTGAAACGTAATTACCTTAAACAGCACTATCGCCTTAATAACGCTAAGAATAAACGCCACCAGCAGGGAAGCGCTGTCAATCGGCCCCATTGGCGGGATAATACGACGCAGCGGTCCGATGATGGGCTGCGTAATTTTCACCACGAACTGGGAGAAAGGGTTGTAAAAGTCACAGCGGGCCCACTGCATCCACACGCGCAATAATAGCACCATGGTATACAGCTCAATTACCGTTGAGAGCAGGAAGGTCAACGTATTCATGGCGTTCCTCAGTTTTCCTTAATTTTTTGTGTAATCACGAGCACCAAAGATAGCGGTGCCGATGCGCACCATTGTGCTACCTGCCGCAATCGCGGCTTCCATATCGTCGCTCATACCCAGAGATAGGGTATCAACGTCAGGGTAGCGCGCTTTCAGCCCGGCAAATGCTACAGCCATTTGACGTGCGACTTCAAACTGCCTTACATAATCTGACTCTGGCGCCGGGATCGCCATCAGTCCGCGAAGCCGCAGACGCGGCAGTGTTGCCACCGCCGCGGCCAGCTCATCCAGTTCCGCCAGCGGAATGCCTGATTTGCTGTTTTCATCGCTGATATTAATTTGGATCAGAACATTTAGCGCCGGCAGATTATCCGGACGCTGTTCGCTCAGCCGCGAGGCGATACGCAGGCGATCGATGGTATGACACCAGTCAAAATGCTCGGCCACCAGCCGACTTTTGTTGGACTGTAAAGGGCCAATAAAGTGCCAGTGCAGGCCTTCCACTTTCGCTTCCTGAAAGTGGCGGATTTTTTCCACCCCCTCTTGTACATAATTTTCACCAAATGCCCGTTGTCCGGCGGCAATGGCTTCTGCGATGTCGCTCGCAGGTTTGGTTTTACTCACTGCAAGCAACGTAACTTCTTCTGAAGAGCGGCCGCAACGCGTCGCCGCGGCGGAGATTTTGTCCCGGATGTATGCCAGGTTATGCGCGATATCGTTCATTTTCCGAGGATGTTTATATGAATATGGAAGAAATTGTGACGCTTAGTGTAAAGCATAACGTCTCGGATCTACACCTGTGTAACGCCTGGCCTGCGCGATGGCGCAAACAAGGACGCATGGAGAACGCGCCTTTTACCGCGCCTGATGTCGACAGGCTTCTGCTTGATTGGCTTAATGATGCGCAACAATATCAGTGGCGAACGCACGGCCAGCTTGATTTCGCCGTCTCGCTGTCTGGCACGCGGCGCCTGCGCGCCAGTGCGTTCACACATCAACAGGGAACGTCGCTGGCGCTACGGCTATTGCCCGAGCGTTGTCCTGATCTGGCGGAAATCCAGACGCCGCCGATAGTACCCGCACTGCTTGCCAGCGAGAACGGACTGATTCTGGTCACTGGCGCTACTGGCTGCGGGAAATCCACCACGCTGGCGGCGATGGTGGGACATCTTAATCAACATGCCGATAAACACATCCTGACGCTGGAAGATCCTATTGAGTACCGTTACACCAGCAAGCGTTGCCTGATACAGCAGCGGGAAATCGGCCAGCATTGCGCCACTTTTGCCGCCGGGCTGCGCGCGGCGTTACGTGAAGATCCCGATGTCATTTTGCTGGGAGAGCTGCGTGACAGCGAGACCATTCGCCTGGCGCTGACGGCGGCGGAAACGGGGCATCTGGTACTGGCAACCCTGCATACTCGCGGTGCGGCGCAGGCGGTGGAAAGATTAGTGGATAGTTTTCCGGCGCAGGAAAAAGAACCGGTACGCAGTCAACTGGCGGGTAGTCTGCGCGCTGTACTATCGCAAAAACTGGAGGTCGACAGGCAGGAGGGGCGCGTGGCGTTGTTTGAATTACTGATTAATACGCCAGCCACAGGGAATTTGATCCGTGAAGGCAAACTCCATCAGTTGGCCCACGTGATACAAACCGGGCAGCAGCAGGGGATGATGACATTCGCCCAGAGCGCGCAATGGCGTCAGGCGCAGGGACGACTGTAGCGAAGATGGCGGCGTAGGGGCGTTGTAAAGTGTTGGCTGGCGCGGTGGATTGAACGGCATGCAGGCTTGTATCCTGGCGAACCGGCGTTAAAATCGCAGCTTTGTTAAAACCACAGCGAAGCCATTTAACGATGTCATCACAACCGAATCAAAGCCTGATAGATGGCATTCGCTGTCTGCAATATCTGGTCTCCAGCGACCGTGCTATCGGATGTCGCGAGCTTGCCCGGCTGATGGATATTAATACCACGCGCGTTAATCGCCTGTTAATGACGATGGCCTCTATTGGACTCACGATGCAGGATGAGCACCGACGCTATTTACCCGGGCCAGGCATTCATGCTTTGGCGGCGCAGGCGATTCGCGGTTCAGCGCTGTTCTCCCATGCGTTGCCTATCCTTGAGCGCCATGCGCCCAGAGACATCGTGGTGGCATTAGGCGTGCTATGGGAGGATCAGATTATCTATATTTATCACTCTACGCCGGGTTCGCAGGGAAGTCAGGCGCTGGCGGGGTTTCGCATGTGCCCGGCCTGGCAGTCGGTAACAGGAGTGGCGTTACTGGCGGCAGAAAGCGACGAGGCGCTAATGCAGCGTTTTACTCCGGAGCAGTGGCGTAATCTGGCGCCGCATGTGGCGCAGCAGCGCCAGCGGGGATACGTGCTGTGGCATCACGCTGATGGTGAAGTTTCTATGGCGCAACCGCTAGGCAAGCACGCCGCAGCGCTGGCCTTTGCGGGAATGTGGCGGATTGATGAGGCGGAGGCGGCTGCGCGTTTACAGGCGTTGAAGACATTAAACCAGCTTATTGTCCAGTAAGCCTGGCAACCGTGACCGCGTTATCCGCCTGCTGACAAAAACGGCTTTAATACCCCTGTTCAAAATAGCTTTCGAGGATAATCACGGCGGAGGCCGAGTCCACTTTGCCTTTGTTCAGCGCGCGATACCCACCTCGTTCAAACAGACCAGAGCGTGCTTCAACGGTGCTGAGTCGTTCATCGTGCAGCGTGACAGTTACCCCGAAACGCCCATGAATACGGTTGGCGAATTTACGTGCGCGCGCCGTCAGCGGTTGTTCAGTGCCATCCATATTGAGCGGTAGCCCGACAATAATTTCGTCCGGCTGCCACTCTTTCAGCAAACGTTCAATGAGCGTCCAGTCGGGCGTGCCGTCCTGTGCTTTGATTGCCGGAAGCGGACGGGCGGTGCCGGTAATGCGTTGTCCTATTGCAACGCCGATGCTTTTTGTGCCGAAGTCAAAGGCCAGTAAGGTGTCGCTCATCAGGCGTGCCCCGCAACGCCAGGCATGGTCAGAATATCAATGCCAATAAGTTTTGCCGCTTCGCGCCAGCGCTCGGCAATGGGCGTTTTGAACAAAATATTGAGATCGGCGGGCGCGGTAAGCCAGGCGTTATCAAGCAACTCTTGTTCAAGCTGGCCTTTATCCCAGGAGGCGTAGCCCAGCGCGACCAGTACATCGGAAGGCTGTTGTTGGGTACCTAACGTTTCCAGCACATCGCGGGAGGTGGTAATCACGGTATTGTCTGAGATACGAATGCTGGAGGCGAAACGTGACGGCGGAGTATGGAGAATAAATCCGCGATCTTCCGCCAGCGGGCCGCCGAGCATCACGGCTTTATCAAGACGAATTGCCGAATCGCGCGGTTCCGGCGTAATTTTTAATTTTTCCAGAATCCCTTCAATTTGCAGATTTTCCAAAGGCTTATTAACAATAATCCCCATAGCGCCGTCCTGGTTGTGTTCGCAAATATACACCACGGAACGGCGGAAAATCGGGTCCTGGAGCGCAGGCATGGCAATAAGAAAGTGATGCTGTAAATTCATTGTCAGAGGTTCTGTTTCCTGGTTCAAAAAAACGACAGTGTTCAGTATGTGGGGAAAGCGGACGGTTGTCACTCATATAAGCCGTCTTTTGCCAAAGGACGGCGGCCTTATCGGGCAATAGATTGCCGGATGGCGATGCTGATGCGCCGCCTTATCCGACCGGGGCGGCGTGATTGCTCAGGCCCGGTAAGCGCACGCCACCGGGCAATAAACCTTTACTTCGCCAGACGCGCTTCGATGGCGTCCATCAACATCCCGGTGATAGAGATCGGGTATTCCGCTTCAATTTCACGCACGCAGGTTGGGCTGGTCACGTTAATTTCCGTTAAGCGGTCGCCGATAATATCCAGACCGACGAAAATAAGCCCTTTGGCTTTAAGCGTCGGCCCAACGCGGCGGGCGATTTCCCAGTCGCTTTCGCTCAACGGACGGGGTTCGCCGCGACCACCTGCCGCCAGGTTGCCGCGGGTTTCGCCGCCCTGCGGAATACGCGCCAGGCAGTAAGGCACCGGCTCGCCGTCGACGACCAGGACGCGCTTATCGCCATCTTTGATAGCGGGCAGATAGTTCTGCGCCATGCAGTAGCGGTTGCCCAGCTCGGTCAGCGTTTCGGCAATAACGCCTATGTTAGGATCGCCTTCCTTAACGCGGAAAATGGACGCGCCGCCCATACCGTCCAGCGGTTTCATAATGATATCGCCGTGCTTTTCCCAAAACGCTTTGAGCTGCGCTTTATTGCGCGTTACCAGCGTTTCCGGCGTCAGATCGGCAAACCAGGCGGTATACAGTTTTTCATTACAGTCGCGCAGGCTTTGCGGTTTGTTGACGATCAGCGTCCCTTCCTCTTCAGCGCGTTCCAGAATATAGGTCGCATAAATAAACTCGGTATCAAACGGCGGATCTTTACGCATCAGGATAACGTCGAGGTCGGCGAGTTTAATCTCCTGCTCGCTGCCGAACTCGTACCATTTATCGTAATTTTGCTCCACGCTCAACGTTCGCGTGCGGGCGCGGGCTTCGCCGTTAATCAGATAAAGGTCGGCCATCTCCATATAATGAAGTTCATAACCACGACGTTGGGCTTCCAGCAGCATAGCGAAACTGGTGTCTTTCTTGATGTTGATGTGTGCGATGGGGTCCATCACGATGCCGAGCTTGATCATTATTTTCTCCGTTAACGCTTCATCCTAAGTCGCCAAAACGCACCTGTAGCGCGGTAATGGCGGTGAGCGCGGTTGTCTCAGTACGCAGAACGCGAGGTCCTAACAGAATATCAGTAAACTGATAGCGCGCGGTCATCGCGATTTCGTCCGCCGACAGCCCGCCTTCCGGGCCGATCAGCAGTCGGACGCGTTCAACCGGCAGCGGCAGAGTGTTGATGCTGGCATGGGCGCGCGGATGAAGATTGAGCTTCAGCCCGGAATCTTGCTCGGCGCACCAGGCTTCCAGCGCCATCGGCGGGCGAATTTCCGGCACCCGGTTACGCCCGCATTGTTCGCAGGCGGCGATGGCGATCTTCTGCCACTGCTGGCGCTTTTTGTTCAGACGTTCATTATCCAGTTTAACGCCACAGCGCTCAGAGAACAGTGGCGTAATGAGGCTTACACCTAGTTCGATCGATTTCTGGATAGTAAATTCCATTTTTTCACCGCGCGACATCACCTGGCCCAGATGGATATGTAGCGGCGATTCACGATCGTCGATTTCGCCTTTCATCACTTGCACTTCAACGCTTTTCTTACTGGCGCTAATGATTTCAGCATCGAATACCTGATTACTGCCGTCAAACAGCTGTAACGCTTGTCCCGCTCCCATGCGCAGTACACGACCAATATGGTTGGCCGCATCTTCGCATAACGAAATCTGCGTACCGGACGTCAACAATTCAGGGTGATAAATGCGGGGAATACGCATAATAAAAAAATCCGCGTCATGGCCCCGGCGTTTGGCTATCCAGGGCATGGGTTAACAAGAATCCCGCTAGTGTAGGTTAGCTCTTTCGCGCCTGGCAAGCGCGTTGCACATAGGGATTATGATTACCCTGGACCTTCGCGATACGCGCATCGCGCTCGCACTCCCAGGCGGTAACGGGGTACTGCTTATCCCAGACGTTAAAAAGCTGCGTTTGTTGGCGGGAAAGTTTCAGTTGGTATTGGTCGCGCATATAAAAATAAGTGCGGGCGATTGCGCCACGGGCGCGGGCGGGCGGCTCGGCGAGCTTCGCTTTAAAATCCACTTTCATGGCGCATTGCCCATACTGACCTTCGCCGCCGTTCCACTGGCTATACATAAAGTTGCCGCGATCGCCATTCACTTCGCCAATCGCGGGTTGCAGGTTATGCATATCGCTTTCCATTTTGCGGTAGACAGGGTCTTTAGCGCAGTTTTTTCGCCCGCCGTCCTGCCAGCACTGGCGCTGATGACCGAATTGCCAGGCGGGGACAACGTGCTCCCACTCAATGCGTCTGGCGCGATTCTCGTTTTTACGCACCTTATAGCCGCAGGACTCCAGGTCTACGACGCCTTTTTTACCCTGCCAGCGGATTTGGCACCCGCAGTAAAAGCTGCCGGGCGCGTCAGCATTGACTTTGACGCTCGCCGCTTTGGCCTGAGAAAAATTGTTAATGCCATCGGCCAGGGCCTGGTCTGAAAACGCTGCGGCCAGCAACGCAGCGGCAAAAGAAAAATTACGGTACATTGCACACTCCATAGCAAAACGAGCCCGCAACGTAACGAAAGTTGTGTCTGTATGCAATCAGTCCGCTCAGGAAAGTTCCCGGACGTTTCGGGAAACTACCCGGCGACCAGTGGTTCGCCGCAGTGAACGCAACGATAAACCGCTTCGCCGCGTACTACCCGATTATGACGGCGGACGGTGAGTTGATGTTGCTGGCATTGGCAATGGTAGGGAAAGGTGTTGCGCCGTACGGATTGCAGCGCAAATTGATGAGTACGTCTGGCCGGAACGCCCAGCACGCTTTCCATCATCCACTTCCATTCCTTGCCATGCGGAGCCTTGCGTCCGAAGTGCTTCCACACCAACAGATGCGCCAGTTCATGCGGCACGACCTCTGCTATAAAGGTGTCGATGTTTTCCAGCAGTAACACCGGGTTGAGGCGGATTTCGTAGCTCTCCAGCCAGGCGGTGCCCGCCGAGGTGCCGCGTTGCGTATACACCAGTTTCGGCTCCGGATAATGTCTATCGAGCTTGAGGTTCGCCTGGGCGAGATTTTCCCGCAGACGGCGCATCACGGCCTGCTGGATAGCGATAGGGAGACGAGGGGTTTTCATAGCGGCAGAGAATAGTGCGACGGAAGAGGGACTGCAAGAAAAACGCTTCCTCCTGTGGCAGGAGGAAGCGTGGAGGGATTAGTCGTGGGCGCCGATTTCGCGCAGTTTACGACCTTTCATCAGGTTACGTTCAATGTGTTCCAGCGAAACGTGTTTGGTTTCCGGCACCAGCCACAGGGTCAGCAGGATAAACAGCACGTTCAGGCCAGCGTAGACCCAGAAGGTGTTGGCGTTACCCAGATTGTTCAGCATGGTCAGGAACGTTGCGCCGACGATCATATTGGCGATCCAGTTGGTCGCGGTGGAGCAGGTGATGCCGAAATCGCGGCCTTTCAGCGGCTGGATTTCGGAGCACAGTACCCAAATCAGCGGACCAGCGCTCATCGCAAATCCAATGATGAACATCAGCAGCATAGCGATAGCGAAGTATTGTGCAGACGGCGAATGGATGCCGATGTGCATCATCGTACCCAGAATCCCCATACCAATCGCCATGACCAGGAAGCCCAGCGTCAGGGTCGGCTTGCGGCCCCAGCGGTCAACCAGGCCGATAGCGATGAAGGTTGCCAGGACGTTAGTCAGACCAACAATAACGGTGCCCCACATCTGCTCCGTGGTATTCGTGTACCCCGCCAGTTCGAAGATTTTCGGTGCGTAATACATGATGACGTTCATCCCGGTAAATTGCTGCATGACCTGCAACAAAATGCCAAGAAACACGGCGCGGCGGAAGTTGCTGTTCTCTTTGAACAGCGCCCAACCGCTCTGTTTAACCTGCAAACTTTCGCGAATTTCATCGAGCTCACGTTTTGCTTCCGCACTGGTGTCACGCAGGCGCAACAGGACGCGTTCAGCATCATGGAAACGGCGTTTCGCCGCAAACCAGCGCGGGCTGTCCGGCAGGAAGAAGACGCCGATCAGCAGCAGAATGGCCGGGATGATGATCACGCCGAGCATCCAGCGCCATGCGCCGCTGTAGCTGAACGCGGTATCGGACAGATAAGCGCCCAGAATCCCGATGGTGATCATGAGTTGGTACATTGAGATCATACTGCCGCGAATTTTTTCCGGCGCGATCTCGGACAGGTACAACGGTGCAGTGTAGGAAGCGACGCCGACGGCCAGACCCAGCAGCACGCGAGAAATAATCAGGACTTCAACGTTAGGCGCCGCAGCGGAGAACAGCGAACCGGCGACGAACAGGATAGCGCCGATCATCAGGCTTTTTTTACGGCCCAGCTTAAAGGAGAGCCAGCCGCTGCCGACAGCGCCGACGGCCGCGCCAAACATCATGGAGCTGACCACCCATTCCTGAGTGTGTGCGGTAATCTGAAACTCGTCGGTAATGAAGGGTAAAGCACCGGCGATAACGCCGATATCCAGGCCAAAAAGTAATCCTGCCAGGGCTGCAAGAAAGCAGACAAAAAATGTCATGGCCTTGTTGGAACGCCCTTGTTTTTTATTGTCAGGCATTATGCCCTCCGGTTGGGTTAGCAATTTTATCGATGTTAAGAGTAGGTGAGTACGCCGTAAAAAGATGTGAGGCTAATCACAATGGTGTAATCGTTTACACTACTATTTATCTCGGTGATTATTTAATTATCTGAAAAATAATAGTTTTAATAATCTTATAACCATATCAATCGCCTGGTATTCAGACAAAGTTGAAAAATTATGTAATATTTTCATCGCAGAATTAGCATACCGATAGTGAGGCGGTCAGTTCTTAATGAAAATGAATGTAACCGCTTTCATGATGACTGAAACTGAATGATAAAAAGTGTAGTCGAAGAAACGAAAGGGGAGAGTGGATTGTGCTGCGCATCACAAAAAGGTCAGTATAAATTCACGCTGGAATATCTGATAACGTTGCGTGTATCAGCAATGATAAAGGCCAGCAGGGCGCTGGCCTTGATAAGTACGGTATGGTTTACCTGACTGAAAAACAGCGTCAGGCGCGGGCGATTATTTCAGACCGGCAGCATCGCGCAGCAGTTGCGCTTTGTCGGTTTTTTCCCATGGGAAGTTTTCGCGACCGAAGTGGCCATAAGCCGCAGTTTCTTTGTAGATCGGGTGCAGCAGATCCAGCATCTGAATCAAGCCGTACGGGCGCAGGTCGAAGAATTCGCGTACCAGCAGAATCAACTGTTCAGCAGGCACTTTTTCAGTACCGAACGTTTCCACCATGATGGACGTCGGCTCCGCTACGCCGATAGCGTAGGAGACCTGGATTTCACAGCGATCCGCCAGACCTGCCGCCACGATGTTTTTCGCGACATAACGCGCAGCGTAAGCTGCAGAACGGTCAACTTTAGACGGATCTTTACCGGAGAAGGCGCCGCCGCCGTGACGCGCCATACCGCCGTAGGTATCAACGATGATCTTACGACCGGTCAGACCACAATCGCCCATCGGGCCGCCGATAACAAAACGCCCGGTTGGGTTGATAAAAAATTTAGTGGACGTATTTAACCATTCAGACGGCAGAATGGGTTTGATGATCTCTTCCATCACCGCTTCTTGCAGCGATTTTTGGTCGATATCTTCTGCGTGCTGCGTAGAGAGAACCACGGCGTCGATACCGACGATTTTGCCGTCGTCATACTGGAAAGTGACCTGGCTTTTTGCATCCGGGCGCAACCATGGCAGGGTGCCATTTTTACGCACTTCAGCCTGACGCTGTACCAGACGGTGCGCGTAGGTGATTGGCGCAGGCATCAGTACGTCGGTTTCATTTGTCGCGTAGCCAAACATCAGGCCCTGGTCGCCCGCGCCTTGTTCCAGCGGGTCTGCGCGGTCAACGCCCTGGTTGATATCCGGAGACTGTTTGCCAATTGCGCTCAGTACCGCGCAAGAGTTGGCGTCAAAGCCCATGTCGGAATGCACATAGCCAATTTCGCGCACCGTATTACGGGTAATCTCTTCGATATCGACCCAGGCGCTGGTGGTGATCTCACCGCCAACTAAAACCATGCCGGTTTTAACGTAGGTTTCACAGGCGACGCGTGCTTTCGGATCCTGTTGCAGGATAGCGTCCAACACGGCATCAGAGATTTGGTCTGCGATTTTGTCAGGATGCCCTTCTGATACGGACTCAGACGTAAAAAGGTGTTTTGCCATATTTAATTTCACCTAAGGAGAATTTAGTTAGCTCAAACTGTTGTGCGGAATAGTCATGACAGAAGATTCTACCATGAGTCTGAAGGTCGCTGACACTGGCAGTTTGAGTGTTAATCAGTATGGATGGATTAACATCTGGACGGCTATTTTAGGTCACTTCTTCGCCCAATTTCCAGCTTTTTTTGAAGGCCGTCGCAATGTCGGTCAAAATCAGGCGGTAAACGTTTCTGATAATGCTGACATTATGCGCATTTATGCTTTGCTTTTTTTCTGCGTTCTGGGTATAAAACGCGACGCGCGGCTCATACAAAAGCACACGACGTTTTCTTCGTGTCGCCACTTCCAGCCGGGTTAAAACGTTGCTTTGGCTTGTGGGTTCGTCTTACGAGGCGGCCGTGGAGGTGATACGAGATAATGAACCGTTGTATTCTGCTGAATCTGTCGCATCGTTCTGGTGCGCGCATGTCCCCCGCAATCTGCATCTCTGCTTTGCATACCTGCCGATGTTATACCCATCTCGGCGCTTCTCAGGATTCCAGAGCCGGCAATGGCGCTGAAGACTGAACAAGGGCGCTCTTGTTAACGCAAGAGTTTTCTCGTGGTTTCGCCGAACCGTTATCTGTGAGTTCGGTTACGTGTTTACAATGATATGAAAAAGAAACCGGTCGCGCAGGCGGAGCATCAGCGCTATCTGCTGGAAAATCCGCTTGTCTATGGGTTGTTATCGCGTCTTCGGATTGCGATAGTAGTCAACTGTTTTACACTTGCTAATAAAAATTGAGGTTCGCTATGTCTGACGACATGTCTATGGGTTCGCCTTCGTCAGCAGGCGAACAGGGTGTACTACGCTCCATGCAGGAGGTTGCAATGAGCTCCCAGGAAGCCAGCAAGATGCTGCGCACTTACAATATTGCCTGGTGGGGCAATAACTACTACGACGTCAACGAGCTGGGCCATATTAGCGTATGCCCCGATCCCGACGTACCGGAAGCGCGTGTCGATCTTGCCAAACTGGTGAAAGCGCGCGAAGCGCAAGGTCAGCGTCTGCCGGCGCTGTTCTGCTTCCCACAGATCCTGCAACACCGTTTGCGTTCAATTAACGCGGCGTTTAAGCGTGCGCGTGAATCTTACGGTTATAACGGCGACTACTTCCTCGTTTACCCGATTAAGGTCAATCAGCATCGCCGCGTGATCGAGTCCCTTATCCATTCCGGTGAACCGTTGGGGCTGGAAGCGGGGTCGAAAGCGGAATTGATGGCGGTGCTGGCGCATGCCGGCATGACCCGTAGCGTGATCGTCTGTAATGGTTATAAAGACCGTGAATACATTCGGCTGGCGCTGATTGGCGAGAAGATGGGCCATAAGGTTTATCTGGTCATCGAAAAGATGTCTGAAATCGCGATTGTGCTGGAAGAGGCCGAGCGCCTGAACGTGGTTCCTCGCCTGGGCGTGCGTGCGCGTCTGGCCTCTCAGGGGTCCGGTAAGTGGCAATCCTCCGGCGGCGAAAAATCAAAATTCGGCCTGGCGGCGACGCAGGTGCTGCAACTGGTGGAGACCCTGCGTGACGCCGGGCGTCTGGACAGTCTGCAATTGTTGCACTTCCACCTGGGATCGCAGATGGCGAACATTCGCGATATCGCGACCGGCGTGCGCGAGTCCGCGCGTTTCTATGTTGAGCTGCATAAGCTGGGCGTTAATATCCAGTGCTTCGACGTGGGCGGCGGTCTGGGCGTGGATTATGAAGGTACTCGTTCGCAGTCCGACTGTTCGGTGAACTATGGCCTGAACGAATATGCCAATAACATCATCTGGGCGATTGGCGATGCCTGCGAAGAGCATGGTTTACCGCATCCGACGGTGATTACCGAGTCTGGCCGCGCCGTCACTGCGCACCATACGGTACTGGTCTCTAACATTATCGGCGTGGAGCGTAACGAATACACGGATCCGACTGCCCCTGCTGAAGATGCGCCGCGCGCGCTGCAAAATCTGTGGGAAACCTGGCAGGAGATGCATAAGCCTGGCACCCGCCGCTCGCTGCGTGAATGGCTGCATGATAGCCAAATGGATCTGCACGATATTCATATCGGCTACTCTTCCGGCGCGTTTAGTTTGCAGGAGCGCGCCTGGGCGGAACAACTTTATCTCAGCATGTGCCATGAAGTGCAGAAGCAACTGGACCCGCAAAACCGTGCGCATCGTCCGATTATCGACGAACTGCAAGAGCGGATGGCGGACAAAATGTACGTCAACTTCTCGCTGTTCCAGTCAATGCCGGACGCGTGGGGAATCGATCAGCTTTTCCCGGTACTGCCGCTGGAAGGGTTAGATCAGGTACCGGAACGTCGTGCCGTGCTGCTGGATATAACCTGTGATTCCGATGGCGCTATCGACCACTATATCGATGGCGACGGTATCGCCACGACGATGCCGATGCCGGAATACGATCCAGAGAATCCGCCGATGCTCGGCTTCTTTATGGTCGGCGCCTATCAGGAGATCCTCGGTAACATGCACAACCTGTTTGGCGATACTGAAGCGGTTGACGTGTTTGTCTTCCCGGATGGTAGCGTCGAGGTTGAACTGTCGGACGAAGGCGATACCGTTGCGGATATGCTGCAATATGTGCAACTGGATCCAAAAACGCTGTTAACGCATTTCCGCGACCAGGTAAAACAGACGGATCTGGACGATGCGTTGCAGCAGCAGTTCCTTGAGGAATTTGAAGCGGGACTGTACGGTTATACTTATCTTGAAGATGAGTAGCCGTTGATGCCCGGTGGCGCTGTGCTTACCGGGCCTACGAATGCAGGCTGGATAAGGTAAAGCCGCCACCCGGCAGAATGCTATACTCACTTGAACCCGTATGAATTAACGGCGATAATTCGCCGCAATAGCGATTTACAAATCAATCCCTTCCTCGTCGGGTTTAACGACGCGGAGGGGATTTTTTTTCATCTGTTTTAATGCAACGACTCTAAAAGAGGTCAGGACATGAGCACCTTAGGTCATCAGTACGATAACTCACTGGTTTCTAATGCGTTTGGTTTTTTACGTCTGCCAATGAACTTCCAGCCGTATGACAGCGATGCCGACTGGGTGATCACTGGCGTACCGTTTGATATGGCAACGTCCGGTCGCGCTGGCGGCCGTCATGGCCCGGCGGCGATCCGTCAGGTGTCGACCAACCTCGCCTGGGAACATCACCGTTTCCCGTGGAATTTTGACATGCGCGAGCGCCTGAACGTCGTGGACTGCGGCGATTTGGTGTATGCGTTTGGCGATGCCCGTGAAATGAGCGAAAAATTACAGGCGCACGCTGAAAAACTGCTGTCTGCAGGCAAGCGTATGCTCTCTTTCGGCGGCGACCACTTCGTCACGCTGCCGCTGCTGCGCGCCCACGCGAAACATTTTGGCAAAATGGCGCTGGTACATTTTGACGCGCATACCGATACCTACGCTAACGGCTGCGAATTCGATCACGGCACGATGTTCTACACCGCGCCGAAAGAAGGCCTGATCGATCCGCATCATTCGGTACAGATCGGTATTCGCACGGAGTTTGACAAAGACAATGGCTTTACCGTGCTGGATGCCTGCCAGGTCAACGATCGCGGCGTGGATGATATTCTCGCTCAGGTGAAACAGATCGTCGGCGATATGCCGGTCTATCTGACCTTTGATATCGACTGTCTGGACCCGGCGTTTGCGCCTGGTACCGGTACGCCGGTGATCGGCGGCCTGACCTCCGATCGCGCCATTAAACTGGTACGCGGTCTGAAAGATCTGAACATTGTCGGTATGGATGTAGTGGAAGTCGCGCCGGCTTACGATCAGTCGGAGATCACCGCTCTGGCGGCCGCGACGCTGGCATTAGAAATGCTCTATATCCAGGCGGCGAAGAAAGGCGAGTAAGTTGTTTTGCCGGATGGCGCTGCGCTTATCCGGCCTACAGCTGATTGATGCTTGTAGGCCGGATAAGGCGTTCACGCCGCCATCCGGCACTGTTCGGGGATTATTTGATCCCGTCCGCGCTCATACGATCGCGCACATGCTGTGCGCGTGCGGCGGACGCCGGGTGATCGTCGAACATCGAGCTTTGACGACCCGCTTCCAGTTTTGCCAGTTTCTCAAAGCTGGTGGCGAGTCCTGCCGGACTGATACCGCGTTTGCGCAACAGATCGTAAGAATAATCATCCGCTTCGGACTCCTGACGCTGGGAGAACTGCGAGTTCACCAGTTTTTCGCCAAGATCGCCAAGCTGTGATTGCGACAGGCTGCCGACAACGCCTCCTGCCGATGCCGCCGCAACACGAACGGCGTTAGTGCCCAGCGCGACCTGCATCCCTTTCTTTACATGACCCAGCGCGACATGGCCCATTTCATGGCCGATCACGGCTTCAACTTCGTTGTCGGTCATCATATCCATCAGTCCGCTGTAGACGCGGATACAACCGTTCGCCATGGCAAACGCGTTGACGTCTTTCGTCTCGTAAACCTTATAGTTCACCGGCTGGCCGTTAATGTTATCCCCCAGCGCGGCGGCAATTTTTGCCAGTCGTTTAGTGTATTCGCTGCTCGCCGGCGCGATTTTCGCTTTGCTGTCGAGCTCTTGACAGGATTGATCGCTCAGCGCTTTTACCTGCGCATCGCTTAACGTATAGGCCTGAAAAGCTTCAGCACCCGAAGAAAGCAGTCCATTAGAGTCCATATTCTGGCAACCGGTCAGCACCGTCGCCATGCCCAAAGCAAGCAGTAAAGCGCGAATTTTCATTTTTCTCTTCCATACGAATTAATATTATTTTGAAATGCGCCCGTTGCAGATGAATTAGCGCCTGGGTTAAGTATAAAGAAAAGCGTGGCAGGCAAGTTAGCTAATTGCGCAACATGCGAGCACGATCCGGAGATTTCTGAAGCGGTAAAAGGATGTTCCATGTACATGACGCGCGGCTTGGGGTAAATTGTTGGCAAATTTTCCGGCGTAGCCCAAAACGCGCTGTCGTCAAGTCGTTACGGGCATGGCCTTTCAACATCCGATCTGGAGTCAAAATGTCCTCACGTAAAGAGCTTGCCAATGCTATTCGTGCGCTGAGCATGGACGCAGTACAGAAAGCCAAATCCGGTCACCCGGGTGCCCCGATGGGTATGGCTGACATTGCCGAAGTCCTGTGGCGTGATTTCCTGAACCACAACCCGACCAACCCGTCCTGGGCCGACCGCGACCGCTTCGTGCTGTCCAATGGCCACGGCTCAATGCTGATTTACAGCCTGCTGCACCTCACCGGTTATGACCTGCCGATGTCCGAACTGCAGAATTTCCGTCAGCTACATTCAAAAACCCCTGGTCACCCGGAAGTGGGCTACACCGCTGGTGTTGAAACCACTACTGGCCCGCTGGGTCAGGGTATTGCCAACGCCGTCGGGATGGCGATTGCCGAGAAAACTCTGGCGGCGCAGTTTAACCGTCCTGGCCACGACATCGTTGACCACTTCACCTACGTCTTTATGGGCGACGGCTGCATGATGGAAGGCATTTCTCACGAAGTGTGCTCTCTGGCTGGTACTCTGAAACTGGGCAAACTGATCGCGTTCTATGATGACAACGGTATCTCTATCGATGGTCACGTTGAAGGCTGGTTCACCGATGACACCGCGAAACGTTTTGAAGCCTACGGCTGGCACGTTATCCGTGGCATTGACGGTCACGATGCCGACGCCATTAAACGCGCCACGGAAGAAGCTCGCGCCGTGACTGACAAACCGTCCCTGCTGATGTGCAAAACCATCATCGGCTTCGGTTCGCCGAACAAACAGGGTACCCACGATTCCCACGGCGCGCCGCTGGGCGACGCGGAAATCGCGCTGACCCGCGAACAGTTGGGCTGGAAATACGCGCCGTTCGAAATCCCGTCTGAAATCTACGCCCAGTGGGATGCGAAAGAAGCCGGCCAGGCGAAAGAGTCTGCATGGAATGAGAAATTCGCGGCTTATGAGAAAGCCTTCCCGCAGGAAGCTGCTGAATTCACCCGTCGTATGAAAGGCGACATGCCGGCTGACTTCGATGCGAAAGCGAGTGAGTTCATCGCTAAACTGCAGGCTAACCCGTCCAAAATCGCCAGCCGTAAAGCGTCCCAGAATGCCATCGAAGCCTTCGGTCCGCTGTTGCCGGAATTCCTTGGCGGCTCTGCAGACCTGGCACCGTCTAACCTGACCCTGTGGTCCGGTTCTAAGGCTATCAACGAAGACGCAGCGGGGAACTACATTCACTACGGCGTGCGCGAATTCGGTATGACCGCTATCGCCAACGGTATCGCCCTGCACGGCGGTTTCCTGCCGTACACCTCCACCTTCCTGATGTTCGTCGAATATGCCCGTAACGCAGTGCGTATGGCAGCGTTGATGAAACAACGTCAGGTGATGGTGTACACCCACGACTCCATCGGTCTGGGCGAAGATGGCCCGACGCACCAGCCGGTCGAGCAGGTGGCAAGCCTGCGCGTAACGCCGAACATGTCCACATGGCGTCCGTGCGACCAGGTGGAATCCGCGGTGGCGTGGAAATATGGCGTAGAGCGTCAGGATGGCCCAACCGCGCTGATCCTCTCCCGTCAGAACCTGGCGCAGCAGGAACGTACTGAAGAGCAACTGGCGAATATCGCCCGCGGTGGTTACGTACTGAAAGATTGTGTGGGCCAGCCGCAGATTATCTTCATTGCGACCGGTTCAGAGGTTGAGCTGGCGGTTGCCGCTTACGAAAAACTGACTGCCGAAGGCGTGAAGGCGCGCGTGGTTTCCATGCCGTCCACCGACGCATTCGACAAGCAGGATGCGGCCTACCGTGAATCCGTGCTGCCGAAAGCGGTCTCTGCGCGTGTGGCGATTGAAGCGGGTATCGCTGACTACTGGTTCAAATACGTCGGCCTGAACGGCGCTATTGTCGGGATGACCACCTTCGGTGAATCCGCCCCGGCAGAGCTGCTGTTTGAAGAGTTTGGCTTCACGGTGGACAACGTGATCGCCAAAGCGAAAGCGCTGCTGTAATCCTTAATACGGCATAAAACGGGTCGCTTCGGCGACCCGTTTTTTATTTTTAGATACATTTATTTTGCCGCTAACAAGGTTTTATTTGTGATTTTCATTACAATTTTGATATTATGTTATTTATTGTATTTGTAATGCATATCACAAAATAAAGATTGCTTTTTATTTTTATGGCTATAACTAATTGTTTTGCAGATGAATTATAATTATGTCATTTTAAGCGCTCGCTTTTTCGCCTGGATTGATTTCATTTTGCCGCCCGCGTATTTTATTTTTAACGACAAGTTGTACCCTAAAAATAAAATAAGGATAGTTTATGCGGTTAATAGATTATTTTCCTGAAGCATCTATTACAATAAGGCCATTGGCACAAAATTGGCAGAAAGCTGTTGATTTTTCCATGTCATCTCTTTTGGCTAATCGTTATATAAATGAAAATTATATTCAGGCTATCAAAGATTCAACAATCAGTAATGGTCCTTACTATATTCTGGCACCTGGTGTCGCGATGCCTCATGCTCGCCCCGAATGCGGCGCGTTAAAAACCGGGATGTCATTAACATTGCTCAGGCAGAATGTGCAGTTTACCGACGAGGATGACGGCATAAAATTATTAATCGGCCTGTCAGCAGCAGATTCAGATTCACATATTGGCGCTATCCAGGCGTTAAGCGAACTATTATGTGAAGAGGATGTTTTAGCGGCGTTATTAGCTGCGAAATCAGAAAAAGAGCTGGCGGATATTATAGCTCGCGCATAATTATTCTCTCCTTTACAGGATATTAATATGGAACACAAGTCTGCTCGTGCAAAGGTCCAGGCTTTTGGGGGCTTTTTGACCGCGATGGTCATTCCCAATATCGGCGCTTTTATTGCCTGGGGTTTTATCACTGCATTATTTATTCCAACCGGGTGGATGCCAAATGAGCATTTCGCCAAAATTGTCGGCCCAATGATTACTTATTTACTGCCGGTAATGATTGGTTCTACCGGTGGACATCTGGTCGGTGGAAAGCGTGGCGCCGTGATGGGGGGAATTGGCACCATTGGCGTTATCATCGGCGCTGATATCCCCATGTTTCTTGGCTCAATGATTATGGGGCCTCTCGGCGGTCTGGTCATTAAATATATTGATCGATTGCTGGAAAAGCGGATTCCCGCCGGTTTTGAGATGGTGATTAATAACTTCTCGCTGGGTATCGCCGGGATGATTTTGTGCCTGCTGGGTTTTGAAGTGATTGGTCCGGCGGTACTTATTGCCAATAACTTTGTGAAGGAGTGTATTGAATCATTGGTACATGCGGGCTATCTGCCGCTGCTGTCTTTAATCAATGAACCGGCAAAAATCCTCTTTTTGAACAATGCCATCGATCAGGGCGTTTATTATCCGTTGGGAATGCAACAGGCGTCGGAAACCGGAAAGTCCATTTTCTTTATGGTGGCCTCTAACCCGGGGCCTGGCTTAGGTTTGCTGCTTGCCTTTACGCTATTCGGCAAAGGAATGGCAAAGAAATCTGCGCCTGGCGCCATGATTATCCATTTCCTCGGTGGGATTCATGAGCTCTATTTCCCCTATGTGTTGATGAAGCCATTAACACTCATCGCCATGATCGCCGGCGGGATGAGCGGAACATGGGTGTTTAACCTGCTGGATGGCGGCCTGGTTGCAGGGCCAAGTCCGGGTTCAATTTTCGCTTACCTGGCGCTGACGCCGAAAGGTTCTTTCCTTGCTACGATTGCTGGCGTAACGGCGGGAACGGCAGTGACCTTTATTATCACCGCTTTCATTTTGAAAATGGAAAAAAGTAGCGAAGCCGACAGCGAAGATACTTTTAGTGATTCCGCTAAAGCGGTGAAAGCCATGAAGCAAGAAGGCAATTTTTCATATCGCGACGTGAAACGTATCGCCTTTGTCTGCGATGCGGGGATGGGCTCCAGCGCAATGGGCGCCACAACGTTCCGCCGACGTCTGGAAAAGGCGGGCCTGACTATCGACGTTAAACATTACGCTATCGAAAATGTACCGGATGATGCCGATATTATCGTTACCCACGCCAGCCTTGAAGGACGGGTTAAGCGAGTCAGCGATAAGCCCTTAATACTTATTAAAAACTATATTGGCGATCCGTGTCTTGATGATTTATTTAACCATTTGACATCGAATTAATATTTCAGGTTTCTGGAGTAAATATGAAAACGAAAGTAGCTGCTATATATGGCAAGCGGGATGTCCGTATCCGTGAGTTTGAATTACCTGACATTACGGAGAATGAACTGCTCGTAAGCGTAATTTCCGACAGCGTATGTCTCTCTACCTGGAAAGCCGCTTTATTAGGTAGTGAACATAAACGAGTGCCAGATGACCTGGAAAATCATCCAGTCATTACGGGTCATGAATGTGCCGGAATTATTGTCGAAGTAGGAAAAAATCTGACTGATAAATATAAAAAAGGACAGCGTTTTGTTTTACAACCGGCGATGGGCCTGCCGAGCGGTTATTCTGCTGGCTACAGTTACGAATATTTTGGAGGTAACGCCACGTACATGATAATCCCGGAAGTAGCGATTAATCTGGGCTGTGTTTTACCGTATCACGGCTCATATTTTGCCGCGGCATCGCTGGCGGAACCGATGTGCTGCATTATTGGCGCTTATAACGCCAATTACCATACAACACCTTATGTTTATGAACATCGGATGGGAGTCAAACCCGGCGGTAATATCGCGCTCCTGGCCTGTGCCGGACCGATGGGCATTGGCGCGATTGATTATGCCATTAACGGCGGGATCCAGCCGGCGCGAGTTGTGGTGGTAGATATCGATGAAGCCCGCCTGGCGCAGGCGAAAAAACTGCTGCCGGTCAAACAGGCCGCCGAGAAAGGCATTGAGCTTATCTATGTGAATACCGCGGGCATGGTTGATCCTGCTGCGCAACTTCGGACATTAACCGATGGCGCAGGATTTGATGATGTCTTTGTTTATGCCGCCGTTCCGTCCGTCGTTGAAATGGCTGACGATCTTCTCGCCGAAGACGGTTGCCTGAATTTCTTTGCCGGGCCGACAGATAGCCAGTTCAAGGTGCCGTTTAATTTTTACAATGTGCATTACAACAGTACCCATGTCGTAGGGACATCCGGCGGCTCCACGGATGATATGAAAGAGGCTATTACGTTAAGCGCAACAGGACAGCTCCAACCTTCATTCATGGTGACGCATATTGGTGGGCTGGATGCAGTACCGGACACCGTACTCAACCTGCCGGATATTCCCGGCGGTAAGAAGCTTATCTATAACGGCGTCACCATGCCGCTGACGGCGATTACTGATTTCGCCGAAAAAGGAAAAACGGATCCGTTGTTCAGGGAGCTGGCGCGTCTGGTTGAAGAGACGCACGGCATCTGGAACGAAAAAGCGGAAAGATACCTGCTGGCGCAATTTGGCGTGGATATCGGGGAGGCGGCATGATGTCTCTGGCATGGCCGCTATTTCGCATTACGGAGCAGGCAGCACTGGCTGCCTGGCCGCAAACCGGATGCGGCGATAAGAACAGAATTGATGGGCTGGCTGTTACCGCGATGCGACAGGCATTGAATGATATCGCCATCCGTGGGCGGATCGTCATCGGCGAGGGGGAAATCGATCATGCGCCCATGCTGTGGATTGGCGAGGAGGTGGGTAACGGCGAGGGGCCGGAGGTGGATATCGCCGTCGATCCTATAGAAGGCACCCGAATGGTCGCCATGGGACAAAGTAATGCGCTGGCCGTCATGGCGTTTGCGTCCCGGGGCAGCTTGTTACATGCGCCCGATATGTATATGAAAAAGCTGGTTGTAAATCGGCAGGCGAAAGGCGTGATCAATCTGGCGTTATCGTTAACCGATAACCTGCGAAATGTCGCCAGGGCGCTAAATAAACCGCTGGAGGATCTGCGTATGGTCACGTTAGATAAACCGCGGCTGAAACCGGCCATTACACAGGCGACGCAACTTGGGGTTAAGGTATTCGCTCTCCCCGATGGTGATGTGGCGGCCAGTGTCCTGACCTGTTTGCAGGATAACCCTTATGATCTGATGTATACCATTGGCGGCGCGCCTGAAGGCGTAATTTCCGCCTGTGCGGTAAAAGCGCTGGGCGGTGATATGCAGGCGGAGCTGCTCGACTTTTGTGAAGCGAAAGGGGACAACGCTGACAACCGCCTGGTGGCGCAACAGGAGCGTCAACGCTGCGAAGAAATGGGCGTTGCGGTTAACCGCGTCTACTCCCTTGACGAGCTGGCTGCCGGTAATGACATTCTCTTTAGCGCGACGGGCGTTACGGGCGGCGATCTGGTTAACGGGATCCAACGGGTTGCGAACGGTGTGCGCACGCAAACTTTACTGATCGGTAGCGCAGATCGAACGTGTAATATTATAGACTCTCTGCATTCATGGTGACTTATCCCCGTCATTCTTCACGTTGCAAGTACGTTGGCGACGCGCGTTCACACCAGTCACTTACTCATGTAAGCTCCTGGTGGTTCTCTCTCTTGCCGCTTGTCTGCAACTCGAATTATTTAGGGTATATACTCTGGGCTTTTCAGGATGAAGGACGGTGGCAAGTCCACGCCCACCTGTAGCTTGAAAGACGATGAGTATATCGGGACACAAATGACGACGCTGACAGAAGACGATGTGCTTGAGCAACTGGATGCTCAAAATAATTTACTTTCGTTTATGACGACGGCACATAAAATTTTGCTCCAGGGCATTAAGCGCTTTCTGCCGTCGCTATTTGTCGATAATGATGAAGAAATTGTGGAATATGCAGTGAAGCCGTTACTCGCCCAAAGCGGGCCGCTTGACGATATCGACGTTGCATTACGTCTGATTTATGCGCTGGGGAAAATGGATAAATGGCTCTACGCTGACATCACCCATTTTTCTCAGTTTTATCAGTACCTGCATGAACAGGACGCGATTCCCGGTTTTGCCGACGACATTACCTGGGACTTTATCAGTAACGTTAACTGTATTACCCGTAATGCGCCCTTATATGGCGCGCTGGAGTCGATGAAGTTTGCCGACTTCGCCGCGTGGTCTGAGGTGCGCTTTACCGGTATGGTCAAAACGGCGATGGCGCTGGCGGTAACGACAATTTTAAAGGAATTAACGCCGTGAAAATCGCATTAACGGTTAATGGGCTGCACGTTGAAGCACATTATCATGATGATGAAATAGAGAAGGTTCACAAGCCCTTACTGCAACAACTGGCTAAAATACATGCCGCTAAACCTGAGCGCCGTACCATCGTTTTTCTTAGCGCGCCGCCCGGCACAGGCAAATCCACGCTGACCACCTTCTGGGAATATCTCTCTCGTCAGGATGCTGGCCTGCCGGAAATTCAAACGCTTCCCATGGATGGCTTTCATTACTATAACCGCTGGCTGGAGGCGCATCATTTACGTGCCTGTAAAGGCGCGCCGGAAACCTTTGACGTTGATAAGCTGGCGGAAAATCTGCGTCTGGTGCGGGCTGGCGAAGCGACCTGGCCGCAGTACGACCGACAGCGGCACGACCCGGTGGAACACGCTGTTGTGGTCACGGCGCCGATCGTGATTGTGGAAGGAAACTGGCTCCTGCGGGATGACGAGAGATGGCGCGCGTTAGCGGAGTTTTGCGATTTCTCATTATTTATTCGCGCCCCGGCGGAAACCTTACGCGCCCGGTTGATTGGACGTAAACTGGCGGGAGGATTATCACAGGCGGAGGCGGAAACCTTTTATGAACGCACCGACGGCCCAAATGTGCGCCGGGTGCTGGAAAGTAGCCTGCCAGCCGATCTCATGCTGGAAATGACCTCTACGGGCGAATATCGGATGGCGTGTCCTTAATGATGTTACGCGGTGTTATCGCGCCATTATGCAGCCGTACCACCCGTGAAAAATGACGCCGGGTAAACGCAGCGTCATGGCTAATCGCCACGACGCTGGTTCCCCGTGCCCGGCATGTCGCCAGCCAGTGTTCAAATACGGTTAGCCAGTGGGCGTCAAAATCCCGGCTGGGTTCATCCAGCAATAACACCGGCGGCGCCATCGCCTCCAGACTGGCGACCGCCACCATCCGGCGCTGCGCGGCGTGCAGATCAAGCGGGTGTGCCTCGGCGACGTCCGTTAGCTGGCATAACCGCAGCGCGGCCTGCGTGCGCCGTGAAATTTCCTCCGCCGATAAGCGTTGTAGTTTCAGCCCAAAAGCGACCTCTTGTGCGACATTGCTGTGGAAAATCTGGTTTTCCGCTTCCTGAAAGAGTACGCCGATAGCGGCGGCGCGTTGACGATTTTTAAGCTGCGCAATCGGCTCTCCATTAAGCGTTACCGAGCCGGAAGTGGGGGAAAGCAGGCCGGCCATAATCCGTAACAGCGTTGATTTTCCCGCGCCGTTATCGCCGGTCAACGCCAGCCATTCGCCGTCACGAAGTTCAAGCGAGATGGCGTGCAGACAGTCGGCTGCGGCATCCGGCCAGCGATAAGTGACCTGATTTAACGTCAACATAATGGGGTTAGCGCTCCGTCGCGCAATTGCCATACCCGCTGGCATCGCGTCAGAAAAGGAAAGTGATTACGTTCAAAAAGCACAATGAGAGAATGACGTTCCAGCGCCCACTGTTGTAACCGTTCCAGCAGTGTCCCGGTGGCCGCTGACGTCAGCCGACTGAAGGCTTCATCAAGAACTAATAGCCTGGGCTGCATGGCAAGCGCGCTGGCAATCACTACCCGCTGCGTTTCGCCGCCGGAGAGCGTGCCGGGATGGCGATGGCGTAACGACTGGCAGTTTGTCAGGGTCAGCGCCTCGTCAATGCGCCGTAGAATCTCCGCTTCATGGAGGCCGAGATTCTCCGGGCCAAACGCCACCTCTTCCTCTACGCTAAAGGTACAGCCGGAAAGCTGTAAATATGGCGATTGCTGCACCAGCTGGATGGTGGGCGACTGTTCTACCAGCGGGAGCTGCCCGATAGGGACGCCAAGCAGTAAGCCTGTGCCGTCAATATCGCCGGGGAGATAATCCGGATACCAGCCAGCCATCAGTTGCGCCAGCGTACTTTTTCCGCTGCCGTTATCGCCGACTATCGCCACTATTCCGGGTGTTGAATAGTGGAAATCAAAACATGCCGGCGGGCGTGTCGCATCGGACGGAAGATAACGAAACTGCTCTAACGTAACCATATCCATACTCCCGCTTCCGCCAGTATTAGCAGTACCATGCCATACCGCGCAACCCGTTGTAACACGCTATCTTTCGGTGCCCACAGCGTGGTTCGGGCTCGATGCAGCCGAAACCCCCGCATATCCAACGCCGCGCCGCGTATTGTCAGATCGTTAAGCGCATTTTGCGTAAGCGGCACGATCAGCGCAGGCATCGCCCGTAGCCGCTGATACCAGCCTTCATCCAGCGGTACGCCGCGCGCGCGCTGGGCTTCATGAACGATCGTCAGTTGTCGTTTGAGCTGTTCGACGACCAGCAGTGGGCCAGCGAACAGGTAAGCGATGCCGGGCGGCAAACGTGAAGCGAACAGGGCGCGAATAAATCGCTGAACCGGCACATACTGCATCCATAGCTGCGACGTCGACACGATCGCCAGCAGGCGTAGCCATAGCGTAACGGCATATATCCAGCGCTGCGGATCGCGAGGCTGCCCGCTTATCCATTCCGTTAGCCAACCGCCATGTACCAGCCATAGCCCAAACCCTAAAGACAGCATCAGCCAGGCGACATACTTCGCCCGCCGCCGCGTTGATTTCAGCGCCAGCAGACAGAGGAAGGCCGCCGCGCTATAAACCGGGAGCACGGTCTGCACAGGGAGTAGCAGCGTGGTGCAGGCCGCCAGCGCCCATAAGGTTAACGAGGTAAACGGATGCATTTAGCGTACAGCTGACATCGCAGGAAAATGCCGTGTCGTACGTAACGGTAGCTGACGCAGCAGCACCCAAACGATGATCGCCGTCAGAATTTTATCGACCAGATTAGCGCCTATGACGGTAATCGCGACTGACTCCACCAGGTTTTGGCCCATTGAATGCATCCAGGCGACGAACAAATCAGCGCCGCTACCGGTAACGCCGCCAAAAAGCGCGGTACGAAGCGGTACGGCGACCAGCGTCACCGCCAACGTAATGACGACCCCGCTGACGATCACTTTGGGCAGGGTACGAAACCAGCCTGCGCGCGCCAGCCACCCGGCGACCAGACCGATAACCATCGCTACCGGGGCAAACGCGGCAGCGATAGGGTCGGTAAGCAGCCCCCACAGCAAGTTGGTCAGAAGCCCAGTCAACATGCCGATGAACGGCCCTAACAGTACCGCGCTAATTAAGGTGCCGATCGAGTCGAGAAAAATAGGCAGCTTCAACATGCTAATAAGCTGTCCGCCAATCATATTGATGGCAATAGCGATGACAATCAGCACCAGAGACTGGCTGGAAAACGGGCGACGCGCCATAAAGTACCTCTTAAAGAGTCGTCAATTAACGGGAAGAAATATGCAGTTCGTCATAACCGGAAATGGTGCACGGTTGACGGCTGAACGTCAGCGCTGGCAGCTCGCCGATAACCAGCTCCAGCGTGGTACGCACGGTACACCCTGGCATCATATGGCCGCCGAGCATGGCCCCGTAGGGATCCGATACCGCGAGATGCAGATGCTCGCCGGTCAATTCAAGCGTGCCGTTTAGCGAGATAACTTCAAACGTGCCGGTGAGCGATGTGGTCGCTTCTTGCCCGGCATAACGCAGCGCAACGTCGGTCAGACTGCCGGTACACCCTGCAATCCAGGCGGCATGTAATTGGTTCTGTTGCACAAAGGCGTGTAATTGGGAAAACACTTCCTGGCCGGGAAGCAGACGAAGCGCGTAAAAGCGCGCTGTAGAGGCATTGTGGTGAGATACAGTCATCGTTACAGGACTCCGAGACTCGGACGTGGCGCTGATAATATAGACGCTGGCGACAGCGCTTTCTGATATAAATCAGTATTTGTGACGCGACGATGAAAAGATCTGACGGATGTACTGGTGATTCTTAAATATGGAATAAATTGCAGCGTAAGCGGCCATGAAATGTGATGCAGGTCAGATAACTGTCTTCTTCGACTGGACAAACATTCCTTTTATTCCCCGTTTCGCTTATTCTAGCTGAAGCGTTTCAGTTAATTAAATGTTCGACAATTAACCAATCAGTCGCAGTTTGCGACAGGTGAGGTTTTACTCGACGATGAGCTGCATTACTCTGTCAGCCTCATCTGAATCGGGATAGCCTTGCAGGAGACCTATGACCGTACGCATAGCGATTAATGGCTTTGGTCGCATCGGGCGTAACGTGGTTCGTGCTTTGTATGAATCCGGACGTCGGGCGGAAATTACCGTGGTGGCCATCAACGAGCTGGCGGATGCCGCAGGCATGGCGCATTTGTTGAAATACGATACCAGCCACGGGCGTTTTGCATGGGAGGTTCGCCACGAGCGCGAGCAGCTTTTTGTCGGCGACGATGTCATTCGTATTCTGCATGAACGAACGCTGGCGGATCTGCCGTGGCGCGAACTGGGCGTGGATGTCGTGTTGGATTGTACGGGCGTATATGGCAACCGGGAGCATGGCGAGGCGCATATTGCCGCTGGCGCGAAGAAAGTGCTCTTTTCTCATCCGGGCAGCAACGATCTTGACGCCACCGTCGTTTTTGGCGTGAACCAGAACCAACTGCGTGCGGAACATCGTATTGTCTCAAACGCGTCCTGTACCACGAATTGCATAATTCCCGTCATTAAATTGTTGGATGATGCTTACGGCATCGAGTCTGGTACCGTCACGACGATCCACTCCGCGATGAACGATCAGCAGGTGATCGACGCGTATCACTCCGATCTACGGCGCACGCGCGCGGCCAGCCAGTCGATTATCCCGGTAGATACAAAACTGGCGGCAGGCATTACGCGTATATTCCCGCAGTTTAACGACCGTTTTGAGGCGATTGCGGTGCGCGTTCCAACCATTAATGTGACGGCGATCGATTTAAGCGTAACGGTGAAAAAACCAGTAAAAGCCAGTGAAGTCAACCAGTTGCTGCAAAAAGCAGCACAAGGTGCATTTCATGGTATAGTTGACTATACGGAATCACCGTTGGTCTCGATAGATTTTAACCACGACCCGCACAGCGCCATTGTTGATGGCACGCAAACCCGGGTCAGTGGCGCCCACCTGATCAAGACGCTGGTCTGGTGCGATAATGAATGGGGCTTTGCTAACCGGATGCTCGACACCACGTTAGCGATGGCCGCAGTTGGTTTCAGGCTCGACGCGTCAGCGTCGACAAAACTTTAAGCATCATTGAGAGGATTCACCATGTCTGTAATTAAGATGACCGATCTGGATCTGGCCGGGAAACGCGTTTTTATCCGTGCGGATCTGAACGTACCTGTTAAAGAAGGGAAAGTGACCAGCGACGCGCGTATCCGCGCCTCTCTGCCGACCATCGAACTGGCTCTGAAACAGGGCGCGAAAGTGATGGTAACTTCCCACCTGGGTCGTCCTACCGAAGGCGAGTACAACGAAGAATTCTCTCTGCTGCCGGTTGTTAACTACCTGAAAGACAAACTGTCTAACCCGGTTCGCCTGGTCAAAGATTACCTGGACGGCGTTGACGTGGCCGAAGGTGAGCTGGTGGTTCTGGAAAACGTTCGCTTTAACAAAGGCGAAAAGAAAGACGACGAAGCGCTGTCTAAAAAATACGCCGCCCTGTGTGACGTATTCGTGATGGACGCCTTTGGTACCGCGCACCGCGCGCAGGCTTCTACCCACGGTATCGGCAAATTTGCTGATGTTGCGTGCGCAGGCCCGCTGCTGGCCGCTGAACTGGATGCGCTGGGTAAAGCGCTGAAAGAACCGGCTCGTCCGATGGTGGCTATCGTTGGTGGTTCTAAAGTATCTACCAAACTGACCGTTCTGGATTCCCTGTCTAAAATCGCTGACCAGCTGATTGTCGGCGGCGGTATCGCCAACACCTTCGTTGCCGCTCAGGGCCACAGTGTCGGTAAATCCCTGTACGAAGCTGACCTGGTTGACGAAGCAAAACGTCTGCTGACCACTTGCGATATCCCGGTTCCGACCGATGTTCGCGTTGCCACCGAGTTCTCCGAAACCGCACCGGCGACTCTGAAATCCGTTAACGACGTGAAAGAAGACGAGCAGATCCTGGATATCGGCGATGCTTCCGCTCAGCAGCTGGCTGAAATCCTCAAGAATGCCAAAACCATTCTGTGGAACGGCCCGGTTGGCGTGTTTGAGTTCCCGAACTTCCGTAAAGGGACTGAAATCGTGGCGAATGCCATCGCTGATAGCGAAGCGTTTTCCATCGCTGGCGGCGGCGACACCCTGGCGGCAATCGACCTGTTCGGCATTGCTGACAAAATTTCCTACATTTCTACTGGCGGCGGCGCATTCCTCGAATTCGTGGAAGGTAAAGTTCTGCCAGCCGTAGCGATGCTCGAAGAGCGCGCTAAGAAGTAATCGTTACGGGCAGGGATTCCTGCCCGTTGATTTATCGCCGATCTGACATTCAGGGCGGCCCGTGTTTTTTCCCAAAGCCCGACGATACAGGACAACGAAACATGTCTAAAATTTTTGATTTCGTAAAACCAGGCGTGATCACTGGTGATGACGTACAGAAAGTGTTCCAGGTAGCAAAAGAAAACAATTTTGCTCTGCCGGCAGTTAACTGCGTGGGCACTGATTCCATCAACGCTGTTCTGGAAACCGCTGCAAAAGTTAAAGCACCGGTCATCGTTCAGTTCTCCAACGGCGGCGCGTCCTTCATCGCGGGTAAAGGCGTGAAAACTGACGTACCTCAGGGCGCGGCAATCCTGGGCGCTATCTCTGGCGCGCATCACGTTCATCAGATGGCTGAACATTATGGCGTTCCGGTTATCCTGCACACTGACCACTGCGCGAAGAAACTGCTGCCGTGGATCGACGGTCTGCTGGACGAGGGTGAAAAACACTTCGCGGCTACCGGTAAACCGCTGTTCTCTTCTCACATGATTGACCTGTCTGAAGAGTCTCTGCACGAAAACATCGAAATCTGCTCCAAATACCTGGCGCGCATGTCCAAAATTGGCATGACTCTGGAAATCGAACTGGGTTGCACCGGTGGTGAAGAAGACGGCGTGGACAACAGCCACATGGACGCTTCTGCCCTGTACACCCAGCCGGAAGACGTTGATTACGCGTACACTGAGCTGAGCAAAATCAGCCCGCGTTTCACCATTGCCGCTTCCTTCGGTAACGTACACGGCGTTTACAAGCCGGGTAACGTGGTTCTGACCCCGACCATTCTGCGTGATTCTCAGGACTATGTTTCTAAGAAACACAACCTGCCGCACAACAGCCTGAACTTCGTTTTCCACGGCGGTTCCGGTTCTACTGCTCAGGAAATCAAAGACTCCGTAAGCTACGGCGTAGTGAAAATGAACATCGATACCGATACCCAATGGGCAACCTGGGAAGGTGTTCTGAACTACTACAAAGAAAACGAAGCGTATCTGCAAGGTCAGCTGGGCAACCCGAAAGGCGAAGATCAGCCGAACAAGAAATACTATGACCCGCGCGTATGGCTGCGTGCTGGCCAGACTTCGATGATCGCTCGTCTGGAAAAAGCATTTAAAGAACTGAACGCGATTGACGTTCTGTAATATAGTCTGCTGATTGAAATGGCTTCCCTTGGGAAGCCATTTTTTTATCGTTATTTCCGGAGAGCGGCGTTAGTTAGCGCTTTCATCCGGCCAACTCACAGTGTACCTGCCTTTTTGGGATGATGCCGAAAAATGGCATATTCTTCTGTTTTTGTTTACCTTTAAAAAGTTCTTTTCGTGAGAATGATCTCATTTGCTTGTTTTGCTATGACCAAGGAATATTGAATGGAAGATTTGAATGTTGTCGACAGCATAAATGGTGCGGGCACCTGGCTGGTACGCAACCAGGCGTTATTGCTCAGCTATGCTGTGAATATTGTTGCGGCTATCGCTATTATCATCATCGGCTTGATTGTAGCGCGCGTGATCTCCAATACGGTAAATCGTCTGATGCGTGCGCGTCATATTGATGCGACAGTGGCCGACTTTCTTTCTGCGCTGGTGCGCTATGGGGTTATCGCTTTTACGCTGATTGCGGCTCTGGGTCGCGTGGGGGTTCAAACCGCCTCGGTTATTGCCGTACTGGGCGCCGCTGGTTTAGCCGTTGGCCTGGCATTACAGGGATCGCTTTCTAACCTTGCGGCTGGGGTATTGCTGGTTATGTTCCGTCCGTTCCGCGCCGGTGAGTATGTCGATTTAGGCGGCGTTGCCGGTACGGTACTGAATGTGCAAATCTTTTCCACAACAATGCGCGCGGTAGACGGCAAAATTATTGTAATTCCGAATGGCAAAATTATCGCGGGAAATATCATCAACTATTCTCGTGAGCCGGTTCGCCGTAACGAATTCATTATTGGGGTGGCCTACGATTCGGATATCGATCAGGTGAAACAGCTGCTAACGACGATTATCGAGTCCGACGATCGTATTTTAAAAGATCGCGAAATGACGGTGCGTTTGAATGAGCTGGGCGCCTCATCGATTAATTTTGTGGTGCGTGTCTGGAGTAAAAGCAGCGACCTGCAAAATGTCTACTGGGACGTGCTGGAACGTATTAAACGTGAATTCGACGCCGCTGGTATTAGCTTCCCGTACCCGCAGATGGACGTCAATTTTAAACGCGTGAAAGATAACGCCGCGGAGTAATTTTTCTCCCGCGCTGCGCTTATCCGCCTCCAGTATTCTCTGGTTATTGAGCGGATAAGCGTAGCCGCCATCCGTTATTCAGTCTCTTCATTATCTTTTCTTATTAGTGATTAAAATTATCAATTTCCGCTAATAATATTCCCGCGCTATAGTCTGCCTTTAAGAAAAACAGCTCAGGGTAGTTAACGTGATATCTTATTATTTTCAAGGGTTTGCCCTTGGCGCCGCCATGATCCTTCCGCTTGGCCCGCAAAATGCGTTTGTGATGAATCAGGGAATTCGTCGCCAGTACCACCTCATGATAGCGCTGCTTTGCGCGTTAAGTGATTTAGTCCTGATTAGCGCCGGTATTTTTGGCGGTAGCGCGTTGCTGATGCAGTCGCCGTGGCTGCTGGCGCTGGTCACATGGGGCGGGGTCGCGTTCTTGTTATGGTACGGTTTTGGCGCGCTGAAAACGGCAATGAGCAGTAATCTGGAGCTGGCCAGCGCCGAGGTTATGAAGCAGGGGCGCTGGAAAATTATTGCTACGATGCTGGCGGTAACGTGGCTGAATCCGCACGTTTATCTGGATACGTTTGTCGTGTTGGGCAGTCTCGGCGGACAACTGGCTATGGAGCCAAAGCGCTGGTTCGCCCTCGGCACGATTAGCGCGTCGTTCTTATGGTTTTTTGGGTTAGCGCTACTGGCGGCCTGGCTTGCGCCTCGACTGCGTACGGCGAAAGCTCAACGCATTATCAACATTCTGGTTGGGGTGGTGATGTGGCTTATCGCCTTCCAACTGGCGCGGGAAGGCGTCGCGCATATGCACGCGCTTTTCAACTAAGCGTTGTCTGATGGACAACAGGCCGATATCCGCTAAGCTTGCCTGCATGCGCCCTGTATATCAGGGCAATGACTGCAATATGGAGGAGAGACTGTGAAGTTCAAAGTGATGGCCCTGGCGGCATTAGTGGGTTTAAGTGCAATGTCGGCGCAGGCAAGCGAATTGCCGGAAGGCCCGCACATCGTGACTTCCGGTACGGCAAGCGTCGATGCTGTGCCTGATATCGCCACCTTAGCGATTGAAGTGAACGTCGCGGCGAAGGATGCGGCGACGGCGAAGAAGCAGGCCGATGAGCGCGTGGCGCAATATCTTTCCTTCCTTGAGCAAAATCAGATTGCGAAAAAAGACATTAGCGCGGCGAATCTGCGCACGCAGCCGGATTATGATTACCAAAACGGTAAAAGCATTCTGAAAGGATATCGCGCGGTGCGAACCGTTGAGGTGACGCTGCGTCAGTTAGATAAACTCAATTCGCTGCTGGACGGCGCGCTGAAGGTGGGTCTGAACGAGATTCGTTCGGTATCGCTGGGCGTGGCGCAACCGGACGCCTATAAAGACAAGGCCCGCAAAGCCGCCATTGATGACGCGATTCATCAGGCGCAAGCGCTGGCAGCCGGTTTTAACAGCAAATTGGGGCCGGTTTACAGCGTTCGTTATCATGTCTCTAATTATCAGCCGAGTCCGGTGGTGCGAATGATGAAAGCCGCAGATGCTACGCCAGTATCCGCGCAGGAAACTTACGAGCAGCCGACCATTCAGTTCGACGATCAGGTCGATGTGGTATTCCAGCTTGAACCTGGAACAGGGCAGACGTCGACAACGGCCGCCAGCACGCAGTAATCTTGCCCGGCCTGGGCGCTTCCAGGCCGCGTTTTCTCCCGGTGTTCTCGTTTTTTGCTCCGTATTACGCAATGAAATGAAGATTTGCTAATACGGTGAGCGTTTTGAATCGCCTTGTCGCCAGCAAAAAATAGCCAATGGCGCGTCGTTTTTTGCCGCCTGAACGCAATGATTTTGTGATGAACTTCAAAGAAGTGACGAGGGAATAAGGGGTCATGCAGGCCGGATAAGACGTTCACGCCGCCATCCGGCATTCATAGAGAGGCTAATCCTGACGCAGCACCTTGTGCCCGTACTCCAGCAGCGCGTCGGTCACTTTGCGCATCATCCGGCTTTCCGGGGCAAAGCGGTGCCAGTAAAGCATCCGGCGCTGTAGCAAACCAGGCGTTAAGTTGATCAACTCGCCGCTTTCCAGCTCTTTCTCAATCTGCAGGTGAGGGATCATGCAGCAGGTCGTGCCCTGACGCGCAAGTTGTACAAACGCTTCGGATGAATTAACGATATGGCACGGCACGCTGCCGGGCGGTAGATCGAAATTCTGTTGCAAAAAGGCCTGATGCATATCATCCAGATGGTCGAACGCGACGGCGGGCGCTTTCAGCAGCGACGACCGGGTAACGCCATTGGGGAAATAGCGCTCGGCAAACGGCTTTGACGCGACAAACAGATAGTCGAGCGCGCCCAGTTTGTCTACCAGGCAACTGGGCAGCGCCTGATGCTGAATACTCACCGCGCCCACCACCTCGCCGCGACGCAGACGTTCTTGCGTGCGCGTTTCATCTTCCACCTGTAAATTGAGACGGATAGGGGAGTCCGCCAGCACCGGCGCCAGCGCCGGAAGCAGCCAGGTCGCCAGACTGTCGGCGTTAACCGCCAGCGACAGCAGCAACGGCGTAGAGCCGGTTTGTTCATCGCCCAGCCACTCTTCTTCCAGCAGTTCAACCTGACGCAGCAGAGCCAGTAATTTTTGCCCTTGCTCCGTGGGGCGAGGAGGAACGGTACGCACCAACAAAGGTTGTCCGAACATATTCTCAAGCTGTTTTATGCGCTGTGAGACGGCGGATTGCGTGATGCACAGCTTCTGGGCGGCGCGCTCGAATCCTCGTTCACGTATAACGGCATCCAGCGCCTGTAGTGTTCTGTAGTCCGGACGTTTCATTGTTGTGTCATGCTCCTGTTATTTTTTTCCGCACTATGACATAAATTTGCCGTCGGTACAGATGAAATCCGTAGCCTGTGTACGGACACGGAGATTTTTCCCGACAATGTTCTATAATGCGGCTGTATTTTCACACCACAGGCGAAACGATCTATGACGCAGGATGAACTGAAAAAAGCGGTAGGATGGGCGGCACTTCAGTATGTACAGCCCGGCACCATTGTGGGCGTTGGTACAGGCTCAACGGCCGCACACTTTATTGATGCGCTGGGCACAATGAAAGGCCAGATTGAAGGCGCGGTCTCCAGCTCGGACGCCTCGACTGAAAAACTCAAAGGCCTCGGTATTCATGTGTTTGATCTCAACGAAGTGGATAGCCTGGGTATCTATGTCGATGGCGCGGACGAAATCAACGGTCATATGCAGATGATCAAAGGCGGCGGCGCGGCATTAACCCGTGAGAAAATTATTGCTTCCGTGGCAGAGAAATTTATTTGTATTGCGGATGCCTCTAAACAGGTGGATATTCTTGGCAAATTCCCGTTGCCGGTCGAAGTGATTCCGATGGCGCGCAGCGCGGTCGCTCGTCAACTGGTGAAGCTGGGCGGGCGTCCGGAGTACCGTCAGAACGTGGTCACGGATAACGGCAACGTGATTCTGGATGTTTATGGTATGGAAATCCTTGATCCCATCGCGCTGGAAAACGCCATTAACGCGATTCCGGGCGTCGTGACCGTAGGGTTGTTCGCCAACCGTGGCGCCGATGTCGCACTGATCGGCACGCCGGACGGGGTGAAAACCATCGTAAAATGATCCCGCCAGGCGTATTTCCTGCCGCGTAAAAAATTCGGTCAGGGCAAATTTGGTGACATGTATCACGTTTAATCGTTTGCCCTGCCGATCCCTCCAAAGAAAAAGTTATTCCCGGTATTTTCATCTGCTATTTCCCGCTGTATGCGATTCCTTCACGACGCTGGCGCAAACGTTCATATTGCCGTGATAATTTTTTTTGATATGTTGAAGGACGGATGCAAATCCACACACAACATCAGATGGCAAAAAAAGACAGGATCGGGGAAATGGCAAAGGTATCGCTGGAGAAAGATAAAATTAAATTTCTGCTGGTTGAAGGGGTGCATCAAAAGGCGCTGGAAAGCCTTCGTGCGGCAGGTTACACCAACATTGAATATCACAAGGGCGCGCTGGACGCTGAACAGTTGAAAGCGTCCATCCGCGATGCCCACTTCATCGGTCTGCGATCCCGTACTCATCTGACAGAAGAAGTGATTAACGCCGCAGAGAAGCTGGTGGCGATTGGCTGTTTTTGCATCGGCACCAACCAGGTGGATTTAAATGCGGCGGCAAAACGCGGTATTCCGGTCTTTAACGCGCCATTCTCGAATACCCGTTCCGTGGCGGAGCTGGTGATTGGCGAGCTATTGCTGCTGCTGCGCGGCGTGCCGGAAGCGAACGCCAAAGCGCACCGCGGCGTATGGAATAAACTGGCGGCGGGATCGTTCGAAGCGCGCGGTAAAAAGCTTGGCATTATCGGTTACGGCCATATCGGAACGCAGTTGGGCATTCTGGCGGAATCGCTGGGGATGCATGTCTATTTCTATGATATTGAAAATAAACTGCCGCTCGGTAATGCAACTCAGGTGCAGCACCTGTCTGAATTGCTGAATATGAGCGATGTGGTCAGTCTGCACGTACCTGAAAACGCCTCCACCAAAAACATGATGGGCGCAAAAGAGATAGCCCTGATGAAGCCGGGTTCGCTGCTGATTAACGCCGCGCGCGGTACGGTAGTGGATATCCCGGCTTTGTGCGACGCGCTGGCGACGAAACATCTGGCGGGGGCGGCTATCGACGTCTTCCCGACGGAACCGGCCACTAATAGCGATCCGTTTACCTCTCCGCTGTGCGAATTCGATAACGTGATCCTGACGCCGCATATCGGCGGCTCGACGCAGGAGGCGCAAGAAAACATCGGTCTGGAAGTCGCAGGAAAACTGATTAAGTACTCGGATAACGGCTCGACGCTGTCCGCCGTGAACTTCCCGGAAGTGTCGCTGCCGCTGCACGGCGGTCGTCGCCTGATGCACATCCACGAAAACCGCCCGGGCGTATTGACCGCGCTTAACCAGATCTTTGCCGAGCAGGGCGTTAACATTGCCGCACAGTATCTGCAAACCTCCGCCCGAATGGGGTATGTGGTAATTGATATAGAAGCCGATGGCGATGTGGCGGAGAAAGCGCTGCTGGCGATGAAGGCGATTCCGGGCACCATTCGCGCCCGTCTGCTGTACTAATTTCCTCTAAATGGGCAGGAGATGACCTGCCCATCCTTTCTTCTGGTTTCCCTGCCTCAACATCTCTTCGTGTAACGCATACATTCTGTTTTCGAGCCTTGCCGCAATTGGTAATTAAAGGCAGCGTTGCGTGTTGTACAGCAATAAAAGGAATTTACGATAAGGGCTCAGCATAGCGCTGAAACGGGAAAGCCCCTACCGAAGCAGGGGCTCTAAAAAGGAAAGGGACGATGATGAGATACGTCATCATGCTGCTGATCCTGTTAATCATCGCTACGCCAGCATATTAACAGAGAGTACGCAGGAGGGAGGTTCGCCTCCCTCACCCTTCACCGAGAAATTTAGGTCAAAAAAGCGACGCTGTCAATCGACAAAACACGGCTACCACTCCCAAATTTTGGACGGCGTCACCACCGCAGGCAGCGGGATATCCCACTCTTCAACCGGCAGCTTTTCTACTAACTGGCAATCATGTGCGTAGCCCACGGGCTGGATCTTATGCTGCTGCCAGTTTTGCAACGTACGGTCATAAAATCCGCCGCCCATCCCCAGGCGCTGCCCGTCTTCGTCAAACGCGACTAACGGCGTTACCAGCACATCCAGCTTTGCCAGCGGTAATACGTCGCGGACATCAAGCCGTGGCTCCCGGATCTTTAAGCGGTTGGTCACCAGCGCACTCTGCGGATGATAGTGCAGGAACAGGAGGTTGCCAGGGCTGAAGGGATGAAGAACCGGAAGGTAGACGCGCTTGCCCGCTTGCCATAGCTGTTCAATCAGCGGCTGGGTGTCGAGTTCTCCATCAAAGGAGAGAAACACGGCGACAGTGTGCGCCATCACGACGGGAGGAAAGCTGAGCATTCGGGCGGCGGCCTGTTGACCAAAGCGGCGTTGCTGCTCTGGCGTCAGCGCACGGCGACGTTGCCGAATCATTCGGCGGATTTCTTGTCGTGATAAAGAGAGTTCGGGAAGTTGCGTCATGGCTGTCGCCAGTCAGAAGGGGAATCTCCGAGATGCCGCCGCAGGCTGTAACCCTTGAACCCTTGGTTCAAGGTGAATGTGTCGTCACAGTTTTAAGGCTTCTCGGACGAACCGAGCATGCTCACCAACCGCGGAGCGCCACATTCTTGTGGTATGAAATATCGGCTCAGGGGACTGGCCCGCTTGCAAACATCTCAGAGAAATTCTGTTTTCACAATCACTTTACCATAGTAAAGCGAAAAGTGTTATTCAAAGTTTTGGCCCGTTTTTTCGGTTATGCGACCTTGATCAAGCAACGCCTGTTCGATGGTCTGTTGTAGCATCCGAATACGTTGTTCCATGCTCGCCGCGTAATCGCGGGTCTTCGCTTTTTCCTGAGTTAACTCATAGCTGATATTCAATGCGGCAATGAAAACCAACTGCTCAGTATTTGTGACTCTAGTGCGAACTTTCAGATCTTGCAACCGCTGATTCAGATCGTCCGCAGCCTGATTCAACGCATCCCTTTGGTCAGGCGGGCAATTCACTCGCAGTGAACGGCCAAATATTTGGATATCGACGGGTTGTGCAGACATGCCACCTTCCTGCTGATTGACTGCGCTGCCTTCGTCTCCAGACCCAGGGTCCGCGAAGGGGCGACACTATAGCTACCCTGGTGTGAAGATACAAGCCCTTTTCTGGTTCACCAGGGTCCAAAGTGGTAGCATATCATGAATATCCTCCCTTTGATGACGAATGCTTATGTCTATACAGAACGAAATGCCTGGTTACAACGAAATGAACCGGTTTTTGAATCAACAAGGGGCCGGTCTGACCCCGGCTGAAATGCATGGTTTAATCAGCGGGATGATTTGCGGCGGCAACAACGATAGCTCATGGCAGCCGCTGTTGCACGACCTGACGAACGAAGGTCTGGCCTTCGGGCATGAGCTTGCTCAGGCGCTGCGCAAAATGCACGCGGCGACCAGCGACGCGCTGGAAGACGACGGCTTTCTTTTTCAGCTTTATCTGCCTGAAGGCGACGATGTCAGCGTATTCGATCGCGCAGATGCATTAGCCGGGTGGGTTAACCACTTTTTGCTTGGCCTCGGCGTAACGCAGCCTAAACTTGATAAAGTCACCGGCGAAACGGGTGAAGCGATTGACGACCTGCGTAATATTGCGCAGCTTGGTTATGATGAGAGCGAAGATCAGGAAGAGCTGGAGATGTCGCTCGAAGAGATCATCGAATATGTCCGTGTTGCGGCGCTGTTATGTCATGACACTTTCACGCGCCAACAGCCGACCGCGCCGGAAGTGCGTAAACCGACGCTACACTAAGAAAAAACGAAATGGAGGCCATGTCATGACTCAGCAGGAATACCAACGCCGTCGCCAGGCATTACTGGCGCAAATGCAGCCCGGCAGCGCCGCGCTGATCTTTGCCGCGCCGGAGGCGACGCGCAGCGCAGACAGTGAATATCCGTATCGCCAGAGTAGCGACTTCTGGTATTTCACCGGTTTTAACGAACCGGAAGCCGTGCTGGTACTGATTAAGAGTGATGACACCCACAACCACAGCGTTTTGTTCAACCGCGTTCGCGACCTGACGGCGGAAATCTGGTTTGGTCGCCGTTTAGGACAGGATGCCGCGCCGGAAAAACTGGGCGTTGACCGGGCGCTGGCGTTTAGCGAAATCAACCAGCAACTCTTTCAGTTGCTTAATGGTCTGGATGTGGTGTACCACGCGCAGGGCGAATATGCGTATGCCGACGAGATTGTTCTGGCTGCGCTGGAGAAGCTGCGTAAAGGCTCCCGCCAGAATCTGACCGCGCCGGCCACCATGACTGACTGGCGACCGATCGTCCATGAGATGCGCCTGTTCAAATCGCCGGAAGAGATTGCTGTCCTGCGCCGCGCCGGGGAAATTAGCGCGCTGGCGCATATCCGCGCGATGGAAAAATGCCGTCCGGGGATGTTTGAGTATCAGCTGGAGGGGGAAATTCACCACGAATTTAATCGCCACGGCGCGCGCTATCCCTCCTATAACACCATTGTCGGCAGCGGTGAAAATGGCTGTATCCTGCATTACACTGAAAACGAAAGTGAAATGCGCGACGGCGATTTAGTGCTTATCGACGCGGGCTGTGAATATAAAGGTTACGCGGGCGACATCACGCGTACTTTCCCGGTGAACGGGAAATTTACGCCAGCTCAGCGTGAAATTTATGACATCGTTCTGGAATCGCTGGAGACCAGCCTGCGACTGTTCCGTCCTGGTACCTCTATTCAGGAGGTGACCGGCGAAGTCGTGCGCATCATGATAACCGGGCTGGTGAAGCTGGGGATTTTGCAAGGAGAGGTTGATCAACTGATTGCCGAAAATGCGCATCGTCCTTTCTTTATGCATGGCTTGAGCCACTGGCTGGGGCTGGATGTTCATGATGTCGGGGTTTATGGGCCGGATCGCTCCCGCATCCTGGAGCCGGGCATGGTGCTGACCGTAGAGCCAGGCCTCTATATCGCGCCGGATGCCGACGTGCCGGAAGCGTATCGCGGCATTGGCGTTCGAATTGAAGATGACATTGTCATTACCGAAACCGGTAATGAAAACCTGACCGCTGGCGTTGTGAAGAAGGCGGATGACATTGAAGCATTAATGGCGGCGGCGCGGCAGCAATGAGCGTCATTATCGTTGGCGGCGGCATGGCAGGCGCAACGCTGGCGCTAGCCATCTCTCAGTTCAGTCATGGGACGTTGCCGGTACACCTGATTGAAGCGAAAGCGCCTGAAGCCGACGGTCATCCCGGCTTTGACGCCAGAGCGATTGCGCTGGCGGCGGGCACTTGTCAGCAACTGGCGCGAATTGGCGTCTGGCAGGCGATTTCCGATTGCGCAACGGCAATCAACACCGTACACGTCAGCGATCGCGGTCATGCCGGATTTGTGACTCTCGACGCGCAGGATTACAGCCTGGCAGCGTTGGGTCACGTTGCGGAGCTGCATGATATCGGGCTGCGTCTGTTTGCGCTCTTGCGTAAAGCGCCAGGCGTTACGCTGCACTGCCCGGAGCGCGTAGCCAGCGTGTCGCGTACCCAACAGCAGGTTAACGTCACTCTGGAAAACGGCAATGTGATAGCTGGCAGCGTGCTGGTGGCGGCTAACGGTACCCACTCCGCGCTGGCGTCAGCCTGCGGCGTTGACTGGCGTCAGGAGCCTTACGAACAGTTAGCGGTAATAGCGAATGTCGCGACCGCTATCCCGCACCAGGGACGCGCCTTTGAACGTTTTACCCCCAATGGCCCGCTGGCGATGTTGCCGATGTCGCATGGCCGATGTTCGCTGGTTTGGTGTCACCCGCTCGACCAGCGCGATGAGGTGCTGAGCTGGTCCGATGCGCAGTTTTGTCATGCGTTGCAGGCCGCGTTCGGCTGGCGGCTGGGGCGAATTACTCAGGCGGGTAAGCGCAGCGCGTATCCGCTTGCTCTGACTACGGCGGCGAAAGTGTTTACTCACCGGACTGTCGTGGTCGGCAATGCGGCGCAGACGTTGCATCCTATCGCCGGACAAGGGTTTAATCTCGGTCTGCGCGATGTCATGAGCCTGGCGGAAACGCTGGTCGCGGCACAGGACGCGGGCGAGGATATTGGCGCCTGGCACGTATTATCGCGCTATCAGCAGCGTCGTCAGGTTGACCGGGATACGACGATTGGCGTAACGAACGGTCTGGTCCATGTGTTTGCAAATCGTTGGGTGCCGCTGGTTATTGGGCGCAATATCGGTTTAATGGCGATGGAGTTATTACCGCCTGCGCGCGATGCGCTGGCACAGCGGACCTTAGGTTGGGTTGCGCGTTAAGCCGATCTGTAGGCCGGATAAGGCATTTATGCCGCCATCCGGCATCGTGTTCGTAAAAATACCGGATGGCGGCTTCGCCTTATCCGGCCTACGGTTTGATTGTTCCGGTTTCCAGGAGTAAATAGTGCAAAGTGTTGATGTAGCAATAGTTGGCGGAGGCATGGTGGGACTGGCTGTCGCCTGCGGCTTGCAGGGGAGCGGTTTGCGCGTTGCGGTACTGGATCACGTTGTCCCCCAGCCGTTGGCGAACGATGCGCCGCCTCAGCTTCGGGTGTCGGCGATTAATGCCGCCAGCGAAAAACTGCTTACCCGTCTTGGCGTATGGTCAAACATTGTGGCGCGACGGGCAAGTTGCTACCACGGTATGGAAGTCTGGGATAAAGACAGCTTTGGCCGTATTACGTTTGATGACGCAAGCATGGGATATAGCCATCTGGGGCATATTGTTGAAAACAGCGTCATTCACTACGCATTGTGGCAAAAAGCGCAGCAAGCGGCGGATATCACCTTAATGGCGCCAGCGGAGTTACAGCAGGTTGCCTGGGGAGAGAACGACGCCTTCCTGACTTTAAAAGACGGCGCGATGTTAACCGCGCGTCTGGTGATTGCCGCGGATGGCGCCAACTCCTGGCTGCGTAACAAAGCGGATATTCCCTTAACTTTCTGGGACTACCGTCACCATGCGCTGGTAGCGACTATCCGCACCGAAGAGCCGCACGGCGCGGTTGCTCGCCAGGTGTTTCATGGTGAAGGTATTCTGGCGTTTTTGCCGTTAAGCGATCCGCATCTGTGTTCCATTGTCTGGTCGCTTTCTCCGCAGGATGCGGAGCGTATGCAACAGAGCGGCGACGAGGCGTTTAACCAGGCGTTGACTATCGCCTTCGATAATCGGCTGGGCTTATGCCGCCTGGAAAGCGAACGGCAGGTTTTTCCGCTGACGGGCCGCTATGCTCGCCAGTTTGCCGCGCATCGTCTGGCGTTAGTCGGCGATGCCGCGCACACCATCCATCCGCTGGCAGGGCAAGGCGTCAACCTCGGCTTTATGGACGCGGCCGAACTGGTGGACGATCTGCGTCGGCTTCAGCGCCAGGGCAAAGACATTGGCCAACATCTTTATCTCCGTCGTTATGAGCGTAGCCGTAAACATAGTGCGGCGATGATGCTTGCCGGGATGCAAGGTTTTCGTGACCTGTTTGCCGGCGAAAATCCGGCAAAAAAATTGCTGCGCGACATCGGACTGAAACTGGCGGATACGCTCCCCGGCGTCAAACCCCAACTGCTTCGCCAGGCAATGGGGCTAAACGACCTTCCGCAATGGCTTCGTTAAGCGTCTGACTGCACGCCAGCAAGAGTTTGAAACCCGTCACACTTTGCTTTCCCGGCTATCGCGCCGGGGGGCTTTCCTCGTTTGAAATAATCTAATTTCACCGCTTATTTCGCATTATATTTTCTAATGCCACTATTTTTTGCGAACGAGATTTTCGACATTTTTTCCACATTTAATATTAATTTATGTTGTGATAAATCGTATCAGCTTCATTTTTATGGAGGTTATTTAGCGTAATAGTGGTTTTTTGTGCTGATGGGGTTTTGGCGTTTTTTAGTCATAAGCTAATGTGATGGTAAATTCAGCCTTATGGTTTAGCGCCTGGTTCGGTGGTAAGTTCAGGAGCAAGAGAACGTTTGCGTCGGCGCAGGAAAAAGGGCGTCGATGCCAGGTTTCGTGGCGAAGATTTCCCATGAAAATGGTTGTTAGCCCCCGCTAATTCAACGAGGAAAAGATGGCCCAACAGACGCCTTTGTACGAACAACACACGCTATGCGGCGCCCGCATGGTCGATTTTCATGGCTGGATGATGCCCCTGCATTACGGCTCTCAGCTTGATGAACACCACGCTGTGCGCACCGATGCCGGGATGTTTGATGTATCGCATATGACCATTGTCGATCTTCATGGCAGCCGCACACGAGAGTTTCTACGTTATCTGCTGGCAAACGACGTCGCGAAGCTAACGAAGACGGGTAAAGCCCTCTACTCCGGTATGCTTAACGCATCGGGCGGCGTGATTGATGACCTTATCGTCTACTACTTCACTGAAGATTTCTTCCGTCTCGTTGTTAACTCCGCCACCCGCGAAAAAGACCTCTCCTGGATTACCCAACACGCTGAACCTTATGCCATCGACATTACCGTTCGTGACGACCTGTCGCTGATTGCGGTACAGGGGCCGAATGCGCAGGAAAAAGCGGCGACTCTGTTTACTGACCAACAGCGCCATGCAGTAGAAGGTATGAAGCCGTTCTTCGGCGTTCAGGCGGGCGATCTGTTTATCGCCACCACCGGTTATACCGGCGAAGCGGGCTATGAAATCGCCATGCCGAATGAAAAAGCGGCGGATTTCTGGCGTGCGCTGGTGGAGGCGGGCGTGAAGCCGTGCGGTCTTGGCGCGCGCGACACGCTGCGTCTGGAAGCAGGCATGAACCTGTACGGTCAGGAGATGGATGAAGGTATCTCTCCGCTGGCGGCTAATATGGGATGGACTATCGCCTGGGAACCTGCTGACCGCGACTTTATTGGCCGTGAGGCGCTGGAGATGCAGCGTGAAAAAGGCCATGAGCAGCTTGTCGGTCTGGTGATGACCGAGAAGGGCGTATTGCGTAATGAATTGCCGGTGCGTTTTACCGATGCGCAGGGCAATCAGCAAGAAGGCATTATCACCAGCGGGACGTTTTCCCCAACGTTGGGCTACAGCATTGCGCTGGCGCGCGTTCCGGCGGGCATCGGCGAGACGGCGATTGTACAAATTCGTAACCGTGAAATGCCGGTAAAAGTGACTAAACCTGTTTTTGTGCGTAACGGCAAAGCCGTCGCGTGATTCATCCTTTTTTGGAGATTAATTGATGAGCAACGTACCCGCAGAACTGAAATACAGCAAAGAACACGAATGGCTGCGTAAAGAAGCGGATGGCACTTACACCGTTGGCATTACTGAACACGCTCAGGAGCTGTTGGGCGATATGGTTTTTGTTGATCTGCCGGAAGTCGGCGCGACCGTAAGCGCGGGCGACGACTGCGCCGTGGCGGAGTCCGTAAAAGCGGCGTCCGACATTTATGCGCCGGTAAGCGGCGAGATCGTGGCGGTAAACGATGCGCTGAGCGACTCCCCGGAGCTGGTGAACAGCGAACCGTATGCCGGTGGCTGGATCTTTAAAATCAAAGCCAGCGATGAAAGCGAACTTGAATCGCTGCTGGATGCCACCGCGTACGAGGCATTGTTAGAAGACGAATAATGTTGTGCCGGATGGCGCTAATGCTTATCCGGCCTACTCACTGCAACGCGAATTATTTTGCGTATTCGTTTTCGCACGCGTAGGCCCGGTAAGCGTCAGCGCCACCGGGCAATTGAGTTAGAGACAATCACGATTCACTGCACGTTTCAGGAACCATCGCCCATGACACAGACGTTAAGCCAGCTTGAAAACCGCGGCGCTTTCATTGAACGCCACATCGGACCGGACGCCGCACAGCAGCAAGAGATGCTGAATGCGGTTGGCGCCGAGTCGTTAAACGCGCTGACAGGTCAGATTGTGCCGAAAGACATTCAGCTCGCGACTCCGCCGCAGGTTGGCGAGGCGGCAACCGAATATGCCGCACTGGCGGAATTAAAAGCCATCGCCGGGCGTAACAAGCGCTTCACGTCCTATATTGGCATGGGCTACACCGCCGTGCAGCTACCGCCGGTTATCCTGCGCAACATGCTGGAAAATCCAGGCTGGTATACCGCCTACACTCCTTATCAGCCGGAAGTCTCTCAGGGGCGTCTGGAAGCGCTGCTCAACTTCCAACAGGTGACGCTGGACCTGACGGGACTGGACATGGCTTCCGCCTCTCTGCTGGATGAAGCGACCGCCGCCGCTGAAGCGATGGCGATGGCAAAGCGCGTCAGCAAATTGAAAAATGCCAACCGGTTCTTTGTCGCCTCTGATGTCCATCCGCAAACTCTGGACGTCGTGCGTACGCGTGCCGAAACCTTTGGCTTTGACGTCATTGTGGATGACGCGGCGAAAGCACTGGATCACCAGGATGTGTTTGGCGTGCTGTTACAACAGGTAGGCACCACGGGCGAAATTCACGACTACAGCGCACTGATTACTGAGCTGAAATCCCGTAAAGTTGTGGTCAGCGTCGCCGCCGATTTTATGGCGCTGGTGCTGCTGATGGCTCCGGGCAAACAGGGCGCGGACATTGTTTTCGGCTCTGCGCAACGCTTCGGCGTACCGATGGGGTACGGTGGCCCGCATGCGGCGTTCTTTGCCGCCAAAGACGAATTTAAACGCTCCATGCCAGGCCGTATTATCGGCGTCTCAAAAGATGCGGCGGGCAATACCGCACTGCGCATGGCGATGCAGACTCGCGAGCAGCATATCCGCCGTGAGAAAGCGAACTCCAACATTTGTACCTCGCAGGTACTGCTGGCTAACATCGCCAGTCTGTATGCCGTTTATCATGGACCGGTTGGCCTGAAACGCATTGCGAATCGTATCCACCGCCTGACCGATATTCTGGCGGCAGGTCTGCAACAGAAAGGCTTAAAGCTGCGTCATGCGCACTACTTTGACACGCTGTGTGTGGAAGTAGCTGATAAAGCTGCGGTACTGGCGCGTGCGGAAGCGGCAGAGATCAATCTGCGCAGCGATATTCATAACGCGGTGGGTATTACCCTTGATGAAACCACCACCCGTGAGAATGTGGCGCAGTTGTTCAATGTTTTGCTGGGCGACAGCCACGGTCTGAACATTGAAACACTGGATAAAGACGTGGCGCTTGATAGCCGTTCCATTCAGCAAAGTATGCTGCGTGACGATGCGATTCTGACGCATCCGGTATTTAACCGTTACCACAGCGAAACCGAGATGATGCGCTATATGCACTCGCTGGAGCGTAAAGATCTGGCGCTGAACCAGGCGATGATCCCGCTGGGTTCCTGCACCATGAAGCTGAACGCCGCCGCCGAGATGATTCCTATCACCTGGCCGGAATTCGCTGAACTGCATCCGTTCTGCCCGCCGGAACAGGCCGAAGGATATCATCAGATGATTAGCCAGCTTTCTGACTGGCTGGTGAAACTCACCGGGTACGACGCCGTCTGTATGCAGCCTAACTCCGGAGCACAGGGGGAATACGCGGGGCTGCTGGCGATTCGTCACTATCACGAAAGCCGCAACGAAGGGCATCGCGATATCTGCCTGATCCCGGCCTCTGCTCACGGCACTAACCCTGCTTCTGCACATATGGCAGGAATGCAGGTGGTGGTTGTGGCGTGTGATAAGAACGGCAACATCGACCTGGACGATCTGCGGGCAAAAGCAGAACAACATGCTGCGAACCTTTCTTGCATCATGGTGACCTATCCGTCCACCCACGGCGTGTATGAAGAAACGATCCGTGAGGTGTGTGAAGTTGTGCACCAGTTCGGCGGTCAGGTTTACCTTGACGGCGCGAACATGAACGCTCAGGTCGGCATTACCTCACCGGGCTTTATTGGCGCGGACGTTTCGCATCTTAACCTGCATAAAACTTTCTGCATTCCGCACGGCGGCGGTGGCCCAGGCATGGGACCGATCGGCGTGAAAGCGCATCTGGCACCGTTCGTACCGGGCCATAGCGTGGTGCAAATCGAAGGCATGTTAACCCGTCAGGGCGCGGTTTCTGCGGCGCCGTTCGGTAGTGCCTCTATCCTGCCAATCAGCTGGATGTACATCCGCATGATGGGCGCAGAAGGCCTGAAGCAGGCAAGTCAGGTCGCGATTCTTAACGCTAACTACATTGCCAGCCGTCTGAAAGATGCCTATCCGGTACTGTATACTGGTCGCGATGGCCGTGTGGCGCACGAATGTATTCTTGATATTCGCCCATTGAAAGAAGAAACCGGCATCAGCGAGCTGGATATTGCCAAGCGTCTGATCGACTACGGTTTCCATGCGCCAACCATGTCGTTCCCGGTGGCGGGCACGCTGATGGTAGAGCCGACGGAATCTGAAGGTAAGGCTGAGCTGGATCGCTTTATCGATGCGATGCTGGCTATTCGCGCAGAGATTGACCAGGTGAAAGCGGGTGTCTGGCCGCTGGAAGATAACCCGCTGGTGAACGCGCCGCACATTCAGAGCGAACTGGTCGCCGAGTGGGCGCATCCGTACAGCCGTGAAGTTGCCGTATTCCCGGCAGGCGTGGCAGACAAATACTGGCCGACGGTGAAACGTCTGGATGATGTTTATGGCGACCGTAACCTGTTCTGCTCCTGCGTACCGATTAGGGACTACCAGTAATTTACTGATTCGACTGTTTTCTAAAGGCGCTTCGGCGCCTTTTCAGCTTGTTAATAAAGTGCGCTTTGTTTATGTCGGATGCAGTGTGAGTGCCTTATTCAGGCTACAAAGTGTTACTAATTCAATATATTACACTAAATCGTTGGCTCCTGTCAGGCAACCTGGCGTTTGTATCAGTGTATTAGCCAGAATTAAATTACCGCTTTTTTAGAGCCTAATGATTCATTGTGCATCATTTTTACCTTGCTGTTATTTAATCAAAACAACACAGTATATTTACATGTAGTTACAAATAGTTTCTCTCCGGAATCGTTATTTACCTCTCAATATAGTTACAAAAATTTCCGTATATTAAATTCATCAAGTTATTAATTTAAATTATAAATTAAAAATAAACATAAATAACGTAAATATTTATTAACTTAGCGCTTTGTTTTTTATACCTGGAGGGAATAATGAAACGATTTATATTTCTGCCATTAATGACATATTTTCTATTAATGAATGCAATGGCAGCTAACGGAGAAAATAATCCCAGTAATCTATTAGGTGCACCAGTTAATACCGCTATTTCTGGTGGTTCAGTATTGCCGGAAGGAAAGTTATTAACCGCCGTGAATAGCTCATTTCGCGATAAAGATCATCAAATCGAGGGGCACGGAAGTCCGGATGTTTACTCCCAGATATGGTTATTGAAGATTCGTTACGGTTTGACCGACAGACTGGAATTATCAACTGTGGGTTCCTATATCAATAACAAACGAGACAATCTGTCTCCTGAGCACATAGAGGGAATGGGCGACCAATCGGTGGGGGTCAATTATGCTTTAATGAGCCAGCGAAGAGGTGATCCGTTTTGGGTTACGGTAGGCGGGGCAGTATTACTACCCACCGGGCAAGATGGAGATAATCATTTGCCTGGGAATAGCGCCTGGGGAGGAAGAGTAACACTCACTTTAACAAAATTATTTACTCCTAACATTAAAGGGGATATGGGTTTTGTATATCAGGGACCATTTGAGCGCGGTAACCAGGACGTGAAACGAGGTAACGAATTCCAGTGGAATACCCAGGTGCGGTATATGTTTAGCGATTTACCGCTGGATCTTGGTCTGGAAAGTGCCTACAGCAATAATGCCTCTGGAACGAAAAAACTGTCTAATGGCAGCGTAATTAATAACCATTCTGGAACTACCGAATGGGTTGTTGGTCCGTCATTTAATATTGCCGTCGATTCACTGAAATTATGGTTTGGTGCCGGAGCCTTCTTCCCGGTAATGCAGGAAGCGAAGTCGCCAACCAAAATGGAAGATGTACGCTGGGAATTTAAAATAGGTAAGACCTGGTAAGACTCGTTCAAAGTGTTACCCGCCGACTGGCGGGTAACGTGCAGGGGTTAAAGCTTCTCGCCGTTGCTGGCAATCACCTCTTTGTACCAGTTGAAGCTCTTCTTACGCGAACGCGACATATCGCCCGTACCGTCATCGTGCTTGTTCACGTAGATGAAGCCGTAGCGCTTGCTGTACTGACCGGTGGTGAACGACACGCAGTCGATGCAGCCCCACGGCGTGTAGCCCATCAGGTCGACACCATCGTAAGTGACCGCTTTTTTCATCTCTTCAATATGGGCGCGCAGGTAGTCAATGCGATAGTCGTCGTTGATGCTGCCATCTTCTTCTACTTTGTCGTAAGCACCAAAACCGTTTTCGACAATAAATAGCGGCTTTTGATAGCGTTCGTACAGTTCACACAATGAATAGCGCAGACCCACCGGGTCAATCTGCCAGCCCCAGTCAGATGCTTTAACATAGGGGTTCGGTACGCTGCCTTCAAAACCGGAAATCGCATCGCCGCTACCGCCTTCGGCTTTGACCGCGTTGGTCATGTAATAACTGAAACCAAGATAATCGCAGGTGCCTTCGCGCAGCACTTCAAGATCGCCATCGTCCATTTTGATGTTAAATCCGCGGCGCTCCCACTCGTTCAACACATAGGACGGGTAATAGCCGCGCAGCTGCACATCGGTAAAGACGTAGCGTTCACGCATCGATTCCTGAGCAAACATCACATCTTCTGGTTTACAGGAGAAAGGATACAGCGCGACCATCGCCAGCATACAACCCACTTTCATCTGTGGATTAATACGACGTGCCGCTTTTACCGCCAGCGCGCTGGCGACAAACTGATGATGTAAGACCTGATACATGGTTTCTTCTGGATTCTCATGCTCGGTATACACCACGCCGGAACAGCAGTAGCCAAACAGCGGCGCGCGCCAGTTTCGCTGGTTGTTAATTTCGTTGAAGGTCATCCAGTATTTGACCTTATGTTTGTAGCGTTCAAACACGACTTCAGCAAAACGGACAAAGAAATCAACCACTTTACGATTGGTCCAGCCGCCGTAGTGCTGTACCAGATGTAATGGCATTTCAAAGTGAGAAAGGGTAATGACCGGTTCGATGTTGTATTTGAGTAACTCATCAAACATGTCGTCGTAGAATTTCAGACCGGCCTCGTTTGGCTGGGATTCGTCGCCATTCGGGAAGATACGCGTCCAGGCAATAGAGGTACGGAAGCATTTGAACCCCATTTCGGCGAAAAGACGGATGTCTTCTTTGTAATGTCCGTAAAAATCCACCGCCTCGTGGTTCGGATAGTATTTGCCAGCAACGACATTCTGGGTGATTTCGCGTGGCACGCCGTGTGCGCCGCCGGTTAGCACGTCGCAGATGCTGGGGCCTTTACCGTCTTTATTCCAGCCGCCTTCAACCTGGTGTGCAGCAACCGCGCCGCCCCATAAAAAATCTTTTGGCAGGGTGAGTTTTCTCATTGTTGCATAATCTCAATTTATTTAGTCTGTTATCATTCATTCTGCACCAAATGACATGTAAAGCGTACGCAAAATTCCAGGTGTCGGGGCAAGAACACATTCAGATCGTAACATCCACTTCAAGGGGCCATATTCAGGGGGATAACCACATGCAGCCAAATGACATTACTTTCTTTCAACGTTTCCAGAATGACATTCTGGCAGGGCGTAAAACCATCACTATTCGTGATGCCTCCGAGTCCCACTTTAAAGCAGGCGATGTGCTACGCGTGGGGCGGTTCGAAGATGATGGCTATTTTTGCACAATCGAAGTGACAGGAACGTCAACTGTGACGCTGGATACGCTGAACAAAAAACATGCGCAACAGGAAAATATGTCGCTTGATGAGCTGAAACGGGTCATTGCTGAAATCTATCCCAACCAGACGCAATTTTATGTGATTGATTTTAAATGCCTTTGATAAATATGAACGCGTGTTAGTTGAGTTATTGTAATTAACTTATTGAATAATAAACAAAATTTAATTTTGCGAATTTATTTTAGCTAACATGTGTTCACTGGAACCATTCTCAGTTACGCTAGAGGCGCAGTTCATCGTTATGAACGTTTCTCCGGAGTAAGTTATGGTGCAAAAACCATTAATGACGCAGGGATATTCGCTGGCTGAGGAAATCGCCAACAGTATTAGCCACGGCATTGGATTGGTATTTGGTATTGTCGGCCTGGTGCTGTTGTTGGTTCAGGCGGTAGAGGCGAATGCGGGTATGACGGCTATCGCCAGCTACAGTTTATATGGCGGGAGCATGATCCTGCTTTTTCTTGCCTCAACGCTTTATCATGCCATTCCTCATCAGCGGGCAAAAATCTGGTTAAAGAAATTTGATCACTGCGCTATCTATCTGCTCATTGCCGGAACCTATACGCCATTTCTGCTGGTAGGTCTGGATTCGCCGCTGGCGCGCGGACTAATGATTGTGATCTGGAGCCTGGCGCTATTCGGTATCCTCTTCAAGTTGACGATTGCGCACCGATTTAAAGTGCTTTCACTGGTTACGTATCTGGCAATGGGCTGGCTGTCGCTGATAGTGGTTTATCAGTTGGCGATTAAGCTGGCGATAGGCGGCGTGACGCTGCTGGCGGTAGGTGGCGTCGTTTACTCGCTGGGCGTAATTTTCTATGTTTGCAAACGCATACCTTATAACCACGCCATCTGGCATGGCTTTGTGCTGGGCGGCAGCGTGTGCCACTTCCTGGCCATCTATTTGTATGTGGGACAGGCGTAATTCCCGGATGCCCGTGCCGGATGGCGGCGCTGTCGTACCTTATCCGGCCTACGAGAGCAGCACGTGCGAGCCTGATGGCGTTGCGCTATCAGGCTATCCGGCTTTTAACGTGATATCACTCTTCCAGCGAGTAAGGCAGCGGGACGATATGCAGGGTGTTGGCATCGTCGCGAACACGGAAGACGCTTTCGGCTTCTAAATCGTTATTCATGACGGCCTGAACCAGTAACTGACCATCGTCCAACTGTGTCGCCGCCAGAATAGCGCCGGTACGACGCCAGTTCTCGCCCATCTGTAGCTCCAGATCTTCTCCTGCTTCCGGTACCCGGCTGGCTTTGCCCGCCAGCAACCAAAGCGCGCGTTTATTGGCGCCGCGGAATTTTGCCCGTGCGACCATCTCCTGTCCGGTGTAGCAGCCTTTCTTGAAGCTGATGCCGCCCAGCGCCTGTAGGTTAGTCGCCTGGGGGATAAACTGACCGCTGTTCGCCGCGTCAATCACCGGAATGCCTGCTTCAATATCCAATGCCAGCCACTGTTGACTGTTATTCAGTTCGGCTTCGCCATGCAACTTCTCCGTTAACATGTTGGCCGTCGCGACATCGGTGACAAGCAGGAATCGTTCCGCAGGATGTTCAAACCATAGCAGCGTAGAGGCGCCGTCTCTGACCACCTGATTTTCGCTATTGGGCAGTACGCTAAAGACATTAGCCAGCGCCGCGCGGGCCTGAAAACCTGCCACGCCAAGCAATACGCGTTCGTCATCCGGCGCGATGACCACTTTGGAAAATACGGCGTACTTTTTCAGCTCCGTTAATTGCGCTTCACGCACGCTACGGCGTTCAATCCAGGCGAAACCGTCGCGCTCACGGAACAGGCGCAGAGTGCTCCACATCTTACCTTTAGCATCGCAGTGGGCGGCGAGAAGGTGTTGCTGTTCAGTCATCTGGCTTACGTCAGCGGTGACCTGGCCCTGAATATACTTTTCACTGTCTACGCCGGTAATGGTCGACAGCGCCCAGTCGTCAAGCGCGATCAGCGTCAGCGGCAGGCGGGCTGACGATGAAGGATGACGTGGTGGAAAGGAGATAAAAGCCATAAATAATGTCCTGGTTAGCTGCAACAATAATGGTTAATGGTAAAAGAGCCATCGGTCATTGCAAGTGCTTTAAATAGCCCATTGAGAGCGGATTGATCGTTTTGCGAGGCGGTATCCAAAATGGATGAACATATTGATTCCCAGCCTTTTATTTCGCGATCGCGTTCCAGATTACTGAGATTCCCGTAAAACAACGCCAAAAACACGTTACAATAGCCCGGTACTTCATTTTCGCGAGGCAGGAAGAACATGGATATTCACAATAAAGCACGTATTCACTGGGCATGTCGTCGCGGTATGCGCGAACTTGATATTTCCATCATGCCGTTTTTTGAACATGAGTACGATAGTTTAAGTGATGAAGAAAAGCGTATTTTTGTCCGTTTGTTGCAGAGTGATGACCCGGATTTATTTAACTGGTTAATGAATCACGGTAAACCGGCTGACGCTGAACTGGAACAGATGGTCCGACTCATTCAGACACGGAATCGGGAACGTGGTCCTGTGGCAATCTGATTTACGCGTCTCATGGCGCGCTCAGTGGATCTCATTGCTCATTCATGGGCTGGTTGCCGCGGTGATTTTATTGATGCCCTGGCCGCTGAGTTATACCCCGTTATGGATGATACTACTGTCGCTGGTCGTGTTTGACTGTGTACGTAGCCAGCGCAGGATTAATACCTGTCAGGGAGAGATCAAGCTACTCATGGACGGGCGCTTACGCTGGCAGGGGCAGGACTGGACGCTCTTGCGTCCGCCCTGGTTACTGAAGAGCGGGATGGTGTTGCGTTTACGCGCAGAGTCTGGACGTCATCAGCATTTATGGCTGGCGGCGGATAGCATGGAAGAAGCGGAATGGCGTGAGTTGCGTCGGATACTGTTACAGCAGCCGATATCAGGCCAACACTGACGGAACGGCGTAAACGCGGTTCCGTCGAGAGGGAAATACAGCGAGTAAGGCTTCAGGCGTAGTGTTCGGCCATTTCGCCGAGAATTTGTTCACACCAGGTCTGTATACGCTCATCGCTGAGATCGTACTGGTTCGTTTCATCCAGCGCCAGGCCGACAAACAGTTGCCCATCCGCAATGACCGGTTTATTGCTGGTAAATTCGTAGCCTTCTGTGGGCCAGTAGCCGACAAATTTAACGCCTTTGAGGGCAAGTTTGTCATGCAACATACCCAGCGCATCCAGGAACCACTCACCGTAGCCGAGCTGGTCGCCCATACCGTAAAGCGCAACGATTTTGCCTTCCAGATTGAGATCGTCCAGTTGCTCCCAGACGGCTTCCCAGTCCTCCTGAATTTCGCCAAAATCCCAGGTGGGGATGCCTAAAATGAGCACGTCGTACTGCTCCATTAAGGCGGGGGCGTCATCCTTAAGGTTATGTAATGTCACCAGCTCCGGGCCGAGAATATCGCGAATTTTCTCTGCGGCCATCTCGGTGTAGCACGTGCTGGAACCGTAAAAAAGACCCATGTTCATTACGTTACATCTCGATTCTGCTATAGCGTTGCGGGTAGTGTAACAGAATCGCTGCATTCACGGCACAATGAGGCATAATGCACCAAAAGTAAGCGTGAAGTAGGGAGCGCGAATGGAACAGGATTTAGCGCGTATTGAGCAGTTTCTGGATGCCCTGTGGCTGGAACGAAATCTGGCGGAAAATACATTAAGCGCGTATCGTCGCGATTTATCGATGGTCGTTGCGTGGTTGCATCATCGCGGAAAAACGCTTGCGACGGCGCAGGCTGATGATTTACAAACGCTGCTGGCTGAACGGGTGGAGGGCGGATACAAAGCGACCAGTTCCGCACGCCTGTTAAGCGCTATGCGGCGCTTTTTCCAGCATCTGTACCGTGAAAAGTGTCGTGAGGATGATCCGAGCGCGCAGTTGGCCTCGCCTAAGCTTCCGCAGCGTTTACCGAAAGACCTTAGCGAGGCGCAGGTTGAACGGCTCTTGCAGGCGCCGCTTATTGATCAACCTTTGGAGTTGCGCGATAAAGCTATGTTGGAAGTGCTGTATGCCACCGGTTTGCGCGTGTCGGAACTGGTGGGGCTGACAATGAGCGATATCAGTCTGCGGCAGGGCGTGGTGCGGGTTATCGGTAAAGGCAATAAAGAGCGGTTGGTGCCGTTAGGCGAAGAGGCGGTATATTGGCTGGAAACGTATCTGGAGCATGGGCGTCCCTGGTTACTCAATGGCGTATCGATTGACGTATTGTTCCCCAGCCAGCGTGCGCAGCAGATGACGCGGCAGACCTTCTGGCACCGTATTAAACATTATGCGGTACTGGCTGGAATCGATAGCGAAAAACTATCGCCGCATGTTTTACGTCACGCTTTCGCCACGCATTTGCTGAATCACGGCGCCGACTTGCGCGTTGTACAAATGCTACTTGGGCATAGCGATCTTTCGACGACACAAATTTATACGCATGTCGCAACGGAGCGTTTGCGTCAACTTCATCAACAGCACCATCCGCGGGCATGAGTGCTGACAGGAAAGGATAGTTTATGAAAAAGCGTTTTATGATGTTCACTTTACTGGCGGCGGCGTTTTCAGGCGTGGCCCATGCGGATGATGCGGCTATCCGTCAGTCGCTGGCTAAGCTGGGCGTTCAGAGTACGGAAATTCAGGCCTCGCCAGTGGCAGGGATGAAAACCGTCCTCACTCACAGCGGCGTACTGTACGTCACTGATGACGGCAAACATATTATTCAAGGGCCGATGTATGACGTGAGCGGCGCGCATCCGGTAAACGTGACGAACAAACTGCTGATGAGCCAGCTAAATGCGCTGGAAAAAGAGATGATCGTCTATAAAGCGCCGGATGAGAAACATGTCATTACTGTTTTTACCGATATCACCTGCGGCTATTGTCATAAGCTACATGAAGAGATGAAAGATTATAACGCGCTGGGGATCACGGTACGTTATCTGGCCTTCCCGCGCCAGGGGCTGGAAAGCCAGGCGGAGCAGGATATGAAATCTATCTGGTGCGCCAAAGACAAAAACAAAGCGTTTGATGACGCCATGGCAGGTAAGAGTGTGAAACCGGCAAGCTGTGACGTGAACATTGCTGATCATTATGCGTTGGGCGTGCAGTTGGGCGTTAGCGGTACGCCAGCCATTGTATTGAGTAACGGCTATGTGGTGCCTGGCTATCAGGGACCGAAAGAGATGAAAGCGTTTCTTGATGAGCATCAAAAACAGACCAGTGGTAAATAATACGCGTGAAACAACAGAGACAACTTCGTCGGCGCGAGGCTGATGAGACGGCGGAACTCCCCGCCGATCTTCCTCCATTACTACGACGTTTATATGCCAGCCGGGGCGTTCGTAGCGCCCGCGAACTGGAGCGCAGCGTGAAAGGAATGCTGCCCTGGCAACAGCTTAGCGGCATAGATAACGCGGTGGAGATCCTCTACAACGCCTTTCGCGAAGGTACCCGCATTATTGTTGTTGGCGATTTTGACGCCGACGGCGCGACCAGTACTGCGCTAAGCGTATTGGGAATGCGTGCGTTGGGATGTGACAACATCAGTTATCTGGTGCCTAATCGCTTTGAAGACGGCTACGGTTTAAGCCCGGAAGTGGTCGATCAGGCGAAGGCGCGCGGCGCGCAGCTTATCGTCACCGTAGACAACGGCATTTCATCCCACGCCGGCGTAGCGCATGCAAAGACGTTGGGGATTCCGGTGATCGTGACCGATCACCACCTGCCAGGCGACACGTTGCCGGATGCCGAAGCGATTATTAATCCCAATCTGCGCGACTGCGAATTCCCGTCTAAGTCGCTGGCGGGCGTCGGCGTGGCGTTTTACCTGATGCTGGCGTTGCGAACATTTTTGCGCGACAAAGGATGGTTCGACGAGCGCAACATCGCGCCGCCGAATCTGGCGGAGCTGCTGGATTTAGTGGCGTTGGGTACGGTAGCAGACGTTGTGCCGCTGGACGCCAACAACCGTATTCTGACCTGGCAAGGGCTAAGTCGTATTCGTGCCGGGAAATGCCGTCCGGGAATTAAAGCGTTGCTGGAGATATCGAATCGCGATCCGCAGCAGCTTGCCGCCAGTGATTTAGGCTTCGCGTTGGGGCCTCGCCTGAATGCCGCCGGCAGGCTGGATGATATGTCCGTTGGCGTGGCGTTACTGTTGTGCGACAACCTCGGCGAAGCGCGTGTTCTGGCCAGCGAGCTGGATGCGCTTAACCAGACGCGCAAAGAAATAGAGCAGGGGATGCAGGCGGAAGCGCTTATCCTGTGCGAAAAGCTTGAGCGCAGTAGTGAAACGCTTCCGGGCGGTCTGGCGATGTATCATCCTGAATGGCATCAGGGCGTGGTCGGAATTCTGGCGTCGCGCATTAAAGAGCGTTTTCACCGCCCGGTGATCGCCTTTGCACCTGCGGGCGACGGCACGCTAAAAGGCTCAGGCCGTTCGATTCAGGGGTTGCATATGCGCGATGCGCTGGAAAGGCTGGATACGCTTTACCCTGATCTGATGATCAAGTTCGGCGGTCATGCGATGGCGGCGGGATTGTCGCTGGAAGAGCATAAATTCGAGCAGTTTCAGCAACGTTTTGGCGAGCTGGTGACGGAATGGCTCGATCCTGCCCTGTTGCAAGGCGAGGTGATCTCCGATGGTCCATTAAGCGCGGCGGAGATGTCTATGGAAGTGGCGCAACTGTTGCGGGATGCCGGACCGTGGGGGCAAATGTTCCCGGAACCGTTATTCGATGGTCGTTTCCGTCTGCTACAGCAGCGTCTGGTGGGCGAGCGCCACCTCAAGGTGATGGTGGAGCCCGTCGGCGGCGGCCCGCTGTTGGATGGCATCGCATTTAATATTGATACGACCTGTTGGCCGGATAACGGCGTGCGGGAGGTAGAACTGGCTTATAAACTGGACATTAACGAGTTTCGCGGCAACCGTAGTTTACAGATTATTATCGATGATATTTGGCCGCTATGATCGGGGCGATTTAACAACACTTTCGCTGTAATTAAGGGGCGAAATCCGCTAATATTTCGCCCTTATAACCGCATTTTGACAAGTCAAATAAAAGAAATCAGACCATGTTTGAAATTAACCCGGTGAATAACCGCATTCAGGACCTCACGGAACGCACCAACGTTCTTAGGGGGTATCTTTGACTACGATGCTAAGAAAGAGCGTCTGGAAGAAGTAAACGCCGAGCTGGAACAGCCGGATGTCTGGAACGAACCTGAGCGCGCGCAGGCGCTGGGAAAAGAGCGTTCATCGCTCGAAGCGATCGTCGATACGCTTGATCAAATGACTCAGGGGCTGGACGACGTTTCCGGGCTGCTGGAACTGGCGGTAGAAGCTGACGACGAAGAGACGTTTAACGAAGCCGTCGCGGAACTGAATACGCTGGAAGAGAAGCTGGCGCAGTTGGAATTCCGCCGGATGTTCTCCGGCGAGTACGATAGCGCCGATTGCTATCTCGATATTCAGGCCGGTTCTGGTGGTACTGAAGCGCAGGACTGGGCCAGCATGTTGCTGCGTATGTATCTGCGTTGGGCGGAAGCGCGCGGCTTCAAGACGGAAGTCATTGAAGAGTCGGAAGGGGAAGTCGCTGGCATTAAGTCCGCGACTATCAAAATCTCCGGCGAATATGCCTATGGCTGGCTGCGCACTGAAACCGGCGTACATCGTCTGGTGCGTAAAAGCCCGTTCGACTCCGGCGGTCGCCGTCATACCTCGTTTAGCTCCGCATTTGTGTATCCGGAAGTGGACGACGATATCGATATCGACATTAACCCGGCGGATCTGCGTATCGACGTCTATCGCGCGTCTGGCGCAGGCGGTCAGCACGTTAACCGTACGGAGTCCGCCGTGCGTATCACCCATATTCCCACCGGGATCGTGACGCAGTGCCAGAACGACCGTTCGCAGCACAAAAACAAAGACCAGGCCATGAAGCAGATGAAAGCGAAGCTTTATGAACTGGAGATGCAGAAAAAGAACGCTGAAAAACAGGCGATGGAAGACACTAAGTCTGATATCGGCTGGGGAAGCCAGATTCGTTCCTATGTCCTGGACGATTCCCGCATTAAAGACCTGCGTACTGGGGTGGAAACCCGCAATACACAGGCGGTACTGGACGGCAGTCTGGATCAATTTATCGAAGCAAGTTTGAAAGCAGGGCTATGAGGAATCAACATGTCTGAACAAAACGCACAGGGCGCTGACGAGGTAGTCGATCTTAACAATGAAATGAAGGCACGTCGCGAGAAGCTGGCTGCACTGCGTGAGCAGGGTATCCCGTTCCCGAACGATTTCCGTCGTGACCGTACCTCAGACCAACTGCACGCAGAGTTTGACGCGAAAGAAGCTGAAGAACTGGAAGCGCTGAATATTGAAGTGTCCGTCGCGGGCCGTATGATGACTCGCCGTATTATGGGTAAAGCCTCTTTTGTTACCCTGCAAGACGTAGGCGGCCGCATTCAGCTGTATGTGGCGCGCGATGATCTGCCGGAAGGCGTTTACAACGAGCAGTTCAAGAAGTGGGATCTTGGCGATATCCTCGGCGCGAAAGGTAAGCTGTTCAAAACCAAAACCGGCGAGCTGTCTATCCACTGCACCGAACTGCGCCTGCTGACGAAAGCGCTGCGTCCGTTGCCGGATAAATTCCACGGCCTGCAGGACCAGGAAGCGCGCTATCGCCAGCGTTATCTGGATCTCATCTCTAACGATGAATCCCGTAACACCTTCAAAACCCGTTCGAAGATCCTGGCCGGTATTCGCCAGTTTATGGTTGCTCGCGGCTTTATGGAAGTCGAAACGCCGATGATGCAGGTGATCCCAGGCGGCGCGTCTGCCCGTCCGTTTATCACCCATCACAACGCGCTGGATCTGGACATGTACCTGCGTATCGCGCCGGAACTGTACCTCAAGCGTCTGGTGGTTGGCGGCTTCGAACGCGTATTCGAAATTAACCGTAACTTCCGTAACGAAGGCATCTCCGTGCGCCATAATCCTGAGTTCACCATGATGGAACTCTATATGGCGTATGCGGACTACAAAGACCTGATCGAGCTGACGGAGTCTCTGTTCCGTACGCTGGCGCAGGATGTTCTGGGCACCACCCAGGTTCCGTACGGTGATGAAGTGTTTGACTTCGGTAAGCCGTTCGAAAAACTGACCATGCGTGAAGCGATCAAGAAATATCGCCCGGAAACGGATATGGCTGATCTGGACAACTTCGATTCCGCGAAGGCGATTGCTGAAAGCATCGGCATTCACGTCGAGAAAAGCTGGGGTCTGGGCCGTATTGTCACCGAGATCTTTGACGAAGTCGCTGAAGCGCATCTGATTCAGCCGACCTTCATCACCGAATATCCGGCTGAAGTGTCTCCGCTGGCGCGTCGTAATGATGTGAACCCGGAAATCACTGACCGCTTCGAGTTCTTTATCGGCGGTCGTGAAATCGGTAATGGCTTTAGCGAGTTGAACGATGCGGAAGACCAGGCGCAGCGTTTCCTGGATCAGGTTAATGCAAAAGCGGCGGGCGACGACGAAGCCATGTTCTACGACGAAGACTACGTGACGGCGCTGGAACACGGTTTACCGCCGACAGCGGGTCTGGGAATTGGTATCGACCGTATGGTGATGCTGTTTACTAACAGCCACACGATCCGCGACGTTATTCTGTTCCCGGCGATGCGTCCGGTGAAATAAGATGTAAATTGCCGGATGGGGCATTAGCCGCCATCCGGCATCTCTTCGTTCAGGCGTAGCGCCATCAGGCAATCTTTAACGCTGGCAGTAATCGAGCAGTCGTTCACGCGCTTGTTCGTCTGACGCTTGCATGACCATCCACGGGCTAAATGCCCACGGCGTAGCGAGAAGTTCCATACGCTTTTAAATTCGCTCCACTGATAGTCCATCACCTCTTCGCTGTTAACCTGTAACACACTGGTTGCCCGCGCGGCAAATACCGGACAGACTTCATTTTCCACAATACCGTTTGGATCTGTCGCCCGATAGCTGAAGTGCGGATAGACGGAGGTGAGATCGGTAATTTCCACGCCGAGTTCGAACCGACAACGGCGGATGATCGCCTCTTCGGTGGTTTCGCCTTGTTGCGGATGACCGCAAACCGAATTCGTCCACACGCCTGGCCAGGCTTTCTTGCTCAGCGACCGTCGTGTTACCAGCAACTGGCCATCTTCATTAAATAGCCAGCAGGAGAAAGCCAGATGCAAAGGCGTATTAAGCGTATGAGCCGCATACTTTTCCAGTGTGCCGGAAGGCTTATCCTGCTCATCCAATAAAACGACATGTTCCTCAGTCATGAAAGCTCCTGAAAATTAAAATGACCCGGCAGCATGGCCAGGCCATATACTCAGACGATCAGCGTAGCGCATAACAGAAAGAAAGGCATTACCAAAACAGGCCCTGACAGAACGCAGACGAGCGCCATTGTGCCGTGAGTCGATATTATGCTGGCATATCGGATATTCGCGGCATCATCATCCACACGGACCCTTTCCGGCGTCAATGGATTGGGCATACGGCATTTGGCTGCTATCATAAGGCGTCTGTCAATAGAGTGAGGAATGGTTTTGAGCGCAGGACGCCTGAACAAAAATAGCCTGGGTATTGCGGTGCTGTTATGCACAGGGCTGCTGCTGGCAGGGTGTTCCAGTAATTCCGGCTCAGGAACGTATTCCGGCTCCGTCTATACCGTTAAGCGCGGCGATACGTTGTATCGTATATCGCGCGCTACGGGAACCAGCGTGAAAGAACTGGCCCGACTGAATGGCATTTCTCCGCCTTATACTATTGAGGTGGGGCAGCGAATTAAAGTGCGCGGCAGCGCAAAGAGTAGCAGTTCAGCACGCAAAACCAGCAATAAAACAGCAACAAAAACTGCTGCGGTCAGACCGTCATCTTCGGTGCCAAAATCCTCCTGGCCGCCGGTGGGGCAGCGTTGTTGGGTATGGCCTGCTAACGGTAAAGTGATTTTACCTTATTCCACCGCGGAGGGCGGAAATAAGGGGATCGATATTGCGGGCGCGCGCGGAACGCCTGTTTATGCGGCGGGAGCGGGTAAAGTTGTCTATGTCGGGAACCAGCTGCGCGGTTACGGCAATCTCATCATGATTAAGCACAATGAAGATTACATTACGGCTTACGCTCATAATGACACCATGCTGGTTAATAATGGGCAAAGCGTTAAAGCGGGGCAAAAAATCGCTACGATGGGCAGCACGGATGCCGCATCCGTAAGACTACACTTCCAGATTCGCTACCGGGCGACGGCCATCGATCCGCTGCGTTATCTGCCGCCGCAGGGGAGTAAACCGAAGTGCTGACGGCGAATTAATCGCCAGTCAGCCAGTAAGTCTCTTGCCAACCAGAGCGTAAGGTTTATAATGCCTTACGCATCTCAAAGCGGGCGTAGTTCAATGGTAGAACGAGAGCTTCCCAAGCTCTATACGAGGGTTCGATTCCCTTCGCCCGCTCCAGACAAATATCTTCTAGTATTTACTAAATCCACGAATTTACAGCAATTTTCCGTGTCGGCCCCACAGTACACAGGGTTTCAATACCTATGTCGGACGGCTATTATCAGCTGGCGACTCCGGTAATGACTTTATCATTCAGCCCGCAGCACAACGATGCCCGGTCTGGAATGCATGTATTCCATAAACGGTGTGTCCACCACTTTTCTGTTTGCGGCCAATGAGGAGGCGTTCCTGAACCACACCTGTTCATCATGGCGAACTACGATACCCACATGTGAAACGTCCAGCCCGTCAAGCGGGGAGTAGACACCGATATAATCCCCGTTTTTTAGGTGGTTCATGACCTGCTGGTTGATGGCTCTTCCGGGAATGTAATTTATTTTACGAGGATGGATGCCCAGACCAGGAATGTACTCGCCGCCATCAGGTTTATGGTTAAGCTGCTTGTCAACAACGACATAATCAGGGCTGATATCCGGCGTTACATCCCGTGCATTACGCGGTGCTGCGGCGAACCAGTCAGAGAAGAAGTGCCGGCGGCTGAGATAAGCAACTTTGCCCGCGGCGTAGCGAGTCCTGGCAAGATTATGCAGAAACGATTTCTGATTATCGCTGCGGGCCAGGGCCTCAACGTAATCAGCCAGGGTAAAGCAGTCCACGCCGTTGAAATTCGCTACAAGGACTTCGGGGGTTCCGGGCCCACCGATGAGCGTATTTGCCTGATAAGGTGTTCCGAGAAAAGCAGACGATACGCGGCTGATAACTTCTCCATGGTTTTCGCCTTTATAAGGAATGACATCCGACTGGATAATCCGGCTTACTTTTTCTGCCGTAACGCTGTCCATGCTGGTCTGATATTTTTCTGTGCCAGGGACGGTACAGGCCGTCAGATGCGCCGACATAAGCAAAATTGTCCATGTATTTACCTTCATTATCATCTCCGGAAAGGTTCAAATCCCTTTTTTACCTTTACCGGAAATGGTTGTGATGGATACAGAAAAACGCCAGAGGTTGATTACAGGTTGAGTAATATGAACGCTGATGATGATAAATGTGAAGATCATCATACGACTTTATTCGCAGTTGTTTTTTGCCTGATCGTCAAAGCCAACATGCCCCTTCAGGCTGGCGATACATACCGGTCAAATCCGTGCCGAACTGGCCCGCAAGGGAACACCTGTCGGGCCTTATGACCAGATGATTGCTGGCCATGCCCGTAGCCGCGGACTGGTCGTCGTTACAAACAATCTCCGCGAGTTTGAACGCATTCCGGGTATCCGAATCGAAGACTGGTGCTAATTTCTGCATCAGATGTTATCCCCGGATTCAAACTCTTTTCCGGATTTAGTGGCACAGTCAATTTGGTTACCTGCTTAATGGTAGTTTGCATCACATTTTTAGCTGACGGTATTTTTTTATGTTGACTGGAGATATCTGCCAACAGCATAACCTTTACGGCCAGATAATAAATAAAAGAGTACCAAAATGTCGTATTCTGACATGTTTACGAAGGGAGTACCGCTCCCTTCTTTTTTTGTTTCCTGGATACTCACTGAACAATGCCGTTACTGCCCGATAACTGCCGCCCCCCCTCACCATAGCCGTTTCCTGCAACTTAAATCACAGACGTTGATTTACCAGGCCGATATGGCTTCTTTCCCGTTATATACCCTTCATACTTCAAGTTGCTTATGTGTTGGCTACGGATTACTCGGTCCATCCATGGGCCTCGCCCTGACGGGCCGTCGCACGCGACGTTAAAATCTGCTCCCGGCAGATTTGTCGCTCACCGCCAGTCACATCGTTATCTATGCCCCTGGGGAATCACTTCCTTGCCGCCTTTAAGCAACTCGAATTATTTTGGGTATATATCAGTGAACTTCTATTTTTGTCAGTTTTTATTTTTCAGTTTATTTATTATTAAATACTGTTTCTGGCCTGGATATATTTTCGTGAATAGCCTCCCGACAGCCGCAGACAAAGGTATTTGCTGGCGTAACAGCGCTCATAATTTAAAAGATTTATTTATAGTTTGTTATCACGGAAAGATTTTAACTTAATACATGCCAGTAAGGCATCAGGTAAAAATAACCGGAGAGAAGAAGATGAACAAAATGCTATTAGCCGGAAGTGCCGGTATTGTTCTGCTGTCTGCTGCAGCCAGTCCGGTATGGGCAGACGATAATGCCAGTACATTTTCGCTTGGATACGCCCAGTCCCATACTAATCACGCCGGGACGTTGCGTGGGGTTCGGCTGGCAAACAACTATGAAATGTCACCGGACTGGGGGCTGACAACCTCATTTGCCTGGCTAAATGGAAGCCAGCGCTATTCCGATGAAAGCAGTAATGGTCGTGTAACAACTCGTTATTACTCCCTGCTTGCAGGCCCCTCATGGAAAATAAATAACCAGTTAAGTCTGTATAGTCAAGTGGGCCCCGTATTATTGCATCAGCGTGATCACGGAATAAATGAGTCTGACAGTAAGGTCGGATATGGTTATTCTGCAGGCGTGGCTTATACCCCGGTCAGTAATGTCGCTATAAATCTGGGTTATGAGGGTGCGGATTTTGATGCTACCCATAACAGCGGAAGCCTTAATAGCAACGGCTTTAATCTTGGCGTGGGTTACCGGTTCTGAATAGGATAACCCGATAAAAAATGTTACTTTGTGGAGATGATGGATTATGAAAAGCCATATTATACCGGGCGTTGCGCTGATGGTTATCCTGTTTTCAGGAAATATTATGGCCGCAACAAACATGACTGATAACGTTACTCTGAATAATGACAAGATATCCGGACAGGCCTGGCAGGCCATGCGTGATATCGGAATGTCGCGATTCGAGTTGTTTAATGGTCGAACCCAAAAGGCGGAACAACTGGCTGCGCAAGCAGAAAAACTCCTGAACGATGACAGCACTGACTGGAATCTGTATGTCAAATCAGATAAAAAAGCCCCAGTTGAAGGAGACCGCTATATTCGGATAAATTCATCGATTACGGTAGCAGAAGATTATCTCCCTGCGGGGCAGAAAAATGATGCTATTAATAAAGCAAACCAGAAAATGAAAGAAGGAGATAAAAAAGGGACTATAGAGGCCCTGAAACTAGCAGGCGTCAGTATGATTGAAAATCAGGAACTCATTCCTCTTCAGCAAACCCGTAAGGATGTGACCACAGCGCTTTCCTTGATGAGCGAAGGAAAATACTATCAGGCAGGTCTGATACTGAAATCAGCTCAGGATGGCATAATTGTGGATTCTCAGTCAGTTCAGGAATTACCCACGGCCCCCGTGCAGCACGATTCCGCGCATTAATATCCCCAGCCTGCTGTAGATATTACAGCAGGCAGCATTATGTCTGACAGCTATTACCAGTTTGTTCTTTGCTGTCGGCATTGTTTTTAAATTTCATCCGTGAAGTTCAGTAATGTCAGGGTACCTGCATTTATATCTATTGTGATGCTCATCACAAATACAGAACAATATCATTTCATTTATTATTTTTTATCCCTTCCACTTATGATGGTTCATAATGATTTATTAAGTTAATGTTTTGAAATTAAATGCCTTCACTTGCGTTATGTCTGGTTTTTTATGCTGCCAGCAATTTCATTGTTATATATGATTAGTATTATGTTTTGTAAATATCCAGTGTGATGGAAAAGCAAAACATACATTCCTGATAATATATTACAAAATATTTCATGTCCACTGCGAATATCTGTCTGTTAGGTATTCACCCGCTTATAATTACATTAAAAAGTATTTCTTTGATGATTATTCTTAAATTACGATCATAATCATCGATCGTATCGATCTATTTTTATTGTTTTAATTTGAATAAGAATTTTCTTACAACTGATTAGGCATTAGCTGAAATCAATATTTTTCGATGGAAAGTTCAGGTGCTTCGTTTAACACCCGGCGTTTATTATTCATACGAATCTTTTCTGAACGCTTTCATTAATACCCTCAGATTTGTTTTCAGCCTTTGCAAAATAATTCTCATTCACCCAAAGGACATATTATCTATGCGTAATAAAATAATACTTGCCATGGCGGCTGCCGGTATGATGTATGGCGCTTCTGTATATGCAGTCGATCCACCAACAGCAGGCCCGTTCGGCTCAGGTAAAATTACCTTTACTGGCACCATCACCAACTCCCCCTGTGATATCGCACCGGGCGACGATGCGATCACCGTTCCGTTTGGACAGATTTCTTACCGTAAACTGAATACCGCCGACGCAACCACGGACTCAAAACCGTTCACCATTCATCTGCAGAACTGTGCTTTCGATCCGAATGTCCCGGACACAGCTGGCTCCGCAGGGAAAATGTCCAAAGTGACCGTCTCTTTCTCTGGCGGAGCCAATGTCGCGAAAAAGGCTTACACCACCAGCGGCAGCGCACAGCATGTTGGTGTCCAGCTACTGAAGAGTGACAACACCGCAATTATCGAGCCCAACACCCAGATGCCGGAGGGCGACGCTCAGCAACTGCAGGCCGGAAACAACGAACTCAACTTCTATGCCCGGCTAATAGCACTGGATGATGGCGTCACGCCCGGTGACTTCACCGCATCTGTCACCTACACCCTGAAATACCTGTGATTTTACGCGGTAAATAACGACAGGGAGAAGCCGTCCACGGAGGGGTTCGGACGGCTTTTATATCTGACCATGCCTGCGGGCTGTCTGTTACACGGACGACAACACGAAAGCGCCATGCCATGAAAATTACCCGGCTTGCCATTCTGATTACCCTGACATTTTCCGTCCTGAAGTCGCAGGCCACGGAGTTCAATGCCAGCCTGCTGGACAGCGGGAACCTGTCTAACGTGGACCTCACGGCCTTCAGCCGCGAGGGGTATGTGGCGCCCGGTAACTATATTCTCGATATCTGGCTCAATGACCAGCCGGTACGGGAACAGTATCCGGTCAGAGTTGTACCGGTTGCCGGACGCGACGCGGCCGTCATCTGTGTGACAACAGACATGGTGGCCATGCTGGGTCTTAAGGATAAGATTATTCATGGCCTGAAACCCGTTACCGGTATCCCGGACGGGCAATGCCTTGAGCTGCGCTCCGCTGACAGTCAGGTACGGTACAGCGCTGAAAATCAGCGTCTGACCTTCATTATCCCCCAGGCCTGGATGCGTTATCAGGACCCGGACTGGGTGCCGCCTTCACGCTGGAGCGACGGCGTCACCGCCGGCCTGCTCGATTACAGCCTGATGGCCAACCGCTATATGCCGCAGCAGGGGGAGACCTCTACCAGCTACAGCCTCTACGGCACCGCCGGGTTTAATCTCGGCGCCTGGCGGTTGCGGAGCGATTATCAGTACAGCCGTTTTGACAGTGGGCGGGGCGCATCACAGTCCGATTTTTATCTACCGCAGACGTATCTGTTCCGTGCCCTGCCAGCACTGCGCTCAAAACTGACGCTCGGACAGACGTACCTCAGCTCCGCTATTTTTGATTCCTTCCGCTTTGCCGGGCTCACTTTGGCCAGCGATGAGCGCATGCTACCGCCCTCTCTTCAGGGGTATGCCCCGAAAATCAGCGGCATTGCGAACAGTAATGCACAGGTTACCGTCAGCCAGAATGGCCGCATTCTGTACCAGACCCGAGTGTCACCGGGGCCTTTTGAGCTTCCCGACCTGAGCCAGAATATCAGCGGCAACCTGGATGTCAGCGTCCGGGAAAGCGACGGCAGCGTCCGGACCTGGCAGGTCAACACGGCCAGCGTCCCCTTTATGGCACGCCAGGGACAGGTTCGCTATAAGGTGGCCGCCGGACGTCCGCTGTACGGCGGAACGCATAACAACAGCACGGTCAGCCCTGACTTTCTGCTCGGGGAGGCCACCTGGGGAGCATTTAACAACACGTCGCTGTATGGCGGCCTCATTGCTTCCACCGGCGACTACCAGTCCGCGGCGCTCGGGATCGGCCAGAATATGGGGCTGCTGGGCGCTCTGTCTGCGGACGTCACCCGCTCAGATGCGCGGTTGCCGCATGGGCAGAAGCAGTCCGGTTACAGCTACCGTATCAACTATGCCAAAACGTTTGATAAAACCGGCAGTACCCTGGCGTTCGTCGGATACCGCTTCTCGGACCGCCATTTTCTGTCCATGCCGGAGTACCTGCAGCGTCGGGCCACCGACGGCGGCGATGCATGGCATGAAAAACAGAGCTACACCGTGACTTATAGCCAGTCCGTTCCGGTACTCAACATGAGCGCGGCCCTCTCGGTAAGCCGGCTCAATTACTGGAATGCGCAGTCCAACAATAACTACATGCTCAGCTTCAATAAAGTGTTCAGTCTCGGCGAGCTTCAGGGGCTCTCGGCCTCGGTGTCGTTTGCCCGTAACCAGTACACCGGCGGGGGGAGCCAGAACCAGGTCTACGCCACCATCAGTATCCCGTGGGGAGACAGCCGCCAGGTGAGTTACAGCGTACAGAAAGATAACCGGGGCGGCCTGCAGCAGACCGTGAATTACAGCGATTTCCATAACCCGGACACCACATGGAACATCAGCGCCGGTCATAACCGCTATGACACCGGCAGTAACAGCAGCTTCAGCGGCAGCGTGCAGAGCCGTCTGCCGTGGGGCCAGGCGGCAGCGGACGCCACCCTGCAGCCCGGACAGTACCGCAGCCTGGGCCTGAGCTGGTACGGCTCGGTGACCGCCACCGCCCACGGCGCCGCCTTCAGCCAGTCGATGGCCGGGAATGAGCCTCGCATGATGATAGATACCGGAGACGTGGCCGGTGTGCCGGTGAACGGCAACAGCGGGGTGACCAACCGCTTCGGGGTGGGCGTGGTGAGCGCCGGCAGCAGCTATCGCCGCAGCGATATTTCGGTTGATGTGGCCGCCCTGCCGGAGGACGTGGACGTCAGCAGCTCCGTCATCAGCCAGGTGCTGACGGAGGGCGCGGTGGGCTACCGGAAGATTGACGCCAGCCAGGGGGAGCAGGTGCTCGGTCATATCCGACTGGCTGATGGCGCCAGTCCACCGTTTGGCGCTCTGGTAGTGTCCGGGAAAAGCGGCAGAACCGCGGGGATGGTCGGAGATGACGGTCTGGCCTACCTGACAGGCCTCAGCGGGGAAGACCGCCGGACCCTGAATGTGTCCTGGGATGGCCGGGTGCAGTGCAGACTCACCCTGCCGGAAACGGTGACACTCAGCCGGGGGCCGCTGTTACTGCCCTGCAGATAAAAATATCCCTGTCACAGAGCAGGACTAAAGGAGAAAACAGGTGAAAAACAGCAGAAGAAGCCGTGTGATTTTACTCGCGCTGGCGGCAGCATGGAGCCAGTGCAGCCCGGCGGCCGTCAATGTCGACCGGACCCGTATTATCATGGATGCGCCGCAGAAAACGGTGGCCATCACGCTGAATAACGATGACAAAACCACGCCGTTTCTGGCGCAGTCCTGGGTGACGGACGCTGACGGGGTGAGAACCGATGCGCTGATGGCGCTGCCGCCGCTGCAGCGTATTGATGCCGGACAGAAATCCCAGGTCCGCATTACCCAGGTTCGTGGGCTGACAGATAAGCTCCCTCAGGACAGAGAAACACTGTTCTGGTTTAACGTGCGGGGCGTTCCCCCGAAGCCGGAAGACGACAACGTCCTGCAGCTGGCCATGCAGAGCCAGCTGAAACTGTTTTACCGTCCGAAAGCCATTATCAGAAGCAGCAATGACCAGCCGGAAAGAAAGCTGACCGCTGAGCGGAATGCGGGACACCTGACCCTCAGAAACCCGACGCCGTACTACATCACTGTGGCGTGGCTGGGAGCAGACCGTAGCCACAGGCTCAGCGGTTTCCGCGAGGGCGTGATGGTGCCGCCCCTGGGGAGCCTGCCTTTAAAGGCTGTTCTGCCGGCAGAAACCCGGACGCTGTGGGTGGGGTATATTGATGATTACGGTGGACTGCAGATGAACCGCTACGCCTGCGATGCCCTGAACTGCGCGTTTAAGGACGCAGGGGCAACATCATGACAGGACGATTATTCAATATGAAATCACTGATACTGTCAGGTGTGTTTCTTTTCTTTGCTGTCTGTGATTCTGCGAGGGCAAATATCGAATGGTCATATTGTGACGCGAATGGACATGTCGGCATTCAGAATATTAATCTGAAGGGTGGAACATTCTTCACTGGTCAGGAGCTGCAGAGCGTTACCGTTCCCATTAGTTATACCTGTTATACAAAATGGAAAAGTTACGGACCCTCTTACTACACAACTCTTAATCTTTACAATATGGGGGAGGTAGTAACTGCACTAAGAAAAAGCGGTCTCGGCATGGATATCACTGTTCAGGAAGGGACGTCGGCTTCCGTAACATTTACATGGAAAGAGATACAGGCAGGATTTTCTGGCTGGAGCAGCTCAAAAGTATTCGGGCAATATATGGACCCGGAGAAAACATATAACCGGAGCGGAACGCTGACGTTTCGTATATTTGTGTATCAGGCGTTTAAGAATAACTTTTTGAACATAACTATACCATCAAGCACGATTAACATATTACCCTATGACCCAAATGGTGTAAGCCCCCCATCTGTTTCATTCAGACCTTTAACTGTTTCTGCGTTTAATCTCAGGTTTATTCCTGACAACTCAGGCAAGGTTATTATCTCTCCTTCTAATACTATCAATATGGGGCGTTTTTATACGGAATATAAGGAAACCCTGGTGCCCAGGGAAGTACCTTTCACCGTTACAGCACAACAGAATGTCGGAACGCAGATCCCGTTCGTCGCCCCACTGGCTATAGAGTTCAGGACCAACGGTCTGACACTGGCAGATGCTGACAGCACCGTGATTCTTAAGAATAATAAACAAGAAAACAATGGTTTCAGACTGTCGGTAATGGATGTGGATAATAACACACCAGTTAAATTTAATGTGAAAACAGATATGGGATCTATCCATCTTGATAACGGTGCCGGTGGCAGAATTATAAAACAGTATAAAGCAAAGGTTGAAGCTATACCCGGTGCGGTAATTAAAACAGGTGCTTTTTCAGCCGCAATGACAGTGATTGTTACTTACAATTAGCAGGATTAAATACCATTTCCTGATAGTTAATTAAAAAATAGCTATAAATTTATCTTTATGATTATTTTTTTCTTCTCGGTCTTTTTCACTAAAAAAACGGAGAGTTTGCATGTCTTCTGATAAATCAAAAGGGAAGATAGTTTTTTCAGGTAACGATATTCATTATCCCGGACAGACCAACCATGATGCCTGTTTTATTCCGGTAAGTGTCCGCCAGTATGCCGGCGAGCCCCTGTATATCATCGTGGCACACTGGTGCCTGTTGCAGCAGAACTGGGTTCAGCGTAACCAGATAGCAGAGGCGTTTCACATCACGGCCAGACGGGCCAGCTACCTGATTGCCTATCTGCGAAGCAAAACATCGCGGGTGGTCAGCATCTGCCGTCACCAGACCCTGCCCAATAAAGCACGACGCTATGAGATTTATGTTATCCGGGTTCTTGACAGTTCCACCCCGTCCACGCGCCGTGAAAAAGCCGGACCGCCGCCGGTATCAAAACGCCGGGTCGGTAATGGTGACAGGTCGATGGCAAATGAACTGTGGAACCGGCTGTGCAGTAACAGAAATGCGGGAAAGATCCTGAAAAAGAAGGAGGATGAGGATGACGGAACATAACCGGATACCGGCCCGGCAGATTATCGTTTACGGTGACTGCTGGCCGGTGACGATCGCCGTGGCACACCTGGTCCGAAGATTTCTGCCGGGCTGCAACTGTGAAACCGCATACAGGCTGCCTGTTCTGTTGCAGCAATTACGTCGGAAACCGGAGGCCATACTGATACTGTGTCTGCGTCCCCGTGAACATCTCTTTTTGTTCTATTCCCTGAGACAGATACTGCCGGACTACCCGGTTATGATTATCAGCGATGAGCTGTTTTTCAGCGACCGGGTGGTACTGAAGGTATACGGCGGCATCCCGGCGCTGCTGGAGCAGGAACTGGCGGAGATACTTATTCGGTGGCGGCGGGATGAACAGTGGGCCGGGGGCGCACGCCTGCGTAGGACAGGCGAGCTGGACGCCTTTTTGTTATCTCCGGCTCCGGTGACGGGCTTTCTGGAAGTGCCACCGATATTTAACAATCCGAAGCGGTTGATGAACTATATGGACCAGTTGATGCACCGGGAGATACTGGCATGCGGAGTGAGCCTGGCCCAGTTACGCTTGCTTCAGGAAGTTTACCGTGGACGGGGAAGGTTGTCAGCGTTGTGTGGAAGGCTGAATACGCAGGAGAAGCAAATCTGGCAGGACAAATACCGGTTACTGGTGAAGCTGGGAATGCGGAACCGATTACGGGAACTGCTGTTTGGTACCCGGTTTTGTAAATCACTGCAGCGAACTCCGTTTATCGCTCCGCAATAACCCGCCTCCGGCGACCCTATCCAGAAACACTGACACGCCGGCTAAACCCGGTGGCGGTGGGGTATGTTTTGCCTGTGGTGTCGTGAAGTAAAACACAGATCATTATTCAGGCGGGACGCTGAATGTATGGCCTTTCATACCGTTTGATAAGTAAAAACGCTTCTGGAATGAAACCCGACGTGAATGATACGGCCTGAGCAGAAGCGTTACATATTTACTGCATGATCCCGGTATAGCCATGAATTCCCATATACACGCCGACCAGACCAATCAGAATGCTCGAAAAATAGGGCGCCCGCCGGGCAAGCGTCGAAAAACCACTCCAGCGCTTTGCTGCCTGTTGAACGCTTATCGCCGCGCCAACGCCTACCGTCACCAGCGTTAATGCCAGGCCAAGACTAAAGCTCAGTACCATCGTGGCGCCCAGCGTAAACGCTTTAAGCTGGATACAAATCAGTAAAACGGTGATCGCAGCCGGACAGGGGATAAGCCCTCCGGTCAGGCCGAACAGCAGGATCTGTCCATTAGTCACTGTTTGACCATCAAAACGGCGTTGAATATCGGCAGCATGGGCGCGTTCATGGGCATCCTGATACACTTTTGACGTTGCGCCTTCCGGATGTATGTGACCATGATGGTCGTGGTCGTGGTCGTGGTCGTGGTCGTGGTCGTGGTCGTGGTCGTGGTCGTGGTCGTGGTCGTGGTCGTGGTCGTGATGGTGGTTTCCCGCCAGCCACTGCTGCTCGCCTCGCCATGTCCGCCAGAACATCCAGCACGCGGTGCTCAGAATAATGATCGCAGAAATTAACTGCAGCCATGGTTCCACTGATTGTGCGGTGAATGCCCGGCTAAGATACATCCCACCCAGCGCGATTAACCAGACGATCGCGGTATGAGAAAGCGTTGCTGCCAGACCGAGCATGACGGCCTGTTTAACCGTACCTTTAATGGCAATGATAAAAGCCGCCATCATAGTTTTGGAGTGCCCTGGTTCAAGCCCGTGCAAAATACCTAATAAAATGGCGCTGGGAATGAAGAACCAGCCGTTTCCTTGCTGAAGAAGTGTCGAAAATTCACCCATGAGAATGATTCTTAGTTGTTTTATGTAGGCGTCATTCTACTCCCCCCCAGTATGGAATACTACCCCCCAGTAGCATCGTAATGCTATAATTTGTATTCGTTAATGTTAGTGAGGTGTTGCAATGTCACATACCATCCGGGACAAACAAAAGCTTAAAGCCAGAACCAGCAAGATTCAGGGACAGGTGATAGCGCTAAAAAAAATGCTGGATGAACCGCATGAATGCGCGGCCGTGTTACAACAGATCGCGGCGATTCGCGGCGCGGTAAATGGCTTAATGCGTGAGGTGATTAAAGGGCATCTGACCGAGCATATCGTTCATCAGAGTGATGAAGCCAGGCGTGAAGAAGATCTGGACGTAATATTAAAGGTGCTGGATTCTTATATAAAATAGCCGGGAGTTATATCCCGGCTATCTTTTACTTTAGCCGAAAAACATCACCGATACGCAAAGTAAACCGACGACCAACGTAATGAAATTGCCTACTGAACGGTAGGGTTTCAATGCCGGTATCAGGTACGTTGACAACGTGGGCATAATAAACAGAATCATCGCAATGAGCGGGCCGCTAATGGCATAAATCATAGAGATGGCATTCGGGTTAATACAGCAAATAATAAACGTAATCCCGGAAACCAGCATGATAGACAGCGCGCGATTGAACGCCCGGCTTTTTTTCACGCCAACCTGCTGTAGGGTGGTTCTTACCATTTCGGTTGCGCCCTCAATGACGCCGAAATAGGTGCCGAGGAAAGATTTCGACATGGCCACGACGGCAACGATAATACCGGAAATAGAGAGCCAGGCCGGCGCATTGGGCATCATCGAGAGCGCGGAAAGGATGGTAACGCCTTCGTTGCGCGCGTCTTCAATGTATGACGGCGGAATGGAGAGCAGGCAGCTAAAGACAAAGAACAGCACGCTCAGGCAGATAATCAGATAGGCGACCTTCATGATCTTTTTGCATTTATCCATGGCCTGATCGCCAAAATTTTCCCGTCTGTCGATGGCAAACGTCGAAATAATGGGCGTATGGCTAAAAGCAAAAACCATCACCGGAATAGAAATCCATACCTGGTGCAACGTGTGACTATCCAAAGACATCTGCCCGGTCAGTAACGAGGGTTGCCAGCTTCCGGTTAAGTAGAGCGAAAGGAACAAGAAGTAAGCGATAAGTGGAAAGACTAAAAAGCCCATTACGCGAAGAGTGGCATGTCTTCCCATTAAGAAAATCATATTCAGGATAAGTACTACGCCGAAGCTAACTGCCATCCGGATGCGAATATCTATCTGAATATGCTTCGCTAATTGCTCTGTCAGGGAATTGGTAATCGCCACAGCATAAATTAATACCACGACAAAAAACGCAATGAAATAAAGCGTGGTAATAATACTGCCGATTTTCTTGCCGTAATAATGAGTAACGGCGCCAGTAATTCCCTCACCTGCAGAAGTCTTTGAGGAAAGAATAAACTGACACAGCGCCTTATGCGGCCAGTATGTCAGAGGCCAGGCGACCAGCGCGGTAATAAATAGCACGATTGCGCCTGCCGATCCCAACTGGATGGGAAGGAAAAGAGTGCCTGCGCCTACAGCCGTTCCGTATAATGCAAAACTCCAGAGAGTCTCATCTTTTGACCAAATTTTAGACATTATTTGAATTTATCAACTATAAAACACACAAAAAGAAGCGCAATTTACCATAAATAGCGTCAGTTGGGGGCGTTTTAAGCAGATGGATGTCGTGGAGGCGGAGGGCCGGGAGCGTTGCGATCCCGGCAAAAAAGAGCAATATCATGCACTAACGCGCTGTTGGCGGCGGGTCACTATTCGCTGGCGTAAAACATCGTATGCCCAGTTGTACAGCATCGTGTACGGTAAAAAGAACAGGAAGAAACCAATTTCCAGGGTGAATGCTTGTAGCAGGCTGACATTCAGTACCCAGGCGACAATACTCACGCCAATGACAATAAACCCACTTTCAAATCCTAACGCATGGAGTGCGCGCACTTTGGCGGTTCGTCTCACCTGATGCGCAGGCCACAGTCGATCAAACAGAGCGTTATAAATGATATTCCAGATCATGGCCATCGTTGCCAGCAATATCGTCAGGCCGCCCATCTCCAGCACCGAGCGCTGCATTAGCCAGGCGGTCGTTGGCGCCAGTATCGCAGTCGCAATACCTTCAAAACAGACAGCATGGAAAATACGCTCCGGCAGCGAGCGACGTTGTATGGCGTCATGTTGCATAAACGAAAAAACCTTACTCTTAATCAAGCTAAAGAAATTTCCGCTATTTTATCGTTTAATGTGATACCTAAAAGATAACATCCATCGATAAAGTAGATAGGTTATGCGTTACTCACCTGAAGCGTTAATGGCATTTGTTGAGACCGTCTCTTGCGGTTCGTTTTCTGCGGCGGCGCGCCGCCTGCGTAAAAGCCAGTCCACCATTAGTACCGCCATTGCGCATCTGGAGGCGGATCTGGGATTTTCATTATTTGATCGATCATCGCGCCAGCCCGTTCTGACCGAAGAAGGAAAACGGGTGCTTAGCTATGTTCAGGCTATTTTATCGGCGAGCGATCGTCTGGATGAGGTGGCGCTGACGTTATCCGGCGAGACGGAGGCAAGACTCACGTTCGTCCTCTCTGATACCCTGCACCCTGACAGTCTGGAAGAGTTAATGGCGCAGTTTGATCGTCAATTTCCGCATACCGAGTTTGAATGCTTGATCGGAGAAAATGATGATGTCATCGACCTGTTGCAAAAAGGGCGCGCCCAGATAGGCCTGATTGAAGCGCGTGATGACTATCCCACAGACATTGGCGCGACGCGTCTGCCTGTTCAAAGCTGGATGGGGGTTTATGTGGCGACCACGCATCCGTTGGCGTCGCAGACGAACCTGCAATGGGAACAACTGCATACCTGGCGCGAGCTGCGTCTGAATACCTACCTTGAATCTAACGCCAACATTACGCGCGGCCCGGCCTGGTCAGCGCCAAACTATTTATTACTGTTGAGCATGGCGGTTCAGGGATTTGGCTGGTGCGTATTGCCCTGCGCGCTGGTGGAAGAGTTTGCGGCGGAAAAACCGCTGGCGCAGCTGGATGTTCCTGGCTGGCCGAGGGCGATTGCTATTGATTTGCTGTGGAACAAGAAGACGCCGCCCGGAACGGCGGGGAACTGGCTTCGCTACCATTTGCAGCAGAAATAAGCTGCGTCACCGTCAAATCAGCGTCATTTCCTTTGTGATAAAACTCACTTTTTTTAAACAATCAAGATAACTAATTTTAACAATGCTCTACTATGGCGGTGTCATTTTGCGCTGAGGTGGTAATGAAAGAGGTTGTGATAGTGGGGGCTTTACGGACACCCATCGGCTGTTTTCAGGGAACGCTGGCCCGTCATTCCGCCGTCGAGCTGGGGAGTATGGTCGTAAAAGCGTTAATTGAGCGCACCGGCGTGGACGCTAACGCTATCGATGAGGTCATCCTCGGTCAGGTACTGACGGCTGGCGCCGGGCAGAATCCGGCGCGCCAGTCAGCCATCAAAGGAGGGCTGCCGACTACCGTTTCCGCCATTACTATTAATGACGTTTGTGGTTCCGGTTTAAAAGCGTTGCACCTGGCGACGCAGGCTATTCAGTGCGGCGAAGCGGACATTGTTATTGCGGGCGGGCAGGAGAATATGAGCCGTGCGCCGCATGTCCTCAATGACAGCCGTAGCGGCGCGTTGCCTGATGCCGACAATCTGGTGGATAGTCTGGTACATGATGGCTTATGGGATGCCTTCAACGATTATCACATTGGCGTGACGGCAGAAAACCTGGCGCGGGAATATGGCATCAGCCGCGAGTTACAGGATGCTTATGCGCTCAGTTCGCAGCAAAAAGCCAGGGCCGCGATTGATACCGGACGTTTTAAAGATGAGATTGTCCCCATCGTCACGCAACGTAATGGGCAGACCGCAATTGTCGATACGGATGAACAACCGCGGGCCGACGCCAGTGCGGAGGGGTTAGCCCTGCTGCATCCGGCGTTTGATAGCTTAGGTTCGGTGACGGCGGGTAATGCCTCCTCAATCAACGATGGCGCCGCCGCGGTGATGATGATGAGCGAGGCGAAAGCCCAGGCGCTGGGGCTGCCGGTGCTGGCGCGCATCCGCGCGTTTGCCAGCGTCGGCGTCGATCCTGCGCTAATGGGGATTGCGCCGGTATATGCTACCCGGCGCTGTCTGGAGCGTGCCGGCTGGCAACTGGCGGAGGTCGACCTTATCGAAGCCAACGAAGCGTTTGCCGCCCAGGCGTTGTCGGTAGGAAAAATGCTGGAATGGGATGAGCGACGGGTAAACGTTAATGGCGGCGCGATTGCGCTGGGGCATCCCATTGGCGCTTCCGGTTGTCGAATTCTGGTTTCACTGGTGCACGAAATGGTTAAACGCGACGCGCGAAAAGGTCTGGCGACGCTGTGTATCGGTGGCGGCCAGGGCGTTGCTTTAACCATTGAACGCGACTGATCCTGCGCCAGCCATCCTTTTCCTGCTTCAGTATTCCGTTATAAAAAGCCCTCTATCACGAGGGCAAAGCCAGTGACAGAATCCCCTTTTTCGTTATAGCGCAGAACGTCTTGCCGCGTCGGGCATTGCAGACGCATACCGCTTTTAATTCAATTCGCACATCAGACCCCGTTCCAAAACAAGCCCCAATTTTTATCTGAGTAACCGCATACAGCATCTGGCGCACATGTCTGAAAATCAGACAAGTGCGTAAGTTTTAGCGCCGTTCGTGATCGCTACAGCAGTTTTAAAAATAACCAACCATATAAATGAAACGTTGTTTTATTTATTATTGAAAACCTTCATCCAGGCGACTATGATGCCGTTAAATAAATCAAAACAGTGTTTTGATTTTATGCCATTGCGATCGATTTATCATTGGAGGGAAAAGTGGACGTAAGGCAAAGCATCCATAGCGAGCACGCTAAAACGCTGGACACCCAGGCGCTGCGACGCGAGTTTTTAATAGAAAATATTTTTGTCGCTGATGAATATACGATGGTCTACAGCCATATCGACCGTATTATTGTCGGCGGCATTATGCCCGTCAGCCATTCTGTTGAAATCGGCGGAGAGGTGGGTAAACAGCTTGGCGTTTCCCGGTTACTGGACCGCCGCGAGCTGGGCGTCATTAATATTGGCGGCGCGGGCGCCATTATCGTTGACGGGCAGCGCCATGATATTGGTCATCGTGATGCTCTGTATATTGGTAAAGGGGCGAAAGAGCTGGTCTTCGTCAGCAATGAGGCGAGCAGACCGGCGAAGTTTTATTACAACAGCGCGCCAGCGCATACCGCTTATCCGACGAAAAAAGTGTCGCCTGCCGACGTTGCGCCCGTCACCTTAGGCGATAACCTCACCAGTAACCGTCGCACCATCAATAAATACTTCGTACCGGATGTACTGGAAACCTGTCAGCTCAGTATGGGACTCACCGAACTGGCGCCCGGCAATCTATGGAACACCATGCCATGCCATACCCATGAGCGCCGTATGGAAGTGTACCTCTATTTCAATATGGAAGAGGACAGTTGCGTTTTCCATATGATGGGGCAGCCTCAGGAAACCCGTCATATTGTGATGCGTAATGAACAGGCGGTTATTTCCCCAAGCTGGTCAATACATTCTGGCGTTGGCACCAAAGCCTATACGTTTATTTGGGGCATGGTGGGAGAAAATCAGGTCTTCGATGACATGGATCACGTTGCGATACAAGATCTGCGCTAGTCGCGACCGGTGATAACGCCTGTGCGTGACAGGCATGACAAAAATAAGGATTAACAATGATTTTGAATGCATTTTCTCTTGAAGGTAAAGTCGCGGTTGTGACGGGGTGCGATACCGGATTGGGGCAGGGGATGGCGTTAGGGCTGGCGGAAGCGGGCTGTGACATTGTCGGTATTAACATTGTTGAACCCACGGAAACTATTGCGCGCGTCACCGCTCTGGGACGTCGTTTTTTAAGCCTGACAGCCGATCTGCGTCAAATCGATGGCATTCCGGCGCTACTGGAACGGGCGGTGACGGAATACGGTCATATTGATATTCTGGTGAATAACGCGGGTTTGATCCGTCGTGAAGATGCGATTGATTTCACGGAAAAAGACTGGGATGACGTCATGAACCTGAACATCAAGAGCGTGTTCTTTATGTCTCAGGCGGCGGCAAAACATTTTATTGCCCAGGGCAACGGCGGCAAAATTATTAATATCGCGTCTATGCTTTCCTTCCAGGGCGGCATTCGCGTTCCGTCTTATACCGCGTCGAAAAGCGGCGTAATGGGAATAACGCGTCTGATGGCGAACGAGTGGGCGAAACACAATATCAATGTAAACGCCATCGCGCCGGGCTATATGTCCACGAATAATACCCAGCAATTGCGCGCTGATGCACAACGTAGCGCCGAAATTCTCGACCGTATTCCGGCTGGACGTTGGGGGCTACCGGGCGATTTAATGGGGCCGGTAGTCTTCCTGGCATCCAGCGCCGCTGATTATGTTAACGGCTATACCATAGCGGTAGATGGCGGTTGGCTGGCGCGTTAATCCGCTACTGACAAATGCGTTTCTGGGAAAATCGACGCTTTGGCCGAAAAAACTGATAAAGCCCTGTCCTCGTACAGGGTTTTTTTATGATCTCATTAGCATAGTCCATATTGTGGGTTTAACTTAATCCATATATTGTTAAATAATAGCTATAATAAATGGTTTAACTTATTGAAATATTGGTGGTTTAAAAAAATACCCGGCAACGGCGTTAAATTTAAAAAGTGTAATATCCATCACATATCGCTATAGCGTAGCCATTTAATCCATATTTATGCCGTTTCCAGCCTGACACTTGAGGAAGAGTATCCCGTACTTTCAGGCTATGTCTTACTCTGTTGTGGCAGGAAAATATGGTCTCTATTAATCATGACTCTGCTTTAACGCCGCGTTCGCTTCGCGACACACGACGTATGAATATGTTTGTTTCGGTTTCTGCAGCGGTAGCGGGACTGTTATTTGGTCTGGATATCGGCGTTATCGCCGGGGCGCTGCCTTTTATTACCGACCATTTCGTACTGACCAGCCGGCTGCAGGAATGGGTCGTCAGCAGCATGATGCTTGGCGCGGCAATTGGCGCATTATTTAACGGCTGGCTTTCATTCCGGCTGGGGCGTAAGTATAGCCTGATGGCTGGCGCGATTTTGTTCGTGCTCGGCTCGCTGGGGTCGGCGTTTGCTTCCAGCGTGGAAGTATTGATTGGCGCCCGCGTGATACTAGGCGTAGCAGTAGGGATTGCGTCCTATACCGCGCCGCTTTATCTCTCTGAAATGGCAAGTGAAAATGTTCGCGGCAAAATGATCAGTATGTATCAATTGATGGTGACGTTAGGCATTGTGCTGGCTTTTTTATCCGATACGGCATTCAGCTACAGCGGCAACTGGCGCGCGATGTTGGGCGTGCTGGCGCTGCCTGCGGTGTTGCTCATTATTCTCGTGGTATTCCTGCCGAATAGTCCGCGTTGGCTGGCGCAAAAAGGTCGCCATATTGAAGCGGAAGAGGTGCTGCGTATGCTGCGCGATACCTCGGAAAAAGCCCGTGATGAACTGAATGAAATTCGGGAAAGCCTCAAACTCAAGCAGGGAGGGTGGGCATTATTTAAAGCTAACCGCAATGTTCGCCGCGCCGTGTTCCTCGGTATGCTGCTACAGGCAATGCAGCAGTTCACCGGCATGAACATCATTATGTACTATGCGCCGCGCATTTTTAAAATGGCCGGCTTTACCACCACGGAACAGCAAATGATCGCCACGCTGGTGGTCGGACTGACTTTTATGTTCGCGACGTTTATCGCCGTCTTTACGGTCGATAAGGCCGGGCGTAAACCGGCGTTAAAAATCGGTTTCAGCGTAATGGCGTTAGGGACATTGGTGTTGGGCTACTGCCTGATGCAGTTTGATAACGGTACGGCATCAAGCGGTCTCTCCTGGCTTTCCGTTGGGATGACGATGATGTGTATCGCCGGTTACGCGATGAGCGCCGCTCCGGTGGTGTGGATACTGTGTTCGGAAATCCAGCCGCTGAAATGCCGTGATTTTGGCATTACCTGTTCAACCACGACAAACTGGGTATCGAACATGATCATCGGCGCGACATTCCTGACTCTGTTGGACAGCATTGGCGCGGCAGGTACATTCTGGCTCTACACCGCGCTGAATATCGCTTTTATCGGCATCACCTTCTGGCTGATTCCGGAAACCAAAAATGTCACCCTGGAGCACATCGAACGCAAGCTGATGGCGGGCGAGAAGCTAAGAAATATTGGCGTGTAATCACCCCTCCCATGCCGGATGACGCCTGTTATCCGGCATGATGAAAAATAGACTGGAAACGGATGTGTAAGTTTGCTTCACTGCCATAATGCTTTACAAAAAGGAGAGCGCAGTGAAAACGATCGGACTGTTGGGTGGTATGAGCTGGGAATCGACTATCCCTTATTACCGTTTAATCAATGAAGGCATTAAACAGCAGCTGGGAGGCCTGCACTCGGCGAGCTTACTGCTGCATAGCGTAGATTTCCACGATATTGAAGTATGTCAACGCCGCGGCGAGTGGGATAAAGCGGGCGATATCCTGGCGCAGGCCGCGCAGGGGTTACAGCAGGCGGGCGCAGAAGGCATTGTGCTGTGTACCAACACCATGCATAAAATCGCGCACGTTATTGAATCTCGTTGTTCGCTGCCTTTCCTACACATCGCGGATGCTACCGGGCGAGCTATCGCCCGTCAGGGGTTGCATCGCGTGGCGCTATTAGGGACCCGCTATACGATGGAGCAGGATTTTTATCGCGGGCGGCTGGAACAGCAATTTGCGATTGAGACCATCGTGCCGGAGGCGGACGATCGGGCGCGTATCAATCAGGTCATTTTTGACGAGCTCTGCCAGGGGACATTCACCGACGCGTCGCGCCACTATTATTTACAGGTTATCGAACAACTGGCTGCGCAAGGCGCGCAGGGCGTTATTTTTGGCTGCACTGAAATAGGTTTGCTTGTTCCCCAGACGCAAAGCGCGCTACCGGTTTTCGATACCACGGCAATTCATGCCGCAGATGCCGTGAGCTTTATGCTTTCGTCATCGGCCCCAGAATAACCTCCAGTGGTTCGACCAGGCGCGAAAGATGCGTTTGTAAATGCTTACTGAAGGCGTCAACCAGCGCGGAGGCGGGGCGGTGTAGCGGGCGAATCAGGCTGACGGTAAAGGGCACGTCAATGCTGAAGCGGCGAACGGTGACGCCGCTGGCGGCATAGTCCAGCGCGGTCAGCGGGTTAACGATCGAAACGCCCGCCCCGGCGCGCACCATCGCGCAGACGGAGGCCGCGCTATGCGTTTCCACCACCATTCTGCGCTTCACCTGATGTTCGGCAAATAACGTATCCAACAACTGTCGATAGCTGTCCAGGCGGGAGAGGCTGATAAAGTTTTCCCCCTGAAAATCGTCTGGCGTCAGTACCGTTTTGGCGGCAAGCGGATGGTCGCAGGGCAGTACGCACACTTCATTCAGCGTTAGTAACTCGGTACGGGTTGTTCCTGCCGGGGCATGAAGCGTCTCCGTCAGCCCTAAGTCGTGGCGCTGAGCGGAGAGCCACTCTTCCAGCAACGGCGACTCCTGCGGCACAATATTCAGGCTGACATCCGGATAACGCGCCAGAAAAGGCGGTAGTAACGGTGGCAAAAAGGATTGTGAAAAGACCGGCAGGCAGGCGATAGAGAGTTCGCCCTGACGGAACTCGCGCAGACTTTCCGCCGCGCTGACGATGCGATCCAACCCATACCAGGAGCGTTGTACCTCTTCGAACAGGCGTAGCCCTTGCACTGTCGGATGTAAGCGCCCGCGTGTGCGCTCAAACAGCGTTAATCCCAGCACTTTCTCAAAACGCGCCAGCTCGCGACTGACGGTAGGCTGCGAGGTATGCAGCAGCCGCGCCGCTTCGGTGAGATTTCCGGCGGTCATTACGGCGTGAAAAATTTCAATGTGACGTAAATTAACGGCAGCCATACGTTTCCCTGAATCATTTATCCCATATCATTTTTGCATAGACTGACAATAAAACGATATTTTTTATTCTTTCTAAGGTATGGCGTAATCGTTAAAAAGCCTGTTCCGGAGTTTGTTATGTCATTGCCGCATTATTACGCTGAAACCGACCTTAACGCTGAAAATTTGCTCAGATTGCCTGCTGAATTCGGCTGTCCGGTCTGGGTCTATGACGCGCACATTATTCGCCGTCAGATAGCCGCCCTGCAGCAGTTTGACGTCGTGCGTTTTGCGCAAAAAGCCTGTTCGAACATTCATATCCTGCGCTTAATGCGCGCGCAGGGTGTCAAGGTGGATTCTGTTTCATTGGGGGAGATCGAACGTGCGCTGGCGGCGGGCTACGATCCGCAAACGTGCCCTGATGATATCGTTTTTACCGCCGATGTGATTGACGCCGCCACGCTGGCGCGCGTCAGCGAACTGCATATTCCGGTCAATGCCGGCTCGGTAGATATGCTGACGCAGCTTGGTCAGGTTTCGCCTGGGCATCGCGTCTGGTTGCGCGTGAATCCTGGCTTTGGTCACGGCCACAGCCAGAAAACCAACACCGGGGGCGAAAACAGCAAACACGGCATCTGGCATAGCGATCTTCCGGCGGCGCTGGCGGTAATGCAGAAATACCGACTGAAACTTGTCGGTATCCATATGCACATTGGTTCCGGCGTCGATTATGGCCATCTGGAGCAGGTTTGCGGCGCGATGGTACGCCAGGTGCTGGAATGTGGTCAGGATGTGGAGGCGATTTCGGCAGGCGGCGGACTCTCGATACCTTATCGTGAGGGAGAAGAGCCCGTTGATACGCGCCATTACTATGGTCTGTGGAACGCGGCGCGCGAGCAAATCGCCCGCCATCTGGGACATGCGGTCAAACTTGAGATCGAACCCGGACGTTTTCTGGTGGCGCAATCGGGCGTGCTGGTAACGCAGGTACGTAGCGTAAAACAGATGGGAAGCCGCCATTTCGTGCTGGTAGATGCGGGTTTTAACGATCTGATGCGCCCGGCGATGTACGGTAGCTATCACCGTATTTCGGCGCTGGCGGCGGATGGTCGCGCGCTTGAAAATGGCCCGTGGGTCGAGACGGTGGTCGCCGGGCCGCTATGCGAATCAGGCGATGTTTTTACGCAGCAGGAAGGGGGAATGGTTGAAACACGCGCCTTACCTGCGGTCATCCCCGGCGATTACCTCGTATTGCACGATACCGGCGCGTACGGTGCGTCTATGTCATCGAATTACAACAGCCGCCCGCTCCTGCCGGAAGTACTGTTTGACAATGGACAGGCGCGGCTGATCCGCCGTCGTCAGACCATTGAGGAGCTGTTAGCGCTGGAGATGCTCTGAAGCGCATCATTAGGCCGGACGTTGAAAAAACGGGCCTGCGGCGACGGACTCGCGCAGAATCAGCGTGCCGGTAAAGGGCGGGATCGGGGCGACCGGCTCGCTGTTCGCCAGGCGAACGGCCTGATCGATCGCGGTGGCTATCATATCCTCGATGGGTAAATAGACTGTTGAAAGCCCCGGTTCAAGCCAGGTTGCGCCCGGCGCATCGTCAAAACCAAACAGCGACACATCCTGCGGGATGCGTAATCCGGCCTGGCGCAGCGCTTTTGCCGCGCCCAGCGCCGTGTCATCATTACAGGCGAATAGCGCGCTAAACGTGACGCCTTCCTCCAGTAATTCCCGGCAGGCGTCATAGCCGCGCGTCAGCGTGTAATCGCCGTATTTCACTTTTGCCGGTTGCCAGGGAATACCATACTTTTCCAGCGCCTTGCGATAACCCGCTACGCGTGATGTGCCGGTGGGAGTATGAACAGGCAGCGTAATACAGGCGATATCGCGATGGCCCTGCGTAATCAGATATTCCACCGCCTGGAATGCCGCCGTCTCCTGCTCGAAGAAAATAGCGCGATCGCGGGCCTGAGTGACGTTGCGATTAATAATCACCAGCGGCATTTCCGTGGCGTCAATCAACGACAAAATCGCCGGCTCATCCATATAGCGAGTGTAAAGAATAATAGCGTCGCACTGTCTGTCGGCCAACATTTGTACGGCTTTCTGCTCTCGTTCCGGCGTATCGTGACCATCGGTGACGATTAACTGCTTGTTATGAGACTCCGCCTGGCGCGACGCCCGGCGCAACAAACTGCCAAAATAGAAGCCGTCAAACGTAGAGACGACCAGACCGATGCTGTTGCTGGTGCGATTCGCCAGCGATCGTGCCAGCAGGTTGGGGCGATAGTCCAGAGCCTGCATCGCCGTAAACACTTTCTGGCGCGTGCTTTCTTTTACCTGCCCCGTCCCATTCAGCACTCGTGAGACGGTGGCCTTTGATACGCCCGCATGGCGGGAAACATCCAGCATTGTCGCCATCATGCTACCCTGATTAATCGGTTGTCGACAGGTGTCCGGTATCCGTCGGCGTGGATACCGAATGTCGGCGTACCAGTGTCGGACTAAATACATGAGTTACTTCCGGCGTAGGGCATTTCCCTGCCAGCGCTAACGCCAGCTCCGCCGCCTGTGTCGCCATGGTGACGATCGGATACCGAATGGTGGTCAGTCGGGGACGCACATAGCGTGAGACCAGTACATCATCAAAACCGATGAGCGATACTTCGCCCGGCACCCCCACGCCATTATCATTTAATACGCCCATCGCGCCGGCCGCCATCGAGTCGTTATAGCAGGCCACCGCGGTAAAATTTCTGCCGCGGCCTAATAACTCAGTCATCGCCTGCTCGCCGCCGCTTTCATCCGGTTCGCCGAACGTCACCAGCCGATCGTTAGCCGGGATATGGCTTTCCGCCAGCGCATCGTAATAGCCCCTCAGGCGATCTTCGGCATCAGAGATGGTGTGGTTGGAACAGATATACCCAATACGCGTATGACCTTGCTGGATCAGATGCCGGGTCGCCAGCCATGCCCCGTAACGGTCATCCAGCGCGACACAGCGGTGTTCTAACCCCGGTAAAATGCGGTTAATCAGCACCATGCCGGGGATTTGCTTCATTAATGAGGCCAGGTCCGCATCCGGAATCATTTTGGCGTGTACCACTAACGCTGCGCAACGATGACGAATCAACTGTTCAATAGCCTGACGCTCTTTTTGTTCGTTATGATACCCGTTGCCAATCAGTAAAAAATTGCCGGTGTGATACGCCACCTGTTCAACGGCTTTCACCATCGCGCCGAAAAAAGGATCGGAAACGTCGCCGACCACCAGACCGAGGGTTTCCGTTGCCTGCTGTGCCAGCGCGCGCGCGTTGGCGTTAGGGTGATAGCTCAGGGACTCCATTGCGCTGGTCACCGCCAGCCGGGACGCTTCGCTGGCTTTTGGCGAATCGTTAATAACGCGAGAAACGGTGGCGACTGAAACACCGGCCAGTCGGGCTACATCTTTTATGGTCGCCATGATAATACCTATAGTGGGTAAACGCTTACATTACGCCAGTTTTACGGAAAATGAACCTCTGTTCAAGCCTCTTGCCCCGCCGTGTCGGGCAAATGTGACCTGCACGGGAGAAATGCGTCTGTAAAGTGACAATACAAATCTTTCGTTACAGTTTGCGAAGCGCTGTTGCGATTGTCTGCTGGCAGGCCAGCGAGTCAGGTTGATAGAGTGGTGATCCCAGAGGTATTGATAGGTGGAATCAACGTCATTGTTGATCACACGAATTACACCAACCTGCGTAGAGATGCGCAGGTTTTTTTTGTTTCGCCTGAACCTGTAACAGTAACGGATAATTTACACAACTCGTTGCATTTCCGTTTATTCCTTTGCGTTTTCGGACTGGCGATGCAGACGCGCGAAGCCCACAATCAAGATCCCAGAGGTATTGATTGGTGAGATTATTCGGTACGCTCTTCGTACCTGTCTCTTGCACCAACCTGCGCGGATGCGCAGGTTTTTTTTCGAACCTATTTTGCTATCGCTCCTGTTACGCAACTCGTGTAATCTGCCACAATTCATGTTTTAGCGAATTGTCGGCCAAAGGGAGTTGAAATGCTGTTTGGATTTTTCCGTAACCTGTTTCGCGTGCTTTATCGTGTGCGCGTCACTGGCGATGTCCGGGCGCTACAGGGGAACCGGGTCTTAATTACCCCCAATCACGTTTCATTTATCGATGGTATGCTACTGGCGCTGTTTTTGCCGGTACGGCCTGTCTTTGCGGTATATACCTCCATCAGCCAGCAATGGTATATGCGCTGGTTAACGCCGCTGATCGATTTTGTACCGCTCGATCCCACTAAACCCATGTCCATTAAACACCTGGTGCGTCTGGTGGAGCAGGGGCGTCCAGTGGTGATTTTCCCGGAAGGGCGGATTTCCGTGACCGGCTCGCTGATGAAAATTTATGACGGCGCAGGCTTTGTGGCGGCAAAATCGGGCGCAACCGTCATTCCGCTCCGTATTGACGGCGCGGAGCTTACCCCTTTCAGTCGCCTGAAAGGTCTGGTTAAACGGCGCTTATTCCCCCGCATTCAGCTTCATATTTTACCGCCGACGCAAATACCGATGCCGGAAGCGCCGCGCGCGCGCGACAGACGTAAGATAGCGGGTGAGATGCTGCACCAGATCATGATGGAAGCGCGTATGGCGGTGCGCCCGCGCGAGACGTTATACGAATCGTTGCTGGCGGCGCAATATCGTTACGGCGCGGGTAAAAACTGTATTGAGGACATTAACTTTACGCCGGATACGTATCGTAAGTTACTGACCAAGACGCTTTTTGTTGGCCGGATTCTGGAAAAGTACAGCGTTGAGGGAGAGAAAATCGGTTTAATGCTGCCGAATGCCGCCATCAGCGCGGCGGTGATTTTCGGCGCGGTTTCTCGTCGCCGCATTCCGGCCATGATGAACTATACGGCGGGGGTAAAAGGGCTGACCAGCGCGATTACTGCGGCGGAAATTAAAACGATTTTTACCTCCCGCCAGTTCCTCGATAAAGGTAAATTGTGGCACCTGCCGGAGCAGCTAACGCAGGTTCGCTGGGTTTACCTGGAAGATTTAAAAGCGGACGTCACACCCGCCGACAAGCTGTGGATTTTTGCCCACCTCCTGGCGCCGCGACTGGCGCAGGTAAAACAGCAGCCGGAAGACGCGGCGATCATTCTTTTTACCTCCGGCTCGGAAGGGCACCCGAAAGGGGTGGTGCACAGCCATAAAAGCATTCTGGCGAACGTCGAGCAGATAAAAACGATTGCGGATTTCACCGCCAATGACCGTTTTATGTCGGCGCTGCCGCTCTTTCACTCGTTCGGTTTGACGGTGGGCCTGTTTACGCCGTTGTTGACCGGCGCGGAAGTGTTTCTTTATCCAAGTCCGCTGCACTATCGCATTGTGCCGGAACTGGTCTATGACCGTAACTGTACCGTGCTGTTTGGTACGTCAACCTTCCTCGGCAACTATGCGCGCTTTGCCAATCCGTATGATTTTTATCGCCTGCGCTATGTGGTGGCCGGTGCGGAAAAACTTCAGGAGAGCACCAAACAACTGTGGCAGGATAAATTCGGTCTGCGCATTCTTGAGGGCTACGGGGTAACGGAATGCGCGCCAGTAGTCTCGATTAACGTGCCGATGGCGGCTAAGCCTGGCACTGTTGGCCGCATTCTGCCTGGCATGGACGCGCGTCTGCTGGCGGTGCCCGGTATTGAAAACGGCGGTCGGCTACAGCTGAAAGGGCCGAATATCATGAATGGCTATCTGCGCGTGGAAAAACCGGGCGTGCTGGAGGTGCCGTCGGCGGAAAACGCCAGAGGCGAAACCGAGCGCGGGTGGTACGACACGGGCGATATTGTACGCTTCGATGAAAATGGTTTTGTGCAGATTCAGGGGCGCGCGAAACGCTTTGCGAAAATTGCTGGCGAAATGGTCTCGCTGGAGATGGTCGAACAACTGGCGCTTGGCGTTTCGGCGGACAAAATGCACGCTACCGCCATTAAAAGCGATGCCAGCAAAGGTGAAGCGCTGGTACTGTTTACGACTGACAGCGAACTCACCCGAGAAAAGTTACAGCACTATGCCCGTGAACACGGTATTCCGGAACTTGCCGTCCCGCGTGATATCCGTTATCTGAAGCAGCTTCCCTTGCTTGGCAGCGGGAAACCCGATTTTGTGACGCTGAAAAGTTGGGTGGATGCGCCGGAACAACATCATGAGTGAGTCAGTACGTACTAACACCTCCATCTGGTCGAAAGGGATGCTGTCGGTGATTGTCGCGCAGTTTCTCTCGGCTTTTGGCGATAATGCGCTGCTGTTCGCGACGCTGGCACTGCTGAAAGCTCAGTTTTACCCGGACTGGAGCCAGCCTGTTTTGCAAATGGTGTTTGTGGGCGCTTACATTCTTTTTGCGCCGTTTGTCGGCCAGATAGCGGACAGCTTTGCCAAAGGCCGGGTGATGATGGTCGCCAATGGTCTTAAACTGGCGGGAGCGGCAGGTATCTGCCTCGGCGTAAATCCTTTTGTCGGTTATACGTTGGTCGGGATTGGCGCGGCGGCTTATTCTCCGGCGAAATACGGTATTCTGGGCGAACTGACGACGGGCGATAAGCTGGTGAAAGCCAATGGCCTGATGGAAGCCTCTACGATTGCGGCGATTTTGCTCGGTTCCGTCGCGGGCGGCGTATTGGCCGACTGGCATGTCATCGCCGCGCTGGTTGCCTGCGCGTTGGCCTACGCTGGCGCAGTGGCGGCGAACCTGTTTATCCCGAAGCTTGTGGCGGCGCGTCCAGGACAATCCTGGCGGTTGTCGGCGATGACGCGTAGCTTCTTCAGCGCTTGCGTTGTCCTTTGGCGTAACGGTGAAACGCGTTTTTCGCTGGTGGGGACCGGGCTATTCTGGGGCGCAGGCGTGACGCTGCGTTTTCTGCTGGTGCTGTGGGTGCCGGTGGCGCTGGGGATTACGGATAACGCCACGCCGACTTACCTGAACGCCATGGTGGCGGTAGGCATTGTGGTCGGCGCGGGCGCGGCGGCAAAACTGGTGACGCTGGAGACCGTATCGCGCTGTATGCCCGCCGGGATTTTGATTGGCGTTGTGGTTGCGATCTTCTCATTACAGCACGCATTGCTGCCTGCTTATGCCTTGTTGCTGTTGATAGGTATGCTGGGCGGCTTTTTTGTGGTGCCGCTCAACGCTTTGCTCCAGGAGCGCGGTAAGAAGAGCGTTGGCGCCGGGAATGCCATTGCCGTACAAAATCTGGGCGAGAATAGCGCCATGCTATTAATGCTGGGACTGTACTCGCTGGCGGTGCTGGTTGGCGTTCCGGCAGTGGCGATAGGTATCGGCTTTGGCGTGCTGTTCGCGCTGGCGATCGCGGCGCTGTGGATCTGGCAGCGCCGGCAGGCATCATACTGAGTGAATATGCCGGGCGGCGAGTGCGCGTTATCCGGCTTACATTGTCTCTGTAAGCCCGGAAGCGTAGCGCCACCGGGCACTGACCATCACGGCGCCGGATAAGTATAAACCTGATGCGCCGCCTCAATCTCCGCCAGAACGTCTTCGCTTAACGTCAGATGCAGACTTTCCACATTCGTCTTGAGCTGCGCCATCGTGGTTGCGCCCAGTAACGTACTGGCGACAAACGGCTGGCGGCGAACAAAGGCCAGCGCCATCTGCGCCGGATCAAGATTGTGACGCTTCGCGATATCGACGTAGGCGGCAACGGCTTTTTGCGCCTGTTCGCCGCTGTAACGTGTGAAGCGGCTGAACAAGGTATTCCGCGCGCCTGCGGGTTTGGCCCCGTTCAGGTATTTACCGGTTAATGTGCCAAACGCCAGACAGGAGTAGGCGAGCAATTCAACACCTTCATACTGGCTGACTTCCGCCAGTCCGACCTCGTAGCTGCGGTTTAACAGGCTATAGGGGTTCTGGATCGTGACAATACGCGGCAGGTCATGTTTTTCCGCCAGATGCAGATAGCGCATAACGCCAAACGCTGTCTCATTTGAAACGCCAATATAACGAATCTTACCCGCTCGCTGAAACTCACTTAGCGCGTCTAACGTCTCCAGCAGACTTACTACTGGCGTGGAGTCCGTCCAGTTATAGCCGAGTTTACCGAAGCAGTTAGTGGGGCGCTGCGGCCAGTGCACCTGATACAAATCCAGATAGTCGGTCTGCAATCGGGTCAAACTGTCGTGTAGCGCTTCGCGAATATTTTTACGATCCAGCGCCTGATGAGGCCGGATGCCTTGATCATTATTACGTGCCGGTCCGCTGACTTTGCTGGCGATGATCAGTTTTTCACGGTTGCCGCGTTTGGCGAGCCAGTTACCGATATAGGATTCCGTCAGCCCTTGTGTTTCCGGGCGCGGCGGTACCGGATACATCTCGGCGGCGTCGATAAGGTTAATGCCATTTGCGATGGCATAGTCGAGCTGTGCGTGAGCGTCGGCTTCGCTGTTTTGTTCACCAAATGTCATTGTGCCCAGCCCTAGCGTACTTACTTCGAGCGAGCTGTGGGGTATACGGTGATAGTGCATAGCCGTTTCCTTTTTATTATGAAGTCAGAAATTCCCGACAAAGGACAATAAAAATGGCAGAGGGAAGGCAAAAGGGAAAGTAAAATTGCAGGCTGCGCGGCGTAATTGTTACCGGGCGTGGTCGCCACGCACCGTTACGGGACGCAGCCTGAAGGCTTGCAGAACGCTGACCTCGATCACAGGCCACCGCTTAACGTTCGATGATTTGAGACACTTCGTCACGGTTGATTTGCATCTCGTTTCCCTGTGCATCGGTATAGCTGACCAGACCGGTATCATCGTCAACTTGCGGTTTTCCATCGGTCAGGATCATACGACCATCTTTCGTCGCCATTACATAATCGCTGCTGCATCCGGATACCGCAAAAGCCAACCCTACTGCGGAAATTACAACTGCCCACTTTTTCATCCGTTTGTCCTCACATAGCCTGCATCTGATAATAGTCTGTTAATCATATGTCTGATAATAGTCTAGTAATAACGCGCAGCTCTGCATGTCGGAAGCAGCAAAATCTTAATCTGTGAGAAGAAAGGAAATAAAGTGAGTATTCGCTCCCCGGCGGGGGAGCGAGACAGGATTACAGCGGATTCTTTTTATTACGCAACAGGTTCAGGCTCTCTACTGCGATAGAGAAGAACATGGCGAAATAGATATACCCTTTCGGAACGTGAACGTCGAAACTTTCCAGAATCAGGGTAAAGCCAACCAGGATCAGAAAGGAGAGCGCCAGCATTTTTACCGACGGATGGCGATCGACAAACTCGCCGATGGGCCGTGCCGCAAACATCATGACGCCCACGGCAATAACGACTGCCGCCATCATAATAAACAGATGATCGGATAGGCCAACCGCTGTGATAACTGAATCAAGGCTGAAAATAATATCCAGCAGCATAATCTGTACAATTGCGCCCAGGAAAGAAGAAACCCGGGTTTTTAACCCTTCTTCTTCGCCTTCGATGGACTCATGGATCTCCTTGCTGGCTTTCCAGATTAAAAATAACCCGCCCAGTAACAGAATGAGATCGCGGGCGGAAATCGCTTCGCCGAAAAGCTCAAACAGCGGATTAGTCAGACGAGTGACCCAGGCGATTGACGCCAGCAGCGCCAGGCGCATGACCATCGCCGCCGCCAACCCAAGCCGCCGTGCGTGGTTCCGTTGCGCCGTAGGAAGTTTTGCTACCACCAGAGAAAGAAAAATAATGTTGTCGATCCCAAGTACAATCTCCAGCAGCGTCAGCGTACCGAGCGCCAGCCAGGCATTAGGATCGGTTATCCATGCAAATAACATCGAACAAAGTCCTGCCAAAAAAAGAAGCGGTAATTATAGGCCCGTCGAGTGACGGGCGAAAGCCCAGGCTGAATTTGCGCAACCAGGAACGGTGTAAAATAGCGGCGACAATACGCTTACGTTTATCCGGCGCTGGCCCGATGCGTAGCCATAGCGGAGGCGCATTTGCGTGTAATGGACGTTACGGATTCTGCAATAAAAAATGGCGAGCCAGCAGCGCCTGCGTAAAATTTTTTTTCAGATAAAATCCACGCGGTAGCGTCAAAATAGGTTCCCCGCGCGCGCCGATAGCCTCGGTGAGCGCCCTGGCATTGGCGGCTTTGGGCCGCAGTTGTAAGACTTCGCCATGACGGGCGGTAATGCGTTCCACCTGGCCCAGCACTATCATGTCCATCAGCTCTTCCCAGTCGAGGCGTAGCTGCCTGTCCTCTTCTTCACTCGGACTCCAGAGTAGCGGCGAACCTACGCGGCGTTCGGCTAACGGTATGCTGCGATCGCCTTCGACCGGCACCCATAGCACGCGCTTCAATTTATGCCGTACGTGACTTGTCTCCCAGGTCACGCCGCTGTTACCGGTTAACGGCGCCACGCAAACAAAGGTTGTTTCCAGAGGACGACCCAGACTATCCACCGGGATGGTTTTCAGTTCTACGCCTAACGCGGCGAAATCCTGCTCCGGCTTGCTCCCGGCGCTGGCGCCGAGCCAGATCTCCAGCAAGACGCCGATCCAGCCTTTGTCTCGCTTCAAATCTTTAGGCGTGGTAATGCCGGCCATCGCCGCCAGCTCGCCTAACGTATAGCCGGAAAGCTGCCGCGCCTGGGCTAACAGCAATGCTTCCGAAGCAGGCGGAGTCAGTAGCGGACAAAGAGCGGACATGACAATTACCTTAGGTCAAAAAGTGAGCAGTGATTTTATACCGTATGGGCAGAGTTTATCTTTTTCTGTGTCTTATATTCAATAGACTGATTTTTATTGCCTTTTTTGTGTTGTTTCTTCGTGTTGCGCAACGCTGAAGCGGGTTTTCCAATTCTGGTCACTGACAATAAACAGGATCTTACACTATGTTATCCACAGAAAGTTGGGATAACTGTGTAAAACCACCACTACTGTTTCCATTTACAGCCTTGACGTGCGACGAAAATCGAAAATTCAGACAAATAGTGCGTAAGTTATTGGCACAATCTGTGGATAAAACCGACGCTGGTTGATCTTTCATCAGCATAAGGATCTTAGATGTGATGCTGGTCACGCTTTATGAAGGTGGCATGTAAGATTTGTCTATAACACAATGAATATAAGGAACTATTTTTACTGCCTCCAGTATGAGGAATTCAGACTGTTCTGGGTTTTCCCGTGGTAATTCCATACTTCTTCACAACTATATCCACAGAAAAGGTGAATAAAATGGCGCAAGGGCGTCATCATCTGTTTATAACTCGGCTATTTACTGTGAGTTATTCAATTGTTATTAGGCTGTGTCACTATTACAGAGTGGTTTACCGCCTCACTGGAGTATGAAACAATCGTTCATATATAAGGTTTATGTTGAGGTAGTCCGGTGATTGATGACGATGGCTACCGCCCAAATGTAGGTATCGTAATTTGTAATCGTCAGGGGCAGGTGATGTGGGCCCGGCGATTTGGTCAGCACTCCTGGCAGTTCCCGCAGGGCGGGATAAATCCAGGGGAGTCGGCAGAACAGGCGATGTACCGGGAACTGTTTGAAGAAGTTGGGTTAAGCCGTAAAGATGTGCGGATCCTTGCTTCTACTCGCAACTGGTTGCGTTACAAGTTACCAAAACGTTTGGTGCGTTGGGACACAAAGCCGGTATGTATCGGCCAGAAACAAAAGTGGTTTCTTTTGCAGTTAATGAGCGCCGACGCCGAAATCAATATGCAAACCAGCAGTACGCCGGAGTTTGACGGCTGGCGCTGGGTAAGTTACTGGTATCCGGTTCGACAAGTGGTGTCATTTAAACGCGATGTCTACCGCAGGGTAATGAAAGAGTTTGCAAGTGTTGTCATGGCGCTTCAGGATAATCCCCCTAAGCTACAAAGCGCGCCTGCTTATCGACGTAAAAGAGGTTAAGCCACGCAAATTATGCTCACTCGCCTGCGCGAAATAGTCGAAAAAGTGGCCAGTGCGCCGCGTCTGAACGAGGCGCTGAATATTCTGGTCACGGATATCTGTCTTGCGATGGATACTGAGGTTTGCTCGGTTTACCTGGCCGATCATGACCGACGCTGTTATTACCTGATGGCGACGCGGGGGTTGAAAAAACCGCGTGGTCGAACCGTTGCGCTTGCGTTTGATGAGGGGATCGTCGGTCTGGTGGGCAGACTGGCGGAACCCATTAACCTTGCCGATGCGCAAAAACATCCCAGCTTTAAATACATTCCTTCGGTAAAAGAGGAGCGTTTTCGCGCGTTTCTCGGCGTGCCGATCATTCAGCGTCGCCAACTTCTCGGCGTGCTGGTCGTACAGCAGCGCGAATTGCGCCAGTACGATGAAAGCGAAGAGTCTTTCCTCGTCACGCTCGCTACGCAGATGGCGGCTATCCTGTCACAGTCGCAGGTCACAGCGCTGTTCGGGCAATACCGGCAGACGCGAATCCGCGCGCTTCCTGCGGCGCCGGGCGTGGCTATCGCAACGGGCTGGCAAGACGCGACCATGCCGCTGATGGAACAGGTTTACGAAGCGTCTACGCTGGATACCTCTCTTGAACGTGAACGATTGACCGGCGCGCTGGAAGAGGCGGCGAACGAGTTCCGACGATACAGCAAACGCTTTGCCGCCGGCGCGCAAAAAGAGACGGCGGCCATTTTCGATCTGTACTCACACCTGCTTTCAGATGCCAGACTGCGTCGCGAACTCTTCGCCGAGGTCGACAAAGGCGCTGTTGCGGAGTGGGCCGTTAAAAAAATTATCGAAAAATTTGCCGAGCAATTTGCGGCGCTAACCGATAACTACCTCAAAGAACGTGCGGGAGACTTACGCACGCTGGGGCAGCGGCTGTTATTCCACCTTGATGATTCAGTTCAGGGGCCAAACGCCTGGCCGGAACGTTTTATTCTGGTCGCGGATGAGCTGTCGGCGACCACCCTGGCGGAGCTGCCGCAGGACAGGCTGGCGGGCGTTGTGGTGCGCGACGGCGCGGCAAACTCGCATGCGGCGATTATGGTGCGCGCGCTCGGTATCCCGACCGTCATGGGCGCGGATATCCAACCTTCGGTGCTACATCGCCGTACGTTGGTGGTGGATGGCTATCGCGGTGAATTACTGGTCGATCCTGAACCCGTGCTTATTCAGGAATATCAGCGGCTCATTAGTGAAGAGATAGAACTCAGTCGTCTGGCGGAGGACGACGTCAATCTTCCCGCCCAACTGAAAAGCGGCGAGCGTGTCAAAGTGATGCTGAATGCCGGGCTCAGTCCCGAGCATGAGGAAAAGTTAGGCAGTCGGATCGACGGTATCGGCCTGTACCGTACTGAAATTCCCTTTATGCTGCAAAGCGGGTTTCCCTCGGAAGAAGAGCAGGTGGCGCAGTATCAAGGGATGCTGCAAATGTTTAACGATAAACCGGTGACGCTGCGGACCCTGGATGTGGGAGCGGATAAGCAACTGCCCTATATGCCGATCAGCGAGGAGAACCCGTGCCTAGGCTGGCGCGGGATCCGCATTACGCTGGATCAGCCGGAGATCTTTTTGATCCAGGTCCGCGCGATGCTGCGCGCCAATGCGGCGACTGGCAACCTCAGCATTTTGCTGCCGATGGTCACCAGTATTGATGAAGTCGATGAAGCGCGACGTCTGATCGAACGCGCCGGGCGCGAGGTCGAGGAGATGATAGGCTATGCGATCCCGAAACCGCGTATCGGCATTATGCTGGAAGTGCCATCAATGGTATTTATGCTGCCGCATCTGGCTAACCGGATCGACTTTATCTCGGTCGGCACCAACGATTTAACGCAATATATCCTGGCGGTAGATCGCAACAATACCCGCGTGGCCAGTATTTATGACAGTTTGCATCCGGCTATGCTGCGCGCGCTGTCCATGATTGCGCAGGAAGCCGAAAAACATGGTCTCGATCTTCGCTTGTGCGGCGAGATGGCGGGCGATCCGATGTGCGTGGCGATTCTTATCGGTCTGGGATATCGCCATCTTTCGATGAATGGCCGTTCGGTAGCGCGTGTGAAATATCTGCTGCGGCATATCGATTTTGAAGATGCGCAAACCCTTGCCAGACGCAGCCTTGAGGCGCAGATGGCAACCGAAGTGCGTCATCAGGTGGCGGCGTTTATGGAGCGCCGCGGGATGGGGGGATTGATTCGCGGAGGGTTGTAACGACTGGAGCGGGAAAAGAGAGTGACTGTGGATTCACGGCGCAGACAACACGCCTGCAAGATGAAAGACAATGCGTATACATATCTTTTAACGGTAATCGGCATCTCGCTTTTAACCCTTGTGCTATTATTCGCACCTTTGGAGCGTCTGCAACGCGCAGGCGCGCTTATCAATCGCTATCTCTTCAGCGAAATAACAAGAAATTGTGGTGACAGATGACCAGTAGCTATCTGCATTTTCCGGACTTTGATCCGGTCATTTTCTCAATTGGGCCCGTCGCGCTTCACTGGTATGGCTTGATGTATCTGGTGGGGTTCGTTTTCGCGATGTGGTTGGCGGTGCGTCGTGCTAACCGTCCGGGAAGCGGTTGGACCAAAAACGAAGTTGAAAATTTACTCTATGCAGGTTTCCTGGGGGTCTTCCTGGGGGGGCGTATTGGCTATGTCCTGTTTTATAACTTCCCTCTGTTTCTGGATAACCCGCTCTATTTATTCCGCGTCTGGGACGGCGGCATGTCCTTCCACGGCGGGCTTATCGGCGTGATACTGGTGATGATTATCTTCGCCAGGCGCACGAAGCGCTCGTTCTTTCAGGTGTCTGATTTTATTGCGCCGTTAATTCCGTTCGGCCTGGGCGCCGGGCGTCTGGGCAACTTTATCAACGGTGAATTGTGGGGGCGCGTCGATCCTGACTTCCGGTTTGCCATGCTCTTTCCTGGCTCACGCGCGGAAGATATTGCGCTGCTGCCGTCACATCCGCAATGGCAGCCTATTTTTGATACCTACGGCGTATTGCCGCGCCACCCTTCCCAGTTGTATGAGCTGGCATTAGAAGGCGTGGTGCTGTTTATCATCCTTAATCTCTTTATTCGCAAACCGCGTCCGATGGGCGCAGTCTCCGGATTATTCCTGATTGGCTATGGCGCGTTTCGTATCATTGTTGAATTCTTCCGCCAGCCGGACGCGCAATTTACCGGCGCGTGGGTACAGTACATCAGCATGGGGCAGATTCTCTCTATCCCGATGATTATCGCTGGCGCGATCATGATGGTTTGGGCATATCGCCGCCGCCCGCAGCAACACGTTTCCTGAGGAACCATGAAACAGTATTTAGAACTGATGCAAAAAGTGCTGGATGAAGGCACACAGAAAAACGACCGTACCGGCACCGGCACGCTTTCCATTTTTGGCCATCAGATGCGTTTTAACCTGCAGGAAGGCTTTCCTCTGGTGACGACGAAACGCTGCCATTTACGTTCAATTATTCACGAACTGCTATGGTTTTTGCAGGGCGATACCAACATCGCTTACCTGCACGAAAATAATGTCACCATCTGGGACGAATGGGCCGATGAGAACGGCGATTTAGGCCCGGTTTATGGTAAGCAGTGGCGTGCATGGCCAACACCGGATGGCCGCCATATCGATCAGATCGCCACGGTCTTAAGCCAGCTTAAAAACGACCCGGACTCTCGTCGTATTATCGTTTCTGCGTGGAACGTCGGCGAGCTGGATAAGATGGCGCTGGCGCCGTGTCACGCCTTTTTCCAGTTTTATGTCGCAGATGGAAAACTCTCCTGTCAGCTTTATCAGCGCTCCTGCGATGTGTTCCTCGGTCTGCCGTTCAACATTGCCAGCTACGCGTTACTGGTGCATATGATGGCGCAACAGTGCGACCTGGACGTCGGCGATTTTGTCTGGACCGGCGGCGACACGCACCTGTACAGCAACCATATGGAGCAGACGCACCTGCAATTAAGCCGTGAACCGCGCGCGCTGCCGAAGTTGGTCATTAAGCGTAAACCCGATTCGCTTTTTGACTACCGGTTCGATGATTTCGAAATTGAAGGCTATGATCCGCACCCCGGTATTAAAGCGCCGGTCGCTATCTAAGCGCTGACGATCCTGCCATAACCGACGTCATTGCGCGTCGGTTTTTTTTACCCTTCGTCTCAATCTTCGGCGCGGATTCCTGAAATTTTGCAACGCGCTGCAAGACATGAACTTTTTTCCGTAACGCGCCGAACAATCTGTATTTGGCGCTCGTTATTTTTCTTCCGCCCGCCATACTGCCGACATGAAAAAACAACAGGGCTATACGCTCATTGAAACGGTGGTCGCGATGTCGCTCATTATCATTCTCAGCGCCACAGGACTTTATGGCTGGCAACGCTGGCAGCAGCAACAGCGCCTGTGGCAAACCGCATGTCAGGTGCGGGATTACCTGCTGCAACTTCGTGAGGACGCTCACTGGCATAACCGCGATCACATTCTTCGCGTGGTCAGCGAAGGCGGTTCATGGTGCTTTGTCAGCTCTGTTGCTACGCAAACATCGTGTACGCCATCTTCCCCCTTTGTGTTTACGCCCGACTGGCGTGATGTCGTCCTTGCCGATATCACGCCGTCGTTAGCCTTCTTTGGCCTGCGCAATACGGCATGGGCAGGGCATATCGTACTGAAAAACGCTGCCGGAGAGTGGCGTCTGGTCGTCTCCTCCTGGGGGCGAATCAGGCTATGTGAGCGTAATGAGGCCGCCACGTGTCAATAACCACGCGAGGGTTCTCGCTACTGGAGGTTGTGCTGGCGATGGCGATCGGTTCCATTTTACTGCTTGGGTCCGCACGATTTTTACCGGCGCTACAGCGTGAGATCTGGCACAACACGCGACAGTTATCGCTGGAAGATGAAATCTGGCAGCGAACCTATACCGTAGCGAAGCATCTTCAACGTGCGGGTTACTGCCATGGCCACTGTATTGGCGAAGGGTTACATCTTGCCGAACAGGGGCAATGCGTCATCGTTCAGTGGGACGGGAATAATAACGGTGTCTGGGATACCATACCGGCGAAAGAGGCCGACCAGACCGGGTTCCGTATGAAGGATAACGTTCTGGAAACATTACGCGGAGCAACATCTTGTCAGGGGAAGGGATGGGAAAAAATGACCGATCCCAATACGGTACTCATCACGGCGTTTACCGTTGAGCGCCGGGATATAACGGGATTCTCGCCAGTGCTCATGCTGCATCTGCGCGGCGCCAGCAAAGCCGAGCCTCAGACGGTTATTGACGCGCAATACAGCGTAACGGGATTTAATCTGTGAATCGGGAACGTGGCGCTTCTTCGCTAATACTGGCGCTTTTAATACTGATTCTGGGTAGTCTGCTACTGCAAGGCGTAAATCAGCAGCAGGCCAGCTATGCCGCCCGCGTGACGACGCAGAGCATGGCGATACAACGCCAGGCGCTCGTACAGTCGGCGCTGGAATGGGGGCGGGGGCAGCTATGGTCAGGCGTAACCGAAATGGAATGTCGGCGCTATTCCCCTTCAGGAGCGAGGGTCTGTTTGCGGAGATTATCGGGGGATGAGGTGGTGATGGCGGCGCAAGATGACGGCATGACGTTATGGCGTTTGGGCAACGTCATTCAGGGAAGCATTGTCTTTTCTCCCCACGGCTGGAGCGATTTTTGTCCATTAAAAGAGGTGGCGTTATGTCGCATCCCCTGAATTTACAACGCGGGTTTAGCCTCCCGGAAGTTTTAGTGGCGATGGTTCTAATGGTAATGATCGTCACCGCGCTGTCAGGCTATCAGCGGGTATTAATGCACAGTTTTGCATTACGACACCAGTATCTCCAGATCTGGCGGCAGGCGTGGCAGCAAACGGCGCTGTATCCATTTTCGCCTGCTGAAGGCTGGAAGGCCAACCGGATGCAGACAACGCAATCGGGATGTGTCAGCATCAGCGTCACGATGGTTTCACCCTCTGGCAGGCAGGGGCAGATGACGCGCTTGCATTGTCCAAATCGTTAATCGTCAGGAGTAATTATGTTAAGGGTCTACCACTCCAATCGTCTGGATGTGCTGGAAGCGTTGATGGAATTCATCGTCGAACGCGAGCGGCTGGATGATCCCTTTGAACCAGAAATGATTCTGGTACAAAGCACGGGCATGGCGCAGTGGCTGCAGATGACCCTTTCACAAAAGTTTGGTATTGCGGCGAATATCGCTTTTCCGTTACCGGCGAGTTTTATCTGGGAGATGTTTGTTCGCGTGTTGCCGGATATTCCCAAAGAAAGCGCTTTCAGCAAACAAAGCATGAGCTGGAAACTGATGACCTTGCTGCCGCAGTTGCTGGATAAGGATGAGTTTGTACTGCTGCGCCATTATCTGACCGACGACACCGATAAACGCAAACTCTTTCAGCTTTCCGCGCGCGCCGCCGACCTGTTCGATCAGTATCTGGTTTATCGGCCTGACTGGCTTACGCAGTGGGAAGCGGGAAAAACCGTGGAAGGTCTGGGGGAGGCGCAAAACTGGCAGGCGCCGCTGTGGAAAGCATTGGTGGAATATACCGCCGCGCTGGGGCAGCCGCGCTGGCATCGCGCCAATCTCTACCAACGCTTTATTCAAACGCTGGAAAGCGCGACCACCTGCCCGCCAGGGTTGCCGTCCCGCGTTTTTATTTGCGGTATTTCCGCGTTACCGCCAGTGTATCTCAGAGCATTGCAGGCGCTGGGTAAACATATTGAAATCCATCTCCTTTTTACTAATCCGTGTCGGTATTACTGGGGGGATATTAAAGACCCAGCCTGGCTGGCAAAACTCCTGGCTCGCCAGCGTCGTCACACTTTTGAAGACCGTCATTTACCGTTGTTCCGTGAAAACCAGAATCCGGAAGCCTTATTTAACAGCGACGGTGAACAGGATATCGGTAATCCGCTACTGGCCTCATGGGGAAAACTGGGACGGGATTATATCTACCTGCTATCTGAACTGGAAAACAGCCAGGAGCTGGATGCGTTTGTTGATATTACGCCAGATAATCTTTTGCATCGGATTCAGGCGGATATCCTTGAACTGGAAAGCCATGCGGTGGCGGGCGTAAATCTTGAGGAGTATTCGCGCAGCGACAATAAGCGTCTGCTCGATCCTGAGGATAACAGCCTCTCTTTTCACGTTTGTCACAGCCCGCAGCGCGAGGTGGAAATACTGCACGATCGCCTGCTGGCGATGCTGGAAGCCGATCCGACACTAACGCCGCGCGACATTATCGTTATGGTGGCTGATATTGACAGCTATAGCCCGTTTATCCAGGCGGTATTTGGTAGCGCGCCAACGGAGCGCTATCTGCCTTATGCCATTTCCGATCGGCGGGCGCGTCAGTCACATCCGGTGTTACAGGCATTTATCAGCCTACTTTCGTTACCGGACAGCCGCTTTGTCTCCGAGGATGTTCTGGCGTTGTTAGACGTACCGGTATTGGCTGCCCGCTTTACGATCAACGAAGAAGGGCTGCGTTATTTGCGCTTGTGGGTCAATGAGTCAGGCATTCGCTGGGGAATTGACGATGACAACGTACGCGAGCTGGAGCTTCCTGCCACGGGGCAGCATACATGGCAATTTGGCCTGACGCGTATGCTGCTGGGGTATGCGATGGAAAGCGCCCAGGGCGAGTGGCAGTCGGTTCTGCCTTATGACGAATCCAGCGGTCTGATTGCTGAGCTGGTCGGGCATCTGGCTTCGCTGCTGATGCAGCTTAATATCTGGCGGCGCGGTCTGGCGCAGGAGCGACCGCTGGAAGAGTGGCTGCCCGTTTGTCGCGATATGCTCAATGATTTCTTCCTGCCCGATGCGGACACGGAAGCGGCAATGACATTGATTGAACAGCAGTGGCAGGCCATTATCGCCGAAGGCGTCGCGGCGGAATATGGCGACGCGGTACCAATTTCGCTACTGCGGGATGAACTGGCGCAGCGTCTGGATCAGGAACGTATTAGCCAGCGCTTCCTGGCGGGCCCCATCAATATTTGTACGCTGATGCCGATGCGTTCCATTCCGTTCAGAGTCGTTTGCCTGCTGGGAATGAACGACGGCGTATACCCGCGCCAGCTTGCGCCGTTGGGCTTTGACCTGATGAGCCAAAAACCCATGCGCGGGGATCGAAGCCGTCGCGACGATGACCGCTACCTGTTTCTGGAAGCGTTAATCTCGGCGCAGCAGACGCTGTATATCAGCTACATCGGTCGCTCCATCCAGGATAATAGCGAACGCTTTCCCTCTGTACTGGTGCAAGAATTGGTGGATTACATCGGACAAAGCCACTATTTGCCGGGCGACGAAACGCTGACCTGTGATGAGAGCGAAGCACGAGTCAAAGCGCATATTACGCGTCTGCATACCCGTATGCCTTTTGATGCGCAAAATTACCAACCCGGCGAACAGCAAAGTTATGCCAGAGAGTGGTTGCCTGCGGCGAGTCAGTCGGGGAAAGCGCATTCTGACTTTGTGCAGCCGCTTCCTTTTACGATGCCGGAAACATTGACTCTGGAAAGTCTGCAGCGTTTTTGGGCCCATCCGGTACGCGCATTTTTTCAGATGCGGCTTCAGGTTAATTTCCGCTCGGAAGAGAGTGAGATTCCTGATGCGGAACCGTTTGAATTAGAGGGATTGACGCGATATCAACTTAACCAACAGTTGCTCAATACGCTGGTTGAAGAGGACGACGCCGAACGCTTGTTCCGCCGTTTCCGGGCTGCGGGAGAGTTGCCTTACGGCGCGTTTGGCGAAATATTCTGGGATGCGCAATGTCAGGAGATGCAGCAACTGGCAAGCCGGGTTATCGCCTGTCGTAAGCCGAGCCAAAGCCTGGAAGTGGATCTGCTTTGCAATGGCGTTCAGCTAACCGGCTGGCTACCGCAGGTACAGGAGGATGGATTATTGCGCTGGCGTCCCGCTTTAATCAGCGTTGCGCAAGGTGTGCAACTTTGGCTGGAACACCTTGTCTATTGTGCCAGCGGCGGGAGTGGCGAAAGTCGCCTGTTTTTGCGCAAAGAGGGAGAGTGGCGATTTCCGCCACTTGATAAAGCGCAGGCAATGGCTTACCTGGCGCAACTGATTGAAGGCTACCGGGAAGGCATGTCTTCTCCGCTATTGGTACTGCCGGAAAGCGGCGGCGCATGGATAAAAGCCTGTTATGACGCTGAAAATGATGTCATGTTAGACGACGATGATACCTTACAGAAGGCCAGGACAAAGTTTTTACAGGCTTATGAAGGCAACATGATGGTGAGCGGCGAAGGCGAAGATATCTGGTATCAACGTCTTTGGCGTCAGCTGGAATCTGAAACGTTGCAGGCTATCATTGCGCAGTCCCGGCATTACCTGTTACCGCTGTTTCGTTTTAATCAGTCTCGTTGATTGTATGAAAATCGCGCAATTAAAAGGCTTCGACTATGATGCGCTCTTCGTCACGGACTGATTACTGATAAAAAGATGCTGCCTGGTTCAGCACAATAATATCCCGTTCTGCTCAGGTCGATGGTTTACGTGACCATACAGATGAGTGGGAATGAAAGTTAATGATGAGGTCCGTGAATGCCCCGCAGCACCTGGTTCAAAGCGTTATTGTTATTGGTCGCCCTCTGGGGGCCTGCAGTTCAGGCGGATATCGGTTGGCAACCGCTGCAAGAAACTATCCGTAAAAGCGATAAAGATACCCGGCAGTATCAGGCGATACGTCTTGATAATGACATGGTGGTGTTGCTGGTATCCGATCCGCAGGCTGTAAAGTCGCTTTCTGCGTTAGTGGTGCCCGTTGGATCGCTTGAAGATCCTGAGGCTCATCAGGGGCTTGCTCATTATCTTGAGCATATGTGCCTGATGGGGTCAAAAAAATATCCGCAGGCGGATAGCCTTGCCGAATACCTTAAAAGACATGGCGGTAGCCACAACGCCAGCACCGCGCCTTATCGAACAGCCTTCTACCTGGAGGTTGAAAACGACGCGCTTCCAGGCGCCGTAGATCGCCTGGCCGACGCCATTGCCGCGCCATTGCTCGATAAAAAATACGCCGAACGCGAACGAAATGCGGTGAATGCCGAGCTGACGATGGCGCGCACCCGCGACGGTATGCGTATGGCGCAGGTAAGCGCCGAAACCATTAACCCGGCGCATCCAGGCTCGCACTTTTCTGGCGGCAATCTGGAAACGCTAAGCGATAAGCCGGGAAATCCGGTGCAACAGGCGTTGATCGCTTTTCATGAAAAATACTATTCATCTAATCTGATGAAGGCGGTGATTTACAGTAATAAACCCTTGCCGGAACTGGCGCGTATTGCCGCCGCAACCTATGGTCGCGTGCCGAATAAAGAGATTAAAAAACCGGAAATTAACGTACCTGTCATCACCGAGGCGCAGAAGGGCATCATTATTCATTACGTGCCGGCGCTACCGCGTAAAGTGCTGCGCGTGGAGTTTCGTATTGATAACAATAGCGCGCAGTTCCGCAGCAAGACCGATGAACTGGTCTCTTATCTGATTGGCAATCGTAGCCCGGGGACGCTCTCTGACTGGCTGCAAAAACAAGGACTGGTCGAAGGTATTAGCGCGGATTCCGATCCGATTGTTAATGGTAACAGCGGCGTATTTGCCATTTCGGCAACGCTGACTGATAAAGGTTTGGCCAATCGTGATGAAGTTGTCGCAGCTATCTTCAGCTATCTCAATACGTTACGTGAAAAAGGGATAGACAAACGTTACTTTGACGAGCTGGCGCATGTGCTGGATCTCGACTTCCGCTATCCGTCGATTACCCGCGATATGGACTATGTCGAATGGCTGGCGGACACTATGATCCGCGTCCCGGTAGCGCATACGCTGGATGCGGCGAATATCGCCGATCGTTACGATCCTGCCGCTATCAAAAATCGCCTGGCGATGATGACGCCGCAGAATGCGCGCATCTGGTACATCAGTCCCCAGGAACCCCATAATAAGATTGCGTATTTTGTGGATGCGCCTTATCAGGTCGATAAGATTAGCGAACAGACGTTTAAAAACTGGCAGCAAAAAGCACAGGGCATTGCGTTGTCGCTACCGGAGTTAAACCCCTATATTCCTGATGATTTTACGCTTGTTAAGAATGACAAAAACTACGTGCGGCCAGAACTGATTGTCGATAAAGCGGATTTGCGCGTGGTTTATGCGCCGAGTCGTTATTTCGCCAGCGAGCCAAAAGCTGACGTGAGCGTGGTATTGCGTAACCCGCAGGCGATGGACAGCGCCCGCAATCAGGTACTGTTCGCCCTTAATGATTATCTGGCGGGAATGGCGCTCGATCAGCTCAGCAACCAGGCGGCAGTGGGCGGCATTAGCTTTTCCACTAACGCCAACAATGGTCTGATGGTCACTGCGAACGGTTATACCCAGCGTTTGCCGCAGCTTTTCCTGGCGCTGCTGGAAGGATATTTTAGCTACGACGCCACGGAGGAACAGCTGGCGCAGGCGAAATCCTGGTATACGCAGATGATGGATTCTGCGGAGAAGGGAAAAGCCTACGAACAGGCGATTATGCCAGTGCAGATGATTTCGCAGGTGCCTTATTTTTCCCGTGATGAACGTCGCGCTTTGCTGCCGTCCATTACGTTAAAAGAGGTGATGGCCTATCGTAATGCGTTAAAAACGGGCGCTCGTCCGGAATTTCTGGTTATAGGAAATATGAGCGAAGCCCAGGCGACCTCTCTGGCGCAAGATGTTCAAAAACAGCTTGCGGCGAACGGATCGGCGTGGTGTCGTAACAAAGACGTGGTGGTTGAGAAAAAGCAGTCCGTAATATTTGAAAAAGCGGGCAGTAGCACCGACTCCGCGTTAGCCGCGGTCTTTGTCCCGGTCGGCTACGACGAGTACGTCAGCGCCGCCTACAGCGCGATGTTAGGTCAGATTGTTCAACCGTGGTTTTACAATCAGCTACGAACCGAAGAGCAACTGGGATACGCCGTTTTCGCCTTTCCGATGAGCGTTGGCCGTCAGTGGGGAATGGGATTCCTGCTACAGAGCAACGATAAACAGCCCTCTTACCTGTGGCAACGCTATCAGGCATTTTTCCCTGACGCCGAGGCGAAGCTGAGGGCGATGAAGCCGGAAGAGTTCGCCCAAATTCAGCAGGCGATCATTACGCAAATGCGCCAGGCGCCGCAAACGTTGGGCGAAGAAGCATCCCGTTTAAGCAAGGATTTCGATCGGGGTAATATGCGCTTTGACTCGCGTGATAAAATCATCGCTCAGATAAAATTGCTGACGCCACAAAAGCTTGCCGACTTCTTCCACCAGGCGGTGGTGGAACCACAAGGTATGGCAATATTGTCACAGATTGCCGGTAGCCAGAATGGAAAAGCAGAATACGTGCATCCGACAGGCTGGAAAGTGTGGGATAACGTCAGCGCATTGCAGCAAACGTTACCTCTAATGAGCGAAAAGAATGAATGATGTCGCCGAGACTCTTGATCCTCTACGCTTGCCCCTGACAGGCGAGCGTCTGATTGAAGCATCAGCGGGCACAGGCAAAACGTTTACTATCGCGGCGCTGTATCTGCGGTTATTGCTCGGTTTAGGCGGCAGTGCCGCATTTCCCCGTCCGTTGACCGTTGAAGAACTGCTGGTGGTAACCTTTACGGAGGCCGCCACTGAAGAGCTGCGTGGGCGAATCCGCAGTAATATCCATGAGTTGCGCATCGCCTGTCTGCGGGAAAGCACGGATAATCCGCTGTATGCCCGCTTGCTGGAAGAAATTAGCGACAAAAAGCAGGCCGCGCAGTGGTTATTACTGGCGGAACGACAAATGGACGAGGCCGCGGTCTTTACCATCCACGGTTTTTGCCAGCGTATGCTCAGCCTGAACGCTTTCGAATCCGGTATGTTGTTTGAGCAACAGCTTATTGAAGACGAATCTTTGTTGCGTTATCAGGCCTGCGCCGATTTCTGGCGGCGTCATTGCTATCCGCTGCCGCGCGACATCGCGCAGGTGGTGTTTGACGTGTGGAAGGGACCGAAGGCGCTCTTAAAGGATATCGATCGTTATCTGCAGGGCGAAGCGCCGGTCATTAAAGCGCCGCCATCGCAGGAGGAGACGCTGGCATCGCGTCATGAACAGATCCTGGCGCGCATCAACCAGGTGAAGCAGCAGTGGTGTGAGGCGGTTAGCGAGCTGGACGCGCTGATCGAATCATCCGGCATCGATCGCAGAAAATTCAACCGCGGCAATCAGGCGAAATGGATCGAAAAGATCACCGCGTGGGCGCAAGAAGAGACCAAAAATTATCAATTACCCGAGGCGTTGGGAAAATTTTCACAGTGTTTTTTAGCTGAGCGCACCAAAGCTGGCGGCGTGACGCCCCAGCACCCATTGTTTGTCGCCATTGATAACCTGTTGGGCGAACCGTTATCGATTAAAGATCTGGTTCTTACCCGAGCGCTCTCAGAGATCCGTGAAACGGTGGCTCAGGAAAAACGCCGGCGCGGCGAGCTGGGGTTTGACGATATGCTCAGCCGTTTAGATACCGCGCTGCGTAGTGAAAGCGGCGAGGCGCTGGCTGCGGCGATTCGTACCCGTTTTCCGGTGGCGATGATCGATGAATTTCAGGATACCGACCCACAACAGTACCGTATTTTTCGCCGTATCTGGCGACATCAACCCGATACGGCGCTATTGCTGATTGGCGATCCTAAACAGGCGATTTATGCGTTTCGTGGCGCGGATATCTTTACCTACATGAAGGCCCGCAGCGAAGTGAGCGCGCACTATACCCTTGACACTAACTGGCGCTCCGCGCCGGGGATGGTGAATAGCGTTAACAAGCTGTTCAGTCAGATGAACGACGCCTTTATGTTCCGCGATATTCCCTTCAGTCCGGTAAAGTTTGCGCCCAGAAACCAGTCGCTGCAATTTAAAGTGAATGACGCGCCTCAACCGGCGATGACCCTGTGGCTAATGGAGGGGGAAAGCTGCGGTTCGGGCGATTATCAAAGTTATATGGCGCAGGTGTGCGCCACGCAAATTCGCGACTGGCTGCGTGCCGGGCAAACGGGCGACGCGCTGCTGACGAACGGCGATTCGTCGCGGCCCGTTCGTGCCTCGGATATCAGCGTGCTGGTGCGCAGCAGGCGGGAAGCCGCGCTGATACGGGATGCGCTGACCTTACTGGCGATCCCCTCCGTCTATCTTTCTAACCGCGACAGCGTATTCGAAACGCTTGAAGCGCAGGAGATGCTGTGGGTGTTGCAGGCGGTGATGGCGCCCGAACGTGAAAATACGTTGCGTAGCGCTCTGGCGACATCAATGATGGGCCTTACCGCGCTGGATATCGAAACGCTTAACAATGATGAAAATGCGTGGGATACGGTTGTCGAAGAGTTTGATGGCTACCGGCAGATTTGGCATAAACGCGGCGTGATGCCTATGCTGCGCGCGCTAATGTCGGCGCGCAATATTGCTGAAAACCTGCTGGCGACGGCGGGAGGCGAACGTCGGCTGACGGATATTTTGCATATTAGCGAGCTGTTACAGGAAGCCGGTTCGCAGCTGGAAAGCGAACATGCGCTGGTGCGTTGGCTGGCGCAGCATATCCTTGAACCCGATAGCAATGCTTCCAGCCAGCAACTACGTCTGGAAAGCGATAAGCATCTGGTGCAAATCGTCACCATTCATAAATCGAAAGGTCTGGAATACCCGCTGGTCTGGTTACCTTTTATCACCCATTTCCGCGTGCAGGACCAGGCTTTTTATCACGACAGGCACTCCTACGAGGCGGTGCTGGACCTTAGTCACGCCGAAGAGAGCATAGCACTGGCGGAAGCCGAGCGCCTGGCGGAAGACCTGCGCCTACTTTATGTCGCGCTGACCCGTGCAGTGTGGCATTGCAGCCTCGGCGTCGCGCCGCTGGTACGGCGTCGCAGCGATAAGAAAGGCGAGACGGATGTGCACCAAAGCGCGCTTGGGCGACTCCTGCAAAAAGGCGAACCGATGGATGCCGCAGGCCTTCGCGCCTGTATTGAGGCGCTATGCGACGAGGATATCGTGTGTCGAACGCCAGGCAATACGGATAACGACCGCTGGCAAATTGCCGCTGCATCGCACGCGGAACTCAGCGCCAGAACGCTGCAACGTTTGCTTTATGATAGCTGGCGCGTCACCAGTTATTCCGGTTTGCAGCAGCGGGGACATAGCGTGGCGCAAGATCTTATTCCTCGTCTCGACATTGACGCCGCAGGCGTTGGCGAAGCGGCGGAAGCGCCGGCAATGACGCCGCATCACTTTCCTCGCGGGGCATCGCCGGGAACATTTTTGCACAGCCTGTTTGAAGAGCTTGATTTTACTCAACCGATAAACCCCCAATGGGTACAGGAAAAACTGGAGCTGAGTGGTTTTGAAACGCGATGGGAGCCCGTACTTACCCGCTGGCTGGACACCGTGTTGCACGTTCCCCTTAACGAGACGGGCGTTAGTCTGAGCGTGCTGACCGAGCGTGAAAAACAGGTCGAAATGGAGTTTTATCTGCCGATTGCCCAGCCGCTTACCGCCGGAGAGCTGGATGCGTTGATTCGTCGATACGACCCGCTTTCAGCAGGTTGCCCTGCGCTGGATTTCATGCAGGTTCGCGGCATGTTAAAGGGCTTTATCGACCTGGTGTTCCGTTATGAGGGGCGCTATTACCTGCTCGACTATAAATCTAACTGGCTGGGCGAGGATAGCGCCGCTTATACCCAGACGGCGATGGCTGCGGCGATGCAGGCGCATCGCTATGATTTGCAGTACCAGCTTTATACGCTGGCATTGCACCGTTACCTTCGTCATCGAATGGCGAATTACGACTATGAACGCCATTTCGGCGGCGTCATCTATCTCTTTTTACGCGGGGTGGATAGCGAACGTCCGCAGCAGGGTATTTTTACCACTCGTCCTGCGGCGGCGTTAATTAACCAACTGGATGATATGTTTGCAGGTGAAATGAGTGAGGAGGCGCAATGACAATCCAGGAGCGGTTGCTGGAGGCCGTTGAACAAAAACTCTTACGGCCCATTGATGCCCAGTTTGCTTTAACCGTCGCCGGTAACGACGATCCCGCCGTGACGCTGGCGGCAGCGCTGCTTAGTCATGACGCAGGTGAAGGTCACGTGTGTCTGCCGTTGTCGCGTTTAACGTTAACGGAGGAGGCGCATCCCTTACTGGTCGCCTGGATAAGCGAAACGCCTACGCCAATCGACTGGAAAAAGCGGTTACTGGCGTCTGCGGCGGTTAGCTGCGGCGATAGCCCCGCGCCGTTAATTCTGTGCGGCGAGCGTCTCTACCTGAATCGCATGTGGTGCAACGAACGTACGGTTGCGCGCTTTTTTAACGAGGTTAACCAGGCCATCGCCGTAGATGAAGATCAGTTATCCCGTATTCTGGACGCGCTATTCCCTCCGACAGACGAGGTGAACTGGCAAAAGGTGGCCGCCGCCGTAGCGCTAACTCGCCGTATCTCCGTGATTTCAGGCGGTCCCGGCACCGGTAAAACCACCACCGTCGCGAAGCTGCTGGCGGCATTAATTCAAATGGCGGATGGCGAACGTTGCCGTATCCGGCTGGCGGCGCCGACCGGGAAAGCGGCCGCACGCCTGACGGAGTCGCTCGGCGCGGCGTTGCGTCAGCTTCCACTTACCGATGCGCAGAAAAAGCGTATACCGGAGGACGCCAGTACGCTGCACCGACTGCTAGGCGCACAGCCCGGCAGCCAGCGATTACGCCATCATGCGGGCAACCCGCTGCATCTGGACGTGCTGGTGGTCGATGAAGCATCAATGATTGATTTGCCGATGATGTCACGTTTGATTGACGCTCTGCCGCCGCACGGGCGGGTCATTTTTCTTGGCGATCGCGATCAGTTGGCATCCGTTGAGGCGGGCGCTGTGTTGGGCGATATTTGCGCCTATGTCAACGCAGGGTTTACGGCGGAACGCGCCCGACAGCTAAGTCGACTAACAGGGAGCGCTATTCCGGCGGGGGCCGGAACGCAAGCCGCGTCTTTACGCGATAGCCTCTGTTTGTTGCAAAAGAGCTACCGTTTCGGCAGCGATTCTGGCATCGGCAAGCTGGCGGCGGCAATTAACTGCGGCGACAGGTCGGCAATCCAGGCTGTTTTTCAGCAGGGGTTTAGCGATATAGAGAAGCGTACATTGCAAAGCAGCGACGATTATGCCGGGATGCTGGATGAAGCGCTGGCGGGCTATGGTCGCTACCTGCGGTTGCTGCATGAGAAAGCGACGCCGGAGGCAATCCTTCAGGCTTTCAATGAGTATCAACTGCTTTGCGCGCTGCGTGAAGGCCCATTTGGCGTGAGGGGACTGAATGACCGCATTGAGCAGGCGATGGTGCAGCAACGAAAAATTCAGCGGCACCCGCACTCTCGCTGGTATGAAGGGCGTCCGGTAATGATTGCGCGCAACGATAGCGCGTTGGGGCTATTTAACGGCGATATTGGTATTGCGCTCGATCGCGGGCAGGGGTTACGCGTCTGGTTTGTGATGCCGGACGGCACGATCAAGTCCGTTCAGCCCAGCCGTCTGCCGGAACATGATACAACCTGGGCGATGACGGTACATAAATCACAGGGGTCTGAATTTGATCACGCCGCGCTGATTTTACCCAGCCAACGTTCGCCGGTCGTGACGCGGGAGCTGGTGTATACCGCTGTTACGCGGGCGCGGCGGCGGTTATCGCTGTATGCCGATGAACGGATCCTGGCAGGCGCGATTGTGACGCGTACGGAGCGGCGCAGCGGATTAGCCACCTTATTTGATGAAGTCGGTCGTACCGGATAAGACGAGTTCTCGCCGGATGGCGACGCGTAGCGTCTTATCCGGCCTCCAAATGATGATTTCGAGCGTAGGCCTGATAAGCACAGCGCCATCAGGCCCCCCTCGTTACCCTAAATCCGCCATCAGCACCTTTGAACGTCGCTGATAGTTATACATTTTTTTCTTGCTCTCAGGCAGTAACTCAATATCGACAGGCGTGAAACCGCGCTCCTGGAACCAGTGAATACTGCGCGTCGTCAGCACAAACAATTTACGCAGCCCCATTTGCCGCGCCTGGGCGGCAACCCGCTCCAGAAGCACTTCTCCACGCGATGAGCTGCGATAATCCGGATGTACCGCTACGCAGGCCATTTCGCCTATTTTCTTTTCCACAAAAGGATACAGCGCCGCGCAGGCGATAGTCATATTATCGCGCTGAATAATGGTAAATTTATCGATCTCCATCTCCAGTTGTTCACGGGAACGGCGTACCAGAATGCCCTGCTGTTCCAGTGGGCGGATAAGCTCCAGAATACCGCCAATATCGTTGATGGTGGCGCGGCGGATCTGCTCGGCGCTCTCCATGACGATCTGCGTACCGATACCATCACGCGAGAACAGTTCCTGTAATAGCGAGCCATCTTCCTGATAGCTGATCAGATGGCAACGACGAACGCCGCTACGACAGGCTTTTACCGCGCCGCGCAAAAAACGTACGGTTCCGGAGTTGTAGTCGCCCTGCGCTTCCAACTCTTCCACCCGCGCCTGCGCTTCATTCGGGAAGAGTTCAGAAATGATGCCGCCCTCGCTATTGGTAACGCCCTGAGAAGAACAGAACCCGATCATTTTTTCCGCTTTCAATTTAACGGCGAGTTGAGTGGCAATCTCTTCTGAGGTCAGATTAAAACTTTCGCCGGTCACTGAGACGGCGACCGGCCCCATCAGAACGATCGCGCCGTTATCCAACTGGCGGTTGATCGCATCTTCATCAATGCGCCGGATACGGCCGCTATGACAGTAGTCCACGCCATCATCAACGCCCAGCGGCTGCGCAATGGTGAAATTGCCGCTGACGACATTAATGTGCGCGCCCTGCAACGGCGTATTGTTCAGACTCATCGACAGACGGGCGGTAATATCAAGCTGGAGTAAACCGGCGGCCTGTTTCACCAGCTCCAGTGCTTTGGCGTCCGTCACCCGCGTGTTTTTGTGGTAAATCGGTTCATGATGATGCGCGGCCAGATTGGCGTCGATTTGCGGTCGCGCGCCATACACCACGACAAGGCGAATACCGAGGCTATGCAGTAGCCCGATATCGCTAACGATGCTGGAAAAATTGTCATGCTCAATGGCTTCGCCGCCGAGCATAATGACAAAGGTTTTTCCGCGATGGGTGTTGATATAGGGAACTGAATGGCGAAACCCTTCTACCAGTTCGGTTTTACGTTCCTTTATCATTGCGCGCCCCACTAGTGAATTATTATTCGAAATTAGTGTATTTTTATTCTGTTTTTGCCCTCTGTGCAAGCGTAAATTTTATGCGGTCCGATCGCTTTTCTTAGTAATGCCGTGAATATAAAAAGAATGTTTACCCTTTTATAGATGACAGATTATGCGTCATTCGCTAAAGTTTCCGGTCAATTTGGATGAACTTTGTATGATCTCTATTTAGTTTTTGCTCGGGAGAAGCATGTCGGGAGCCAATTCAGCAATCAGCCGTCGCCGTTTACTACAAGGCGCGGGCGCCATGTGGCTATTAAGCGTGAGCCAGGTCGGGCTGGCTGCCGTAAGCCAGGTCGTTGCGGTGCGTATCTGGCCTGCGTCCAGCTATACCCGCGTCACGGTAGAGTCGAATCGTCTGCTGAAATATAAACAATTTGCCTTAAGTAACCCGGACCGCGTGGTGGTAGATATTGAGGATGTGAATCTGAACTCGGTGCTTAAAGGCATTGGCGCGCAGATTCGCAGCGACGATCCGTATATCAAATCCGCAAGGGTAGGGCAGTTTGATCCTAAGACTGTGCGTATGGTCTTTGAGCTAAAACAAAACGTGAAGCCGCAGCTATTTGCGCTGGCGCCTGTGGCAGGCTTTAAAGAACGTCTGGTGATGGATCTTTATCCTGCCAATGCGCAGGATATGCAGGATCCGCTGCTGGCGCTGCTGGAAGACTACAATAAAGGCGATCTGGATAAACAGGTGCCGCCTTCGCAAAGCGGGCCGCAGCCCGGTAAAGCGGGGCGCGACCGTCCCATTGTCATTATGCTTGATCCGGGACACGGCGGCGAAGACCCCGGCGCGATAGGCAAATACAAAACGCGTGAAAAAGACGTGGTGCTCCAGATAGCCCGCCGCCTGCGCGCGTTAATCGAAAAAGAAGGCAACATGAAGGTCTATATGACGCGCAATGAAGACATCTTCATTCCGTTAAAAGTCCGGGTGGCGAAAGCGCAGAAACAGCGCGCCGACCTGTTTGTCTCTATTCATGCGGATGCCTTCACCAGCCGGCAGCCTAGCGGTTCATCCGTATTCGCGCTATCGACCAAAGGTGCCACCAGTACCGCGGCGAAATATCTGGCGCAAACGCAGAACGCCTCGGACTTAATTGGCGGCGTGAGCAAAAGCGGTGACCGTTATGTCGACCATACGATGTTCGATATGGTGCAATCGCTGACCATTGCCGATAGTTTGAAATTCGGTAAAGCGGTGTTGAAGCAGCTTGGTAAAATTAATGACCTGCATAAAAACAAGGTCGAGCAGGCGGGGTTTGCGGTGTTAAAGGCGCCCGATATTCCGTCTATTCTGGTCGAGACGGCGTTTATCAGTAACATTGAAGAAGAACGCAAGCTCAAGACCGCGACGTTCCAGCAACAGGTCGCAGAGTCGATTCTGGCGGGCATTAAAGCGTATTTTGCCGATGGGGCGACGCTGGCGAGAAGAAGTTAACCTGAGATGACGGCGAGTTTATTGCGCGGGTAAGTAGGATGCTGCCCGCACTGTCGTTGCGGACCAGACGACAGATACAAAAAAACACCCGTAAGGGTGTTCATTAAGTTGGTTGCGGGGGCCGGATTTGAACCGACGACCTTCGGGTTATGAGCCCGACGAGCTACCAGGCTGCTCCACCCCGCGTCCGTCTAAACTTGCATTCTCATTGTAATTGGTTGCGGGGGCCGGATTTGAACCGACGACCTTCGGGTTATGAGCCCGACGAGCTACCAGGCTGCTCCACCCCGCGTCCGTGGATGCGCACTATACTCCGCTGAGCTTTTGTTGCAACCCTTTTTTCATATAAATCGCTAATTTCTCATGAATTGCGCAAATACACCGCAGATAGCGCGATTTTTAAACGAATTTACATAATGAGATCGCGATCGCATTTCATTACTCCGGACGGTTTGTTATCTTCACCGGGCACTTTCGATTACGCAGAAGACGAGACACCATGAAAGGACGTTGGGCAAAATATGTGGCGACAGGCGTAATGCTGGCAATGCTGGCTGCCTGTTCATCAAAACCGACCGATCGCGGTCAGCAATATAAGGACGGGAAATTTACCCAGCCCTTCTCCCTGGTAAACCAGCCGGACGCGGTGGGCGCGCCGATTAATGCTGGTGACTTTGCCGAGCAGGTCAACCAGATCCGTTCCGCGTCGCCGCGTTTATACACCAATCAAAGCAACGTCTATAACGCTGTCCAGAACTGGTTACGTTCCGGAGGCGATACGCGCACTATGCGCCAGTTTGGTATTGATGCCTGGCAGATGGAAGGCACCGACAACTACGGTAACGTCCAGTTCACGGGCTACTATACGCCCGTCGTTCAGGCTCGCCATACGCGCCAGGGCGCGTTCCAGTATCCTATCTATAGTATGCCGCCAAAACGCGGACGCTTACCGTCCCGCGCTCAGATCTACGCAGGCGCGCTGAGCGATAAGTACATCCTGGCCTGGAGTAATTCGCTGATGGATAACTTTATTATGGATGTCCAGGGCAGCGGTTATATTGATTTCGGTGATGGTAGTCCGCTGAACTTCTTTAGTTATGCCGGTAAAAACGGCTGGCCTTATCGCAGTATTGGTAAAGTGCTTATCGATCGCGGTGAAGTGAAAAAAGAAGATATGTCGATGCAGGCTATACGCGAATGGGGAGAGAAGCACAGCGAAGCGGAAGTGCGTGAATTACTGGAGCAGAACCCGTCGTTCGTCTTCTTTAAGCCGCAATCTTTTGCGCCGGTCAAAGGTGCCAGCGCTGTACCGCTGATTGGGCGAGCATCCGTCGCCTCCGACCGCAGCATCATTCCGCCTGGCACGACCTTGTTGGCGGAAGTACCGTTGCTGGATAACAACGGTAAATTTAGCGGTCAGTATGAGCTACGTTTGATGGTCGCGCTGGATGTCGGCGGAGCGATTAAAGGCCAGCACTTTGATATTTACCAGGGAATTGGCCCGGATGCCGGGCATCGTGCCGGATGGTATAATCACTATGGTCGCGTCTGGGTGTTAAAAAGCGCGCCGGGCGCCGGTAACGTGTTTAGCGGCTGATTGTGGTATTCTGCGACAACCGGATTGCCCGATAACGCGATCGCTATCGGGCCTGAAAATAGTGAGCAGGGGTGAGGAATAACCTCACCTTTTTTTATTCTGAGGTCATATGTCAGTGGTGATAAGTGATGCCTGGCGCCAACGCTTTGGCGGCACCGCGCGTCTGTACGGTGAAAAAGCGCTGCAGCGGTTTGCTGAGGCGCATATCTGCGTCGTGGGAATCGGCGGGGTGGGATCATGGGCGGCAGAGGCGCTGGCGCGTACGGGCATCGGCGCGATTACGCTGATTGATATGGACGATGTCTGCGTGACCAATACGAACCGTCAGATCCATGCGTTGCGTGATAACGTCGGGTTGGCGAAAGCGGAAGTGATGGCCGAACGGATTCGGCAAATTAACCCGGAGTGCCGGGTAACGGTTATCGATGATTTCATCACGCCGGATAACGTGGCGGGTTATATGAACGCGGGTTTTACCTATGTCATTGACGCCATTGACAGCGTTCGTCCAAAAGCCGCGCTGATTGCGTACTGTCGCCGATATAAGGTTCCTTTAGTGACCACTGGCGGCGCGGGCGGGCAGATCGATCCGACGCAAATCCAGGTCGCTGATTTGGCGAAAACCATCCAGGATCCGCTGGCGGCAAAACTGCGCGAGAGATTGAAACATAATTTTGGCGTAGTGAAGAACAGTAAAGGTAAGCTGGGCGTGGACTGTGTTTTTTCCACTGAAGCGCTGGTTTACCCACAGGCGGACGGTTCCGTATGCGCGATGAAAGCTACCGCAGAAGGGCCAAAACGGATGGATTGCGCCTCTGGCTTCGGCGCGGCGACGATGGTGACGGCAACGTTCGGTTTTGTCGCCGTTTCCCATGCGCTGAAGAAGATCATGGCTAAAGCGGCGCGACAAGAATAAAAGGACGGGGCGGAGTGTCACGCAGACGCGTATCCGGCCCTGCGCCCTTCGTTAGCGAAAGAAGCGCTGTACCCTGCCGAACACCGGTTTCAGACGGGCGCGGAGATAATGGGAATATAAATTTTCAGATATGCATAGAAACAACCCGAACCATACTGCACAAAAGCAGAGCAGTTCCGCGTAATTAATGTGTTCGCCAAATATCATAATGGCAAGTAAGAACTGTAAAGACGGCTCTATATATTGCGCCAGTCCGGTGACAATCAACGAGGTGTGATTTAACGCGATGGCAAATAATACCAGTGGAATGATCGTCACTGGCGCCGTCATGACATACAAAAAGAAAGGAGTATTAGCGGATATAATTGGTCCGCTATCGCTAAAGAGAAAGATTAATAGTGAGACAGGCAATGCCCATAATGTTTCAATCGTTATCGATGTCATCACATCATAATGTATAAACTTTCGCGCCAGGCCATATAGCGCAAATGATAATCCCATGGTTAGCGCCAGCGCCGGGAAATGCCGTAGCATGATAATTTGAAAAGTCAGGCCACAGACACCAGAAAAAACGGCGATGGCCTGAAACAACGACAGTTTTTCTTTAAGAAAAATGCATCCCAGCGCAATAACAAATAGCGGGTTGATAAAATAGCCGAGGCTGGCATCAAGTACCAGATGATGGGTTAGCGCATAAATAAAAGATGACCATGAGACAATCATCAAAAGTCCGGCGATCATGCAGAAGAAAAAAGATTTTTTATCTTTCCAGGCATCATGAAATCGCGTTCGCTGCCGAAATAACAATCTTACTGCCAGTAATAATGGAATTGACCAGAACACCCGGTATATCAATATTTGTGCGAGGTTCCCCCCTGATAAATATTGATAATATAAAGGTGTTAACCCCCATAATATAAATGCCAGTACCACAAACATGGTACCGCTACGCAGATATTTTTCCACTTATCCATATCCTGTTATAACTTCACCCGATACGTATGAATTTTCCAGTTCTCCTGCTACGCTACATCGAGTGGCTTTATTTACTCTAAAATCTTCACGCCGTTTTAACATGGATTCTAACATTGTAATTTCATTGTGATAGCTGATAAAAATCAAAAGAATGTTTATCAGGGAAATCTGACGCCGAAACTAATAAAGTGACTGGATTATTTTATCTGCATCGCCTGACCGCCGCGGACGGCGCTGTCAGGCGACAGAATATTTACGCTATTTCAACGCTTATGCGTTGCGGCAACAATCGCTTCGCTCAGCGCGTTCAGCCCCTGACTGCGTGAGGCGCTAAGCTGGGCGCGTAAACCCAGCTCATCAAACAGCGCCAGCGGTGAACGAGCCTGCAACTCGGCGGCGTTTTTTCCTTCCACCGCGGTGAGCAATACCGCCAGCAGGCCGCGGACAATCCGCCCCTCACTGTCGCCGAAAAAGTGCATCGTTCCGTTATCTGATCGGGTAAAGCCCAGCCAGACGCGGTTCTCGCAGCCGGCTATCTCCTTCGCCTGCGCTTTGCATTCATCCGGCAGAGCGGGGAGCTGTTTTCCTAACAGAATCAACTGACGATATTTATCCTCCCACTGGGTCAGCGGGAGAAAGATAGCGCGTAACGTCTCTTCCGTTACCGTTGTGCCGAACGGGTGTCCGGTATAAAGAGGGTTTGTCATTAATCCACCAGCAGTTCCAGCGCGCGGTCAACGGCGTTAACCAACGCATCCACATCATGTTGGGTATTATACGGCGCAAAAGAGGCGCGCAGAGTCCCTGTGACGCCAAGTTCCGCCAGCAATGGCTGGGCGCAATGTTGCCCGGCCCGGAGCGCAATACCGTATTCCGCCAGCAGCGTCACCATATCGCCGTGGTGCACGCCGACAAAATCAAAGGCCAGCAGGCTGGAGTCCTGGCAGCGGAACGAACGAAAGCCCGGGCGTTTCGCCAGTGCGTCTTCCGCCAGTGTCGCCAGCCCCCGGCTCCAGTTTTCGGCCTGTTCAATATCGATATCGGACAGCCATTCCAGCGCAGCGCTCAGGCCGATGACCCCGGCGACGTTCGGCGTCCCCGCTTCCAGCTTCCAGGGAGCGCTTTGAGTGGTGAAGCCTTCAAAGCTAACGTCACGGATCATCTTGCCGCCGCCGAGCCAGGGCGACATCGCCTCAAGAAGCTCCGGCTTACCGTACAGCACGCCGATACCGGTCGGGCCATACAGTTTGTGAGCGGAAAAAGCATAAAAATCGATATCAAGCTGCTGGACATCCGCCGGGAAGTGTACCGCGCCTTGCGCGCCATCTACCATCACGACCATTCCCGCTGCGTGAGCGGCGCTGATAGCGCTTGCGAGATCCGGACAGCCGCCCGTTACGTTCGACATTTGCCCCAGCGCCAGTATCCGGCTGCGCGACGTGATCAGTTCCGGCAGACGCTCAACATCAGGAAGACGTCGGTCATTAAGCGGCAGTTTTATGACCTGCGCGCCGGTTTGTTGCGCCACCATCAGCCAGGGCACAAGGTTGGCGTGATGCTCGGCGACGCTAACGATAATTTCATCGCCGGGGCGCAGACGAGGACGGGCGTAACACTGCGCCACCATGTTGATCGCTTCGGTGGTGCCGCGTGTCCAGACGATACTTTTTTCATCGGGCGCGTTTAACAGCCGCGCTGCTTTTGCTCTGGCCGCTTCATATTGCGCCGTCAGGCGCTGCGCCTGCGCAAACTGGCTACGATGAACGTTACCGGCGCTCAAACAATAAAACTGGTGCGTGGCGTCAATGACTGCCTGTGGCTTTAATGCCGTGGCGGCGCTATCGAGATAAACACCCGCATCGGCTAGCGCGGGAAACTGCGCGCGAAACTGCGTGGGATTAAAAGCGTTCATGATATTCCTCGGTTCAGTTTACCGATCGTGGCGTAAAAGCGCGGCTGATACAAGGTTTGTCCTAACCATCGGAATCGTCTGTATATCCTGGCGAATTATGTAAAGGAGGTTATGCTGAATAATGTTAGGCGAATGTTTAAGCCTGTTACGGAGTCCGCTTTAAATAGCACAAACAGCTTTAAGGAGAAGAAGATGAAAAAGACTGCCGCAATTATCTCTGCATGTATGCTGACTTTTGCCCTGAGCGCCTGTTCCGGTCCTAATTACGTTATGCACACCAATGATGGACGTAGCATTGTGACCGACGGTAAACCCCAGACCGATAACGATACCGGTATGATTTCGTATAAAGACGCTAATGGCAACAAACAGCAGATCAATCGTACTGACGTGAAAGAGATGGTGGCTCTGGAAAACTAACCGTTTGTTATACAAAAAAAAGCACCGCAATATGGCGGTGCTACATTAATCACTATGGACAGACAGGGTAAATGTACAGGAAGTGAAAAAGGGTAGTCTCGCTACCGTGGTCTGAATCGCAGACCAATTGCAAACACAACAACACAACATCACAACCGTAAGCCAAAAGCCCATCAGAACACGCATTCCGATAAAACTTTTCGTTCCGGCTCAGGAAGTGCCGCCACTATAGGTATTTGCTGGTAGAACCTCAACGGACAATTTATAATGTCTCAGATTAAAAAAACTAATAGGTTACATATCGTTACCTATTTGTTAAATTCATTCGACATTAAGTCCAGAGGCCATGTCAAAACGATTACCTCCTTTAAATGCGTTACGCGTTTTTGATGCTGCCGCGCGCCATTTGAGCTTTACGCGAGCAGCGGAAGAACTTTTTGTGACGCAGGCCGCAGTAAGCCACCAAATTAAGTCACTTGAGGATTTTTTGGGGCTAAAACTGTTCCGCCGCCGCAATCGTTCGCTGTTGCTGACGGAAGAAGGCCAAAGCTATTTTCTCGACATTAAAGAGATATTTTCCCAGCTCACGGAAGCAACGCGTAAGCTCCAGGCGCGCAGTGCCAAAGGGGCGCTGACGGTGAGTTTACCACCCAGTTTTGCCATCCAGTGGCTGGTGCCCAGGCTCTCCAGCTTTAACTCAGCTTATCCGGGAATTGACGTTCGGATACAAGCCGTTGACCGTCAGGAAGATAAACTGGCAGACGATGTCGATGTCGCGATTTTTTATGGCCGGGGAAACTGGCCGGGCTTGCGCGTCGAAAAATTATACGCAGAATATTTACTGCCCGTCTGTTCTCCTTTATTGCTCACAGGCGAAAAACCGTTAAAAACGCCGGAAGATCTGGCGAAACACACGTTATTGCACGATGCCTCCCGGCGTGACTGGCAGGCCTATACTCGTCAGTTAGGGCTCAACCATATTAACGTTCAGCAAGGGCCGATATTTAGCCACAGCGCGATGGTGCTACAGGCCGCTATTCACGGACAGGGGATCGCGCTGGCGAATAATGTTATGGCGCAGTCGGAAATTGAAGCCGGGCGACTGGTGTGTCCATTTAACGATGTTCTGGTGAGTAAGAATGCTTTTTATCTGGTTTGTCATGACAGCCAGGCAGAACTGGGTAAAATAGCCGCCTTCCGTCAGTGGATTTTGGCGAAGGCGGCGACGGAGCAAGAAAAATTCCGTTTTCGTTACGAACAATAATTAACTTAGGGTATGACCATGACCAGCCGTTTTATGCTGATTGTCGCCGCTATCAGCGGTTTTATTTACGTTGCTCTGGGCGCGTTCGGGGCGCATGTTTTGAGTAAAACCCTGGGCGTGGTTGAAATGGGCTGGATTCAGACCGGCCTGCAATATCAGGCGTTCCATACGCTGGCGATCTTTGGCCTGGCGGTGGCGATGCAGCGCCGTATCAGCATCTGGTTTTACTGGAGCAGCGTTTTTCTGGCGCTGGGCACGGTGCTGTTTAGCGGCAGCCTGTACTGCCTTGCGCTTTCGCATCTGCGCCTGTGGGCGTATATCACGCCTGTCGGCGGCGTCAGTTTCCTGGTGGGCTGGGCGCTATTGCTGATTGGCGCCATTCGTATGAAACGTAAGGGCGCGAGCCATGAATAAAGTTGTATTGCTCTGCCGTCCGGGGTTTGAAAAAGAGTGCGCTGCAGAAATTACCGATAAAGCGGGAAAACGGGAACTATTTGGTTTTGCACGCGTAAAAGAGAACGCAGGCTATGTCATTTATGAATGCTACCAGCCAGAAGATGGCGAAAAGCTGATTTCAGAGCTGCCGTTCAGTTCGCTGATTTTCGCCCGCCAGTGGTTTGTGGTGGGTGAACTGCTGCAACATTTACCGCCGGAAGACAGAATTACGCCGATTGTCGGCATGTTGCAGGGCGTAGTGGAAAAGGGCGGCGAGCTGCGAGTTGAAGTCGCCGACACTAATGAAAGTAAAGAACTGATGAAGTTCTGCCGCAAATTTACGGTGCCGCTGCGCGCGGCTTTGCGTGATGCGGGCGTATTGACGAATTATGAAACGCCGAAGCGTCCGGTCGTTCATGTCTTTTTTATCGCGCCAGGATGCTGCTATACCGGTTATTCGTTCGCGCATAACAATTCACCGTTTTATATGGGCATCCCGCGTTTGAAGTTTCCGTCTGATGCGCCGAGCCGCTCAACGCTGAAACTGGAAGAGGCGCTCCACGTTTTCATCCCGGAAGATGAGTGGGATGAACGTCTGGCGAACGGCATGTATGCGGTGGATTTGGGCGCCTGTCCCGGCGGATGGACGTACCAGTTAGTGAAGCGCAATATGTGGGTCTACTCCGTAGATAACGGCCCGATGGCGCAAAGCCTGATGGACACCGGACAGGTGACCTGGTTGCGTGAGGATGGCTTCAGGTACCGTCCGAACCGGAATAATATTTCATGGATGGTCTGCGATATGGTGGAGAAGCCGGCCAAAGTCACCGCGTTAATGGCGCAGTGGCTGGTGAACGGCTGGTGCCGGGAGACGATTTTTAACCTTAAACTGCCGATGAAAAAACGCTATGAAGAGGTGTCGCATAACCTGGCGTATCTTCAGGCGCAGTTGGATGAGCATGGCGTTAATGCGCAGATCCAGGCGCGTCAGCTTTATCACGATCGCGAAGAAGTGACGGTACACGTGCGTCGGTTGTGGGCGGCTGTTGGCGGGCGTCGCGACGAGCGATAAAAACGCGCTGCCGTCATCCGGCGCGTCATCAGCGCCGGATGGCGCACGCTTATCCGGCCTATGACTGCGGCGCATCTGAAACAATATGCGTCACATCATCCAGATGGCCGATGCGCGCCTCTCCTGAACGATTAAATTTACTTTTATCAATCAATAATAAAGACTGCGAGGCGCGCCTGAGCAGGATAGATTTAAAATCGGCGTTGATCGCATTGGAGTCCCACAGATCGCCGCCGCCGTCGATCCCCTCGCAGGAAAAGATGAACAGATCGATATCAAGCGATTTTAGCTGTGAGATAAGCGACGGGTTAACGTAACAGCCATATTTACGTTCAAGCTGGCCGCCGGAACTTATCAGCGCAATGCGTTCGCGTTTTCCCAGCTCCTGACAGATAGGATGGCTATTGGTAAAAACCTGAATGGGAATATCCGGCAACTGGCGGGCCAGATACCAGCAGGTTGAACTGGCATCCAGCGCAATCGTCATTCCTTCTTCTATCCACGCTAACGCTTCACGGGCAATATCGGCTTTATGCGCATAATGGCTTTTCAGGCGGATATGGAATGGATCGCCGCTGTCCTGATTTTCACGATGAATATATTTAGCTCGTCCGTGATTACGCAGCACTTTTCCCTGCGTCTGTAGTTCACTGAGATCGCGGCGGATGGTCTCTTTACTGACGTTAAGCCGGGTGGCCAGCGCTTCGGTGGTCAGACTTTTATGATTGATCAGCAGATCGACTATCGCTTGTTGGCGTGCCGCTTTCATTTTTCTCACCCCATCATTCGATGAACGCCCGCGTCATGCGGGCGCACCGGCAAGAGATTACGGCGTTACCCCTTTTTTTAAAAGAATATTTCCGTACTTCGCGCACTCACCTGTGATAACGATCGCAAACGCTTTTTGCGCCCGCTCATAAAACGCATAGCGGTCGATACGAACGATATCCGGGCACGGCGCTTCTAATGACAAGGCATCGCGATAGCGCGCTTCAACGCTGGGATCGAGCGTGTCGCCTTCCACGGCGGCCATCATCACCAGCGGCGGGGCGTAGCTATCCAGCTCAAAGAGCGGAATAATTGCCCGCAGTAGATCGCTGACGCTAAGACCATCGGCGCGAATCACCTGCGGACCCAGGCTATGCGCGGGAAAGTGAGCGTCGGAAAAAATGATTTCGTCCCCGTGGCCCATCTCGGCCAGCACTTTGAGCAGTGTCGGGGAAATTAACGGTGAAATGGTTTTTAGCATTTCATACTCCCTCAATAATTTCAGGTTCGGTTTGCGGCCAGAAATAGCGATACTGATAATTGACCTGCGCGCGCGCCTGTTCCGGGCTACTAAATTCGCCTACGCCGTACCAGCCAAACATGGCAGCGCCGGCCACGGTGGTTTCCGCGTCGTCCAGCACTTTGATAGGGATATCAAGCTGATTCGCTTTAATTTGATTCCATAAAGCGTTGCGACTGCCGCCGCCAACCAGTAACAGTTCTGTGGCGTTAAAATGGCCGATTTTCTCCAGCGTGCGCAGATTACGTTGAAGTTGCGCCGTCAGGCCTTCCAGCGCGGCGCGATAGAAATGGCCGCGGGTGGTATTGAGCGTTACGCCCTGCCAGCCTGCATTTTGGCAGGCGAGTAGATCGCACTGCATCCGCACGCCTTCCGCGCCAGCGGGAATAGCGCGTGCTTCGTCGATCAGCGTTTGCCATGGCGTTTCCGGCGTCCACAGCAGTTTTCGTACCCATTCGAGTACGCCGGAGGCCAGCCACTGCATTCCGGGGTTATAAAGCCCCGACTGACTGTCCAGTTCACAGGTCGAGCCCGGATACTGACTGAGCAGCGAGGTATCCACCTGACCGCTGCGCACCATCAGAATCTCCCATGTTCCGGAGGAGAGCACCGGTTCACCTTGCTGCGCGCCAGCGCCGAATAACGCGAACTGAGTATCGTGTCCGGCAGAGATCACCGGCACACCCGCCGGGAGACCGAGTAGCCTGGCCGCGTCTGTCTGTAGCGTGCCTATCGGGGCGCCCGCTTCCACGATACGCGGGAACAGGCGGCGCGCCAGGCCCGTCGCTTGCAGGATTTCCGGACTAAAGTCGCGCTGATGGATATCCAGTAGCTGGCTGGTGCCTGCCATAGTGATATCGGTCGTAAACTCGCCGGTCAGACGGTGGTTAATCAGCGACGAGATAAACAGCCAGCAGTGAGCTTGTTCCAGCAGGCGCGGATGATTCTCTTTAAACCAGACCAGTTTATACAGCGTGTTAAAGCTGAACGCACCGACGCCGGAGAGCGTCTGCAATTGCCGGGGCGAGATAAAGCGCTCAATCGTTTCCATCACGGCAGCGGTTCGCGGGCATTTCCAACTGATGACCGGGTAGAGCAGCTTACCCTGCGCATCGACCAGCGCGCCATCGACGCCGAAAGTGGTCACCGTAATACCGCGAACAACACACTCCGACAGGGCGCTGGAGAGTGACCTGCAACAATCGGCGAAACGTTGCAGGATGGCGTCCAGCGACCACTGATGCCAGGCGCTATTTTCTGCGGCAATGTCGCTGGCGTTAGCGGTTGAGGCGCGGGCGACAATTTTCCCCTGGCGATCAACGGCGATCGCCCGAACGTTAGTCGCACCGCAGTCGAGAACCAGGATAACGTCTTGTTTCATAGATAACTCCATAAACGCCGCCCGATGGCGCTACGCTTATCCGGCCTACGGTTCACGCGCCCGTAGGCCCGGTAAGCCTGCGCCACCGGGCTAAGCCGCATTAACGTTTATACAGCGGGCCATAATTTTGGCAGGCGCGATAATCCTGGCCTTCGATATCCATACCGTGAGCTGCCCAGGCGGAAGGACGGTAGATCTTCGCCTCCTCCACGTTGTGCATACATACCGGGATACGCAGCATCGCGGCGAGAGTAATAAAGTCCGCCCCTACATGACCGATGGTGAGTACGCCGTGGTTAGCGCCCCAGTTCGCCATCACCGAATAGACATCGGTAAACGGGCCTTTTCCGGTAAGGCGCGGCGCAAACCAGGTGGTAGGCCAGGTAGAGTTGGTGCGGGCATCAAGCTGATCGTGCATCGCTTTCGGCAGTTCGACGCTCCAGCCCTCAGCGATTTGCAGCACTGGTCCCAGGCCTTTGATGATATTCACGCGGGTCATGGTGAATGGCACGCCGCCTTCGGTCAGGAAACGGGATGAGTAGCCGCCGCCGCGGAAGTATTCGTGAATCGCCGGGCACCATTCAGTGGCCGCCAGACACGCATCCGCCTCTTGTTGGCTGATTTCCCAGTGCGGTTTCATGGTCGGCTTGCCTTCGCTGTCGCGCTGTTTACAGGCACCGTCCAGAGCGGCAGAACCGGAGTTAATCAGGTGAATAATGCCGTGTTCCGCCAGGCCGCTGAGCGCCTGGCCGGTGACGCGTTCTACGGCTTCCGGCGACCAGTAGGTTCGCACGTCGGCGAATATCTGCGCGGTACCAGTGAGTTGATGGCCGAACAGCATCGCTACGCCGTTCAGACTGTCATTTTCGGTGGCGACGACAAACGGTTCGCGTACGCCGTTCCAGTCAAAAGAGCTATTGAGCAGCGCTTCGGCGGTATCGCCGTTCGGGTATTGATCGGTCCAGTGGCGCTGGCCCTGGAAGCCGGCGGCAATGGCGTTGTAGCCCAGCGATTCTTCAACTAACCCTTTGTCCGCCAGCGTCTTGTTGCCCTGCATCATGTCGCGAATACACATCGCCATCAGCAGGCTCTCTTTTAACACCGCGCGGTTCTGGGCTTCATTGCGCTTATACTGCGAGGCGTTCTGATCTTCGCCGTAGCGGAAGTTTTTATCCGCCCACGCCAGCGCCATCTCCAGTTCGGCCTCATCATAAATTTTTTGATCGATACGGCGGCGCAGTTCGGTCATATCTACCGCTTGCACCTTCATGCCCAGCCAGGATTCAAAGAAGTTATGATCGACAATGGAACCCGCGATCCCCATCGACACGCCGCCGACGGAGAGGTAGCTTTTGCCTTTCATGCTGGCTACCGCTAACCCTGCCCGCGCAAAACGCAGCAGTTTTTCTTCGACGTCGGCGGGAATGGAGGTATCGTCGGCATCCTGCACATCATGGCCATAAATGGAGAACGCCGGAATGCCTTTCTGGCTGTGCGCCGCCAGCGCCGCGGCAAGGTAAACCGCCCCAGGACGCTCTGTGCCGTTAAAGCCCCAGATGGCTTTTGGACGCATCGGGTCCATATCAATGGTTTCGCTGCCATAGCACCAGCATGGCGTAACGGTAATGGTCACGCCCACGTTTTGGCTGCTGAATTTTTCTTCACAGGCGGCGGATTCCGCCATTCCGGCAATACAGGTATCCGCAATGACGCACTCCACCTGAGCCCCGCAGGCGTGGCGGATTTTCTCGGTGATGAGCGCCGCCGTCGCTTTCGCCATGTTCATGGTTTGTTCTTCGAGCGACTCGCGTACGCCCATACGACGTCCATCAATCACCGGGCGGATACCGATTTTCGGTAAGCTGATTTTTTTCATGACAGATTCCTCACGTTATTCGGATAAATGTTCAGTTTGTCGCCGCTTGTGAACGGAAACGGGCAAAAATGAAGATGACGGCAAAGCACAATGCCGGAACCAGTTCGGCGGTCGGGATTTTGCCTGCGGCGTCGCTAACGAAGCCCATTACTGGCGTGACAATACCGCCGCCAATGATGGTCATGACGATAAAAGACGAGCCGTACTTAGTGTCCTGTCCCAGATTTTTGATACCCAGCGAGAAGATGGTCGGGTACTGGATTGACATAAATGCGCTACACAACGTCAGCGCCAGCAGGCCGATATGTCCGCCGCTAAAGGCGGAAATCAGACACAGGAGCATGGCAAACAGGGCGTAGGCGGCCAGCACTTTATGCGGCGCGAAGCGGCTGATAAGCCAGGTCCCGGTGAAACGGCCGATAAAGAAGCACACCATCGTGCCGGTCAGGTAATTGGCGGCGAAACCGGGCGTCATTCCAGGGATCTCCTCAATGGCGTAGCGGATCAGATAGCTCCAGCAGGCGGTTTGCGCCCCCACGTAGCAGAACTGCGCCAGCACCGCCCAGCGCCAGTGGCGGATACGGATGAGTCGGGAGAGAGAAGATAAGAAAGAGCTTTGTTTAGCATCGCTATGATCGTCACTTTGCAGGGCCGGAAATTTGGTCAGCATAATCAGCAGCGCAACTACTAATACGATGGCGACGATAATCATGTATGGCGTTTGTACCGATAACACCAGGCTGTGTTTATAGGCGCTAAGCTGATCCGGCGTCATTTTATCAAGCGCTTCTTGCGATTGATGCGGCACGTTAGACAAAATAAGGCTTTGCCCAAACACAACGGCGATAATAGCGCCAAAGGAGTTAAAAGTTTGCGCCAGATTAAGCCGGAAATGTCCACCGCTTTCTGGACCTAATACCGTCACAAAAGGATTGGCCGCAGTTTCAAGGCAGCCTAAACCGGCGGCGATGATAAACAGGCCAATTAAAAACAATGTGTAATTCATTATCTCAGCGGCAGGCCAGAATAATGCGGCGCCAACAGCATACAAAAAAAGCCCGGTGATAATCCCTGCTTTATAACTGAGTTTTTTCATCAAAATCCCAGCGGGGATTGGAATGACGAAATAACCGAAATAAAAGGCTGACTGAATAAGCCCAGCCTGAAAGTTAGTTAGCGTAAAAGCTTGTTGAAACTGCGGTAATAAAATGTCATTCAGATTATTGGCGACGGCCCACAGAAAAAATAGCGAGCAAAGTAAGGCGAATGGAATAATGTAGCGCTTGCTCTTGCTTTGCTCTGCATCCACAGCACGAAAACTCTGCGTTTGTATTGTTGTGTTTCCCATAGCATCCTCATCGGTTCAGAAGCTTTTGCGTGCGGTCGGTTCTGGTCACCAGACCGTTAAATTAGGTGAGTTCGCTTTTCTTTCCGGTAATAAATTGGCGTCCGGAATGAACTCATGGAGTCATTTTCAAATAAAAAAGGCCTTTTAATATGATGGTGGTCACATTTATACCTGAGAGCAGAGCGTTCTGTGATTATCATCACTTTAATTTTCATAAAAAAATGACCGTTTGAGATGTTTAATTTAAAAAAACCACAGACTGAATGCCCGAATTAAATTATTGCCACGAAAACGGGCAGTAGTAACTTATTCTTCATCTTTGCCCGTTTTAAAAAATATTATTAAGAGCGGGCATTTATCGGCGAGAGAAACGGTAGTCGTCTGGTTTATCGTGGCGAATTAATTGATGTGAATCACAAAATATCGTTATTTAAATTCCCTTCTCTTTATTCAGTATGATGATAGTTGCTAACTATTCGATTATTTCAACAGGACAGCAGCGCGATGCGAAAGGCGGTTTTGTTGTCTCATTTTGAATCACAGAGAGAGGTAAATAATGGAACGAAATAGACTGGCGCGGCAGATTATTGATACCTGTCTGGAAATGACGCGGTTAGGGTTAAATCAGGGGACGGCAGGTAACGTGAGCGTACGTTATCAGGGCGGAATGCTGATTACGCCGACGGGGATCCCCTACGAGAAGCTGACAGAGTCGCACATTGTCTTTATTGATGCAGACGGTCAGCATGAGCAGGGCAAGCTGCCTTCCAGCGAGTGGCGTTTTCATATGGCGGCATACCAGACGCGCCCTGATGCCAATGCCGTGGTACATAACCACGCGGTCCATTGTACGGCAGTCTCGATCCTGAATCGCCCGATTCCGGCGATTCACTACATGATTGCCGCCGCGGGTGGAAACTCTATTCCCTGTGCGCCCTACGCCACTTTTGGCACCCGCGAACTTTCTGACCATGTTGCCGTGGCGCTTAAAAATCGTAAAGCGACGCTGTTACAGCATCACGGGCTTATCGCTTGTGAAGAAAATTTAGACAAAGCGTTGTGGCTGGCGCATGAAGTGGAAGTGCTGGCGCAGCTCTATTTAAGTACGCTGGCCATTGTCGATCCGGTACCGGTACTGGATGACGAGGCGATCGCTATCGTACTGGAGAAATTTAAAACTTACGGATTACGTATTGAAGAGTGATGTCAGGAGACAGGCGATGGCGAACAGAATGATTCTGAATGAAACGGCATGGTTTGGCCGGGGAGCGGTGGACGCATTAACCGATGAGGTGACGCGCCGCGGTTATCATAAAGCGCTGATTGTTACCGATAAAACGCTGGTGCAATGCGGTGTGGTCGATAAAGTGACAAGCAGAATGGATGCCGCAGGGCTGGCGTGGGAGATCTATGCGGGCGTGATCCCTAATCCTACGATTTCCGTTGTCCAGGAAGGGCTTAAGGTCTTTACCCAAAGCGGCGCGGACTATCTCATCGCCATTGGCGGCGGTTCTCCGCAGGATACCTGCAAAGCGATCGGTATTATCAGTAACAATCCGGAATTTGCCGATGTGCGCAGTCTGGAAGGGCTATCGCCGACCCGTAAACCCAGCGTGCCGATTATGGCGATCCCGACAACGGCGGGAACCGCGGCGGAAGTCACTATCAATTATGTGATTACCGATGAGGAGAAACGGCGCAAATTCGTTTGTGTCGATCCACATGATATTCCGCAGGCGGCATTTATCGATGCCGATATGATGGACGGTATGCCGCCCGCGCTGAAAGCGGCAACGGGCGTGGATGCGCTAACCCATGCTATTGAAGGCTATATTACCCGGGCCGCATGGGCGCTGACGGATGCCTTACATATCAAAGCCATTGAGATTATTGCTGGCGCGCTACGCGGCGCCGTAGCCGGAGAAAAAGAGGCTGGTGAGGCGATGGCGCTGGGGCAATACGTTGCCGGGATGGGGTTTTCCAATGTGGGGCTGGGACTGGTGCATGGGATGGCGCATCCGTTGGGCGCGTTTTACAACACGCCGCACGGCGTCGCGAATGCTATTTTGCTTCCGCACGTGATGCGTTTCAATGCCGGGTCTACCAACGAGAAATTTCGTGATATCGCCCGGGCGATGGGGGTGAAGGTAGAAGGATTGAGCCTTGAAGAGGCGCGTAATGCCGCAGTGGAAGCCGTATTTACGCTAAATCGCGATGTGGGAATTCCGCTGCATTTGCGTGATGTCGGCGTTCGAAAAGAGGATATCCCGGCGCTGGCGCAGGCGGCGTTCGATGATGTCTGTACGGGCGGCAATCCGCGTGAAGCGAGTCTGGCGGACATTGTCGAACTGTATCATACCGCCTGGTAATTTTGCCGGATGGCGCTGCGCTTATCCGCTCTACATTTCGTGCAGTCCTGTAGGCAGGATAAGGCGTTCACGCCGCCATCCGGCAACAAAACTACCGCGCCAGCCGTAGCTGCTGTAAGTTTCCGTCGATATGTAAATCGGTTTGCAGACGTGCAATATCGCGGCAAAGAAATGCCATTTCTTTATGCGTCTCAAGCTTTTTGCGCCACTTTTCCGGCACCTCGTCCAGATGGGCGTAAATTCCCTCCAGATTTTGAAACTGAATCAACAGCTGGGTCGCGCTTTTGGGGCCGATACCGGCAACGCCGGGGACTTTCGAACTGCTGATTCCTGCCAGACCCCAGTAATCCGGCAACTGCCGGGGAAGTACGCCAAACTCTTTTTCAATAAACGGCGCGTCCAGCCAGCGTTTCTGGAAGTAGTCGCGAATGCGCAATCCCGGAGAGAGCAACTGGCAATAGCCTTTATCGGTTGACACAATGGTTGCCTGGTGTCCGGCTTCGGTAACTTTTAGCGCCAGCGTCGCCGCCAGATCGTCCGCTTCGTTACCGTCTGATGCCCAACAGCGTACGCCGCGCTGTTCAAACGCGGCGCGTAGGGCGGGCATTTCATTATGTAAATCGTCAGGCATCGGCGGACGTCCTGCTTTGTAGTCCGGCAAACGCTGATGACGCCAGCCGCTACTGCGCGCGTCGTCATCAAATACCGCTACGGCATGGGTTGGCTGGCTGTGAATAATCAATTGATCGAGCGCGTGTTGGCAGGTTTCCACACAGGGCGATCCCTGAACGGCGTGAATACGGCGAATCAAATTGAGCGCGTCGACGATAAGCAGATGAGCAGCCACGGTGTTCTCCCTTACAAACCTGCGCGTAGGGTAACATTCACGGCGGGGGGAGGCGAGCATTGCGAAATAGCGCTATCCGTAGGCCTGATAAGCGAGGCGCCATCAGGCAACAAAAGCCGGATGGCGGCGAGCGCCTTATCCGGCCTACAGATCCTAAAATGTGCTGAGAATTAATCGCAGGTAACGATCTTCATCGCCAGGCCGCCGCGCGAAGTTTCGCGGTACTTAGCGTTCATGTCTTTACCGGTTTCGTACATGGTCTCAATCACTTTATCGAGGCATACGCGCGGTTCGCTGGTACGGCGCAGCGCCATACGCGCGGCGTTGACCGCTTTGACTGAAGCAATCGCGTTACGCTCAATGCAGGGAACCTGTACCTGACCGGCAACCGGATCGCAAGTTAACCCCAGATTATGCTCCATGGCGATTTCTGCGGCGATACACACCTGCGCCGGACTACCGCCCAGCAGCTCGGCCAGACCCGCTGCCGCCATGGAACAGGCCACGCCGACCTCTCCCTGACAACCCACTTCGGCGCCGGAAATAGAGGCGTTCATCTTATACAGCGAGCCAATCGCACTGGCGACCAGCATATAGCGAGCAAGCGAGTTAGCATTTACTTCGCGGATAAACTTGTCATAGTACGCCAGCACCGCCGGAACAATACCACATGCGCCGTTAGTCGGCGCAGTGACTACTCGTCCGCCTGCGGCATTCTCTTCGTTCACCGCCAGCGCGAACATATTGATCCAGTCGACGACCGCCATCGGATCGGTGGTGGTCTTATCCTGACTGACCAGCACCCGACGCAGCGCCGCCGCGCGACGCGGAACGCGCAGTTTGCCCGGCAATACGCCCTCGGTGGTGATACCGCGCTCAATACCGCTGCGCATCACCTCCCAGACCCTGGCGAAGTGCTGCTCCAGCGCTTCTTTACTGTGCAGGGCCAGTTCGTTTTGCATCATCAGACCGGAGAGCGACAGACCCGTCTCCTGGCAGTGGCGCTGTAAATCCGCGGCGGTTTTATAAGGGTACGGTACGTTAACGGGTTCGCTATTCGTCAAACCAAAGTGCTCTTCATCGACGATAAAGCCGCCGCCAATGGAGTAGTAGGTTTGGCTGTAGAGCACCTTATCGCCCGCCAGCGCGGTAATACGCATCCCGTTTTCATGCAGAGACAGGTTGTCGGCGTGGAAATTCATGCACTTATTGACCGGAAATTCGACTTCATGCTGCCCATTAGCCAGTAGTAAACGCCCATGGGTGTTCACATCCTGGATAAAGGACGGAATGGCGTCGATATCGACGGTGTCCGGCAGATTCCCCGCCAGGCCCATAATAATGGCGATATCAGTGTGGTGGCCTTTACCCGTCAATGACAGAGAGCCGTAGACATCCACCACGACGCGGGTGACATCTGTAAGGATATGGCGGGCAATCAGATCGTCCGTGAACTGCTTGCCTGCTTTCATTGGTCCGACGGTGTGAGAACTGGAAGGGCCAATGCCGATTTTAAAAATATCGAATACGCTAATCATAGGGCATCCATTGCGGTTGTATCATAGAGAAGCGCCGCGGTAAGCGGCGCTAAAGGACTTAGCTGAACAGTGAGTAGAAAATAGCGGAGATGGCAATCAGGCCCATAATCACAACGAATACGTTGCTGATATGACCGCTGTACTTACGCATTGCCGGTACTTTCTGGATGGCATACATCGGCATCAGGAACAGAATCATCGCGATGATCGGGCCGCCCAGGGTTTCAATCATGCCCAGGATGCTGGGGTTCAGCGTCGCCACAATCCAGGTGGTGACCAGCATGAACAGCGCGGTAATTTTATTCAGTTTGTTGATTTCGATGGATTTACCTTTACCACGCAGCGATTTAATCACCATCCCGTTAAAGCCTTCACGCGCGCCCAGGTAGTGGCCGAGGAAGGATTTGGTGATAGCAATCATCGCAATGATCGGCGCCATCCAGGCGATGATCGGCGCGTTAAAGTGGTTTGCCAGGTAAGACAGAATAGAGATGTTCTGCTCTTTTGCCGCTGCCAGATCTGCCGGCGTCAGGCTCAGCACGCAGCTGAAGACGAAGAACATCACGGTCAGCACCATCATGATGTGGGCGAAGGCCAGAATTTTAGAACATTTCTTCTCTGCGCCTTCACCGTACTCTTCACGCTTCGCAACCGCGAAGGAGGAGATGATCGGGGAGTGGTTGAAAGAGAAAACCATCACCGGAATCGCCAGCCACAGCGTCATCCACAGACCGTTACCGGTAGACGCGGCGGAATCAAAGGACAGCGTTTCCAGCGCCGCGCCGTTCCACTGCGGGATCAGGTACAAGGCCAGCAGCATCAGCGCAGCGACGAACGGGAATACCAGGATACTCATCGCCTTAACGATCATTTGCTCGCCGAAGCGCACGATAGTCATCATGCCAACAATCAGGATCAGGGAAAGAATCGCCCGCGGCGGCGGATTAATCGCTAACTGGTGGGTCAGGAAGCTTTCCACGGTATTAGTAATCGCCACGCTGTAAACCAGCAGGATGGGGTAAATCGCGAAGAAGTAAAGCAGGGTAATCAGTTTACCTGCGCCGATACCGAAGTGTTCCTCAACGACTTCAGTGATGTCTTCACCCGGGTTTTTACCGGACAGCACGAAGCGGGTTAAACCACGGTGTGCGAAAAAGGTCATCGGGAAAGCGAGAATCGCCATGATGATGAGCGGAATCATGCCGCCGACGCCTGCGTTGATCGGCAGGAACAGAACGCCCGCGCCGATTGCCGTGCCGTAAAGGCCCAGCATCCACATGGTATCCGTTTTGCGCCATGCGCTTCGAGAGTCAATCGAAGCAATCGTGCTGGTCTGAGTGGTTTCCATCTATTTCTCCTGGAGGATGCTAAAAATCAGGTTGCTGGTCTAATCCAATGAAAAAAGACCTGATCGTAAAATGAAATCTGCTTAGGGACGCTTTTTATATAATTTTTCGCCGTAATAATTTTCGGGCGGAAAGATACATTTAAGTGATGAATCTATCAGTGATCCCGATCTCAAATGCAATAATCCGCTTCTTACATGGATAAATTTGGACCATTAATCTATTAAAAAAACGTCATAACGAATTTCCGGGCGCGAAGGCTACCATTAACGATATAAGGCCGGAAAGATTGGGGCGCAAGATACGGAGGTTTGACTATAAAAATCAAGGTTTTTAGTGGATTCTGGCGAAGAATAAGAGTTTGGACCGATAAATCACGGTAAGAGGAGTGAAGTAAACGTTTGCCTGGCAATCTATTTATGATGAATTATAAATGGTGTTTATAAAACAATGCGGGCTATGCCTCTGATGATCATCATAAAAAATGAAGGCATGCGTTAATTGCCATACCGCAATGAAAGGAATGGGAGAAGCGCCCGGCTGCTGGCGGCAACCGGGCATAAGCGCTAAGCGCAGATCTCGTAACAGGGGATGTAGGCGGAACCCGGCAATTTCATACGATGCTGCGCGACGAATCCCTGCAGCAGATCGTCCATGCGACGCATCATCTCTCGATCGCCGTGGATTTTATACGGACCATTAGCTTCAATGGCGCGTATCCCGACCTCCTTCACGTTCCCCGCGACAATACCGGAGAAGGCGCGCCGCAGATCCGCCGCCAGAATCTCAACCGGCTGATCCGGGTACAGTTTCAGGTTGGCCATATTCTCATGCGACGGTTCAAACGGTACCTGAAGATCCGGTGCAATACGCATCGACCAGTTAAAACTATAGGCGTCGCCGGTATCGCGGCGATTCTCTTTCACTTGCGGCATCGCTTTCTTCATCAGCCGCGCTACCTCCGCCGCATCGTCAATGATGATGCGGTAATGACGGCGGGCCGCTTCGCCCAGCGTATGGGTAATAAATTCATCCAGCACGCGGAAGTAATCGGCGCTCTCTTTTGGTCCGGTCAGGATCAGCGGCAGCACCTGATTTTTATTGGCTGGATTCATCAGAATCCCCAGCAAGTAAAGCAGCTCTTCCGCCGTACCCACGCCGCCCGGGAAGATGATGATACCGTGTGCGATACGGACGAACGCTTCCAGGCGTTTTTCGATATCCGGCATGATGATCAGTTCGTTCACCAGCGGGTTAGGCGGTTCAGCCGCAATAATGGAAGGCTCAGTCATGCCGATAAAGCGGCTGTCTTTATAACGCTGTTGCGCGTGACCGACCGCCGCGCCCTTCATGGGGGCTTCCATCGCCCCAGGGCCGCAGCCGGTGCAGATGTTCAGCTCGCGTAATCCCAACTGCGTGCCGACGCGACGGGCATACAGGTACTCGTTTTCGTTAATTGAGTGGCCGCCCCAGCATACCACCATGTTTGGCGCTTCGCCGACGTGCAGCGCCCGGGCGTTGCGCAAAATGGAGAACACCAGATTGGTGATATGTGTTGAGCTTTCAAGATCCAGATGCTGGAAACGGCCGGCATTGTGGATCTGCCCATTCACAAAGAGAATGTCGCGCAGCACCGCGAACAGGTTAGCCTGTAGCGCACGAATAATCCGCCCGTCAACAAAGGCGTCTTCAGGCGGATTAATCAATTCCAGCTTCACGCCGCGCTCGCGGCGCAGTACGTTAATATCGAAATTTTCAAAGCGGGACAGCAGCTCTTTGCTGTTGTCGGTCAGGCTGCCGGAGTTAAGAACGGCAAGTGAACAGTTACGAAACAGTTGATACAGGTCGCTACTGGCCGTGCGTTTCAGCATGTCCACTTCCAGTTGCGACAACATATCCATTGAGCCAAGCGGGCTAATATGTGTAATCAAGTAAACTCCTTATGGGACGCAACACGCCATTCCCTGTTGATTACAATAGCCCTGGCTGATGACCTTTCACAACCTTACATGCGCAATCCGGCACGCAAAATTGACAAAAAAAATTACTGTCGCGCCAGCCTGCCTGTGGCGGGCGCGAAATCGGTATTGCTGCGCCAGGGATTAATGTCCAGCCCGCCGCGGCGGGTATAGCGCGCATAAACGCTTAACGTTTCCGGCTGGCAGAAGCGCAGAATGTCATTAAAAATACGCTCTACGCACTGCTCGTGAAATTCATTATGGTGACGGAAGGAGACCAGATAACGCAGCAGTTTTTCCCTGTCGATTTTGCGCCCGCGATACTGAATTTGTATCGAGCCCCAGTCCGGTTGGTGGGTGATCAGGCAGTTGGATTTCAACAGATGACTGACCAGCGTCTCCTCTACTTGCTTCTCGCCGCTGACCGCATGTTGCAGATAGTCGGTAGTAAACTGGTAGTTGTCGATACTGATATCCTGATCGTCAATACAGGTGCCGTGGAAATGGGCGACAGGCTGTCCTTCCAGCTCATCAAGACGATGAAGCCTCACGCTAACGTTGCCCTGCGCGCAGGCGCGCAGATCGCGCTCCAGCGTCTGGCGCACCGTCTCCCAGGTGTCAAAGCGCGTCTGGTTAAAGCTGTTCAGATACAGTTTAAAGCTTTTGGATTCGATTAAATTAACGCTGGTGTAATCCAGTTCGACATGCCCGACGGCGACCTGTGGAAGACCCTGGCTGTTAAGCCAGGAAAGTTCATACAACGTCCAGATATCCGCGCCGTGGAACGGCAAATTATCGGCTGTTAATCCGAGCGGGTCACGATTCAAACTGCGCGGTACACCCTGCAGCAGGCTGGCGTCATAATTGTCCCGGTAATCCGTTGATTTTCCGAGAGTCAGGCCATCGAGAGCCTGATGGTTTTCATAAGAAGACATGTTTCACCGTCATAAACCAGATACACTATGCGCCAAGTGTATCCTGGCTTTTATGAAGAGAGAAACTGGTGGACGAACTGACAGCGCAGGCATTGAAAGCCTTTACGACGCGTTACTGCGACGCGTGGCAAGAAAAACACGGTAGCTGGCCGTTGAGCGAAGAACTGTATGGCGTACCTTCTCCGTGCATTATTTCTTCAACCCGCGATGCCGTTTACTGGCAGCCGCAACCTTTTGAAGGCGAAGAAAATGTAAACGCGGTTGAACGCGCCTTTGATATTATGGTACAACCTGCGCTCCACGCGTTTTACACCACGCAGTTTGCTGGCGACATGCCCGCGCAGTTTGCGGATGAAAAGCTTACGCTACTGCAAACCTGGAGTCAGGATGACTTTCGGCGCGTGCAGGAAAATCTGATAGGCCACCTGGTCACGCAAAAGCGGCTCAAGCTTCCTCCCACGCTTTTTATTGCGACGCAGGAAAATGAGCTTGAGGTCATTTCGGTCTGTAATCTGTCCGGCGAGGTGATTAAAGAAACGCTGGGCACCCGCAATCGTACCGTTCTTGCCGCAACGCTTGCGGAATTCCTTACGCAACTTAATCCTCTTCTGTAATCGTTTGCCCTAACAGGTGTGAGAGATCTCTTACAAAGTCTGTAGGAGATCGCCAGGATATCAGCGGATACTGAGCCCCGTTTTCTTATGTAAGTCTATATAAAACAACTAATTAAAATGTTTTTGCGCACTTTCATATGAAAATTTACTTAAGGTATTGTCTGTAAGCGTCTTGTAAGACAAGGTGAAACAGGCGATTCTATCTTCGTCGACAGGGAGTCGTACAACGAAGCGAACGTCAGGATGATGACGCTTCAGCAGGACACGCCAGGATGGTGTTACAAGGAAAGGCTTCAGGATGAAGCAAAGTGGAAAGCGCAGGATGCGTTAAAGGACACCTCCAGGACGGAGAACGAGAGCCGATCAGGATGTTCGGCGGGTCTGGATGACCAGGGACGCTTCAGGAAGAAGCTATCACATCGGGCGATGTGCGCAGGATGCAAACGTTCAGGATGAACAGGCCGTAAGGTCACAGGAAAAGTTGTCACGGATGAGCAGGGAGCACGAAAAGTAGCTGGAATGCTGCGAAACGAACCGGGAGCACTGTTTATACAGTGCTCCCTTTTTTTTGTTATTCTTCGCGCCAGATTTTCATCATTGAGGTTTTTAACATGACGACTCATGACCGTGTGCGTCAGCAGTTACATACGCTTGAAACGCTGCTGCGCGAGCATCGCCACTGGCGGCAGGATGCGCCGCAGGCGCACCTGTTTACCAGCACCCAACCATTTTTTATGGATACCATGGAACCGCTGGAATGGCTGCAATGGGTATTGATCCCACGTATGCATACCCTACTTGATAATGCGCAGCCGCTGCCCGAGGCGTTTGCCGTCGCCCCTTATTATGAAATGGCGCTGGCGGCGGATCATCCGCAGCGGGAGGCGATCCTGGCGGTTTTGCAGGATCTGGATGCGCTATTCGCCCGCGATAAATCCTGATGCTGGAGATCCTCTATCAAGACCCGTGGCTGGTTGCCGTGAATAAACCCGCAGGCTGGCTTGTTCACCGGAGCTGGCTGGATCGCGACGAAAAAGTCGTGGTCATGCAAACGGTGCGCGACCAAATCGGCCAGCATGTTTTTACCGCCCACCGTCTCGACAGACCCACGTCGGGCGTACTGTTAATGGGGCTGTCCAGCGAAGCGGGACGCCGTCTGGCGCAGCAGTTCGAGCAGCACCACATCCGTAAACGCTACCATGCCATTGTGCGCGGCTGGCTGATGGATGACGCGGTACTGGATTATCCGCTGGTGGAAGAGCGCGATAAAATTGCCGATAAATTCGCCCGCGAAGATAAAGCGCCCCAGCCGGCTGTAACGCAGTATCGCGGGCTGGCGACGGTCGAAATGGCGGTGCCGACCGGGCGTTATCCCACCACGCGTTATGGCCTGGTTGAGCTGGAACCAAGAACGGGACGCAAGCACCAGCTTCGTCGTCATCTGGCGCATCTGCGTCATCCTATCATCGGCGACAGCAAGCATGGCGATTTGCGACAAAACCGCAGCGCCGCAGAGCATTTTGCCTGTCGTCGCCTGATGCTTCATGCCAGTCGGCTTGAACTGACGCACCCCTTCACCGGACAGCCGTTGATAATTCAGGCCGGGTTGGATGAAACCTGGATGCAGGCGCTGACACAGTTTGGCTGGCGTGGACTTCTCCCTGACAATGAAAGGGTTGAGTTTACGGCGGCGTCCCGGCAGGATGAGACTCATCAGGCATAATTCAGGGAGATACGCATAATGGCAGAAATTGGTATTTTTGTCGGGACTATGTATGGCAACTCACTGCTGGTGGCGGAAGAAGCGGAAGCGATCCTCGCCAGACAGGGCCACAGCGCGACCGTGTTTGAAGATCCTGAACTGTCCGACTGGCAGCAATATCAGGATAAGGTTGCGCTGGTCGTTACCTCGACGACCGGGCAGGGCGAACTACCGGATAGCATTGCGCCGCTCTTTCACGGCATTAAAGATACGTTGGGTTTTCAGCCAAACCTGCGTTACGGGGTGATTGCGCTAGGTGATAGCAGCTACCCCAATTTCTGTAATGGCGGCAAACAGTTTGATGCCCTGTTGCAAGAGCAAAGCGCGCAGCGGGTGGGGGAGATGTTATTCATTGACGCCAGCGAACATCCGGAGCCGGAGAGCCAGTCCAATCCCTGGGTTGAAAACTGGGGAACTTTACTTTCCTGAGGTAAATCCCTCCCCCCTACGGGAGGGTACCTTTTCGTTTGCTTGCGTTGCCAGTAAGCAAAATCACGACCTGTATACAGTGTAAAGTAACTGAATCGTGTTAGCTTTGGGCATATGCCCGCAAAAGCGGCAGTTTTTTACGGGCGTTTTCATGTAATCAAGCGACCTGTTTCACATTCTTCTCTTTTTATTCCTCCTGCGTCGACGCCGACGCCTTCTGATTTCATTTCCGTGAAGTGGCTTCCACTGTCCTGGGCTTTTGCCATAAACAGGCGTAATTCATCGCCAAAATACTGTGTTGTTGCACGGTGAGTGTGTGTGGCGCGCTTTTTATACTTTTCCTGCCAGTGAATAAAAGCATGCAGCGTGCAAAGCAAACGACCTAATAAAAGCTGCAACAAGGAAACGTTATCTCTGATTCCCTACCGGTTGTGCAGTTCAGAGTGAGCGTAGCTAACGCGAAATTTCAGGAGTGCAACAATGAGTTCATTAAGTCACGCGGCGAGCAGTGCGGAGAAACGCACGAACGCCCGCTACTGGATAGTGGTGATGCTGTTTATCGTCACATCCTTCAACTACGGCGACCGCGCCACATTGTCCATTGCCGGCTCAGAAATGGCCAAAGATATCGGCCTTGATCCGGTAGGTATGGGCTATGTTTTTTCTGCTTTTTCATGGGCCTATGTTATCGGGCAGATCCCGGGCGGCTGGCTGCTGGACCGCTTTGGTTCCAAACGCGTCTATTTCTGGTCTATTTTCATTTGGTCAGTCTTCACCCTGTTGCAGGGTTTTGTCGATATCTTTAGTGGTTTCGGCATTATTGTCGCCCTCTTTACGCTTCGTTTCCTGGTTGGTCTGGCGGAATCGCCTTCTTTCCCGGGCAACAGTCGCATTGTTGCAGCCTGGTTCCCGGCGCAGGAGAGGGGAACGGCGGTGGCCATCTTTAACTCCGCGCAATACTTTGCCACGGTTATTTTCGCGCCGATTATGGGCTGGCTGACGCACGAAGTGGGCTGGTCGCATGTCTTCTTCTTTATGGGCGGGTTAGGGATCATCATCAGCTTTATCTGGTTGAAAGTTATCCATGAACCAAATAACCATCCGGGCGTAAATAAGAAAGAGTTGGAGTACATCGCAGAAGGCGGCGCGCTGATCAATATGGATCAGAAAGACACCAAAGCGAAAGTACCGTTTAGCGTCAAATGGGGCCAGATCAAACAGCTGCTGGGCTCTCGTATGATGATTGGCGTTTACATCGGTCAGTACTGTATTAACGCATTGACCTATTTCTTTATTACCTGGTTCCCGGTCTATTTGGTCCAGGCGCGCGGCATGTCGATTCTCAAAGCGGGCTTTGTCGCCTCGGTTCCTGCGGTCTGCGGCTTTATCGGCGGTGTGTTGGGCGGCATCATTTCCGACTGGCTGATGCGTCGTACTGGCTCCCTGAATATCGCGCGCAAGACGCCGATTGTGCTGGGGATGTTGCTGTCAATGGTTATGGTGTTCTGTAACTATGTGAACGTGGAATGGATGATCATCGGCTTTATGGCGTTGGCCTTCTTCGGTAAAGGTATCGGCGCGTTGGGCTGGGCAGTAATGGCGGATACCGCGCCGAAAGAGATCAGCGGTCTTTCCGGCGGCTTGTTTAATATGTTCGGCAATATCTCCGGTATTGTGACGCCAATCGCGATTGGTTACATCGTTGGCACCACCGGTTCCTTCAACGGCGCGTTGATCTATGTCGGCGTACATGCCCTGGTGGCCATCATCAGCTATCTGGTGCTGGTAGGCGATATTAAGCGTATTGAACTGAAACCTGTCGCAGGACAATTATCATGACAACGCAATCCAGTCCCGTTATTACAGACATGAAGGTCATTCCGGTTGCCGGACATGACAGTATGCTACTCAACATCGGCGGCGCGCATAACGCGTACTTCACCCGTAACATCGTCGTCCTCACCGATAACGCCGGGCATACTGGCGTCGGCGAGGCGCCGGGTGGAGAAGTGATTTATCAGACGCTGGTCGATGCTATTCCGATGGTATTAGGCCAGGAAGTCGCCCGCCTGAACAAAGTGGTGCAGCAGGTGCATAAAGGCAACCAGGCCGCTGATTTTGACACCTTTGGTAAAGGCGCATGGACGTTTGAATTGCGGGTTAACGCGGTGGCAGCTTTGGAAGCGGCGCTGCTTGATCTACTGGGGCAGGCGCTTAATGTGCCGGTCTGTGAACTGTTAGGCCCCGGTAAACAGCGCGATGCCGTCACCGTGTTGGGCTATCTCTTCTATATTGGCGATCGTACTAAAACCGATCTGCCGTATCTGGAAAGCACGCCGGGCAGTCATGAATGGTATCGCCTGCGTCATCAGGAAGCGCTGAACAGCGACGCGGTCGTGCGGCTGGCGGAAGCGTCTCAGGATCGCTACGGCTTTAAAGATTTTAAACTCAAGGGCGGCGTGCTGCCGGGCGAACAAGAGATTGATACCGTTCGCGCGCTAAAAAAACGCTTCCCGGACGCACGTATTACCGTGGATCCGAACGGCGCCTGGCTACTGGATGAAGCCATTGCGTTGTGCAAAGGGCTGAATGATGTACTGACCTACGCGGAAGATCCGTGCGGCGCGGAGCAAGGATTCTCTGGTCGTGAAGTCATGGCGGAGTTCCGCCGCGCTACAGGACTGCCGGTGGCGACCAATATGATTGCCACCAACTGGCGTGAAATGGGACATGCAGTGATGCTCAACGCGGTAGATATTCCTCTTGCCGACCCGCATTTCTGGACCCTCACCGGCGCCGTTCGCGTGGCGCAACTGTGCGATGACTGGGGGCTAACCTGGGGCTGCCATTCGAATAACCATTTTGATATTTCACTGGCGATGTTTACCCATGTCGGCGCGGCGGCGCCAGGCAAACCCACCGCTATTGATACGCACTGGATCTGGCAGGAGGGCGATTGCCGCCTGACTAAAAATCCGCTGGAAATTAAAAACGGCAAAATTGCCGTTCCGGATGCGCCAGGACTGGGCGTGGAGCTTGACTGGGAACAGGTGCGAAAAGCGCATGACGCGTATAAAAAGCTGCCAGGCGGCGCGCGTAATGATGCAGGCCCGATGCAATACCTGATCCCTGGCTGGACTTTTGACCGCAAACGCCCTGTTTTTGGTCGTCACTAATTCTGAATAAGGACACAGTTATGAGTACTCAATTTACGACGCCTGTAGTGACTGAAATGCAGGTTATCCCGGTTGCGGGTCATGACAGTATGCTGATGAACCTGAGCGGCGCGCACGCCCCGTTCTTCACGCGCAACATCGTCATTATTAAAGATAACTCCGGCCATACCGGGGTCGGCGAGATTCCGGGCGGCGAAAAAATTCGCAAAACGCTGGAAGATGCGATCCCACTGGTGGTGGGAAAAACGCTGGGTGAATATAAAAATGTCCTGACCGCCGTTCGCAACCAGTTTGCCGATCGCGATGCGGGCGGACGCGGTTTACAAACGTTCGATCTCCGTACCACTATCCATGTGGTGACTGGCATTGAAGCGGCAATGCTTGACCTTTTGGGCCAACACTTGGGCGTCAACGTCGCTTCGCTGTTAGGCGACGGTCAGCAGCGAAGCGAAGTCGAAATGCTGGGTTATCTGTTCTTTGTCGGTAATCGCAAGGCTACGCCGCTGCCGTATCAGAGCCAGCCGGATGAGCAATGCGACTGGTATCGTCTGCGCCATGAAGAGGCGATGACGCCGGAAACGGTAGTGCGTCTGGCGGAAGCCGCCTATGAAAAATACGGCTTCAACGACTTCAAACTGAAAGGCGGCGTGCTGGCGGGCGAAGAAGAGGCCGAGTCAATCGTGGCGCTGGCGAAACGTTTCCCACAAGCGCGCGTCACGCTCGATCCAAACGGTGCCTGGTCGCTGAACGAAGCGATCAGCATTGGTAAATACCTGAAAGGTTCTCTGGCCTATGCAGAAGATCCGTGCGGCGCGGAGCAGGGTTTTTCTGGTCGTGAAGTGATGGCGGAATTCCGTCGCGCGACCGGATTACCGACGGCCACCAATATGATAGCGACCGACTGGCGTCAAATGGGGCATACGCTGTCGCTGCAATCCGTCGATATCCCGCTGGCGGACCCGCACTTCTGGACTATGCAAGGCTCTGTACGCGTGGCGCAAATGTGTCATGAGTTCGGTCTGACCTGGGGCTCGCACTCTAACAACCACTTTGATATTTCGTTGGCGATGTTTACCCATGTTGCCGCGGCGGCGCCGGGCAAGATCACCGCGATCGATACCCACTGGATCTGGCAGGAAGGCAACCAACGTCTGACTAAAGAACCGTTTGAAATTAAAGGCGGCATGGTGCAAGTACCGACCAAACCGGGTCTGGGCGTTGAGCTCGATATGGATCAGGTGATGAAAGCGCATGAGCTCTATCAAAAACATGGCTTAGGCGCGCGTGACGACGCGATGGGAATGCAGTACTTAATTCCTGGCTGGACGTTTGATAATAAGCGTCCTTGCATGGTGCGTTAAGTCAGAGCCGGTTCCGTAAGGAACCGGTTCTTCTCTGGGTGTATGCTTAACAGGATCAACATGCGTAAGGACGACTTATGAAAATAGTGATCGCACCAGACTCGTATAAGGAAAGTTTGAGTGCTCTTGAGGTAGCGACCGCCATTGAACAAGGATTTCGCGAGATCTGGCCTGACGCCGATTACCTGAAATTACCGCTGGCTGATGGCGGAGAAGGTACTGTCGAAGCGATGGTTGAAGCGACGGCGGGTCGAATCGTACATGTTGAGGTCACCGGGCCGTTGGGGCATCGCGTCAATGCGTTTTATGGGCTTTCCGGCGATGCGCGTTCCGCGTTCATTGAAATGGCGGCCGCCAGCGGGCTGGAGCAGGTGCCGCCCGCGCAACGCGATCCGTTGAAGACCACGTCATGGGGAACCGGCGAGCTGATCCGTCATGCGCTGGATGCGGGCGTTGAGCATATCATTATTGGTATCGGCGGTAGCGCCACCAACGATGGCGGCGCGGGGATGGTGCAGGCGCTGGGGGCCAGGCTACGGGATGCGCAGGGCAATGATATTGCGCAAGGCGGCATTGGGCTGGAAACACTCGCCAGCATTGATATCAGCGGTCTGGATAAGCGTTTGTCGGCGTGTCATATAGAGGTCGCCTGCGATGTCACGAATCCCCTTACCGGTAAAGAGGGCGCTTCTGCGGTTTTTGGTCCGCAAAAAGGGGCGACGCCGGAAATGATTGAACGCCTGGATACGGCATTGACTCGCTATGCGCATTTGATTGCCCGCGATCTGCATGTCGATGTGTTGGATCTGGCAGGCGGCGGCGCGGCAGGCGGCATGGGGGCGGCGTTATACGCGTTTTGCGGCGCGCAGCTACGGCGTGGTATTGAGATTGTCACCGATGCGCTTCATCTGGAAGCGTGTCTTGCGGATGCCGATTTAGTCATCACCGGCGAGGGCCGCATCGACAGTCAGACCATTCACGGTAAAGTCCCTATTGGCGTGGCAAACATCGCCAAACGGTATAACAAGCCGGTAATTGGTATTGCGGGTAGCCTGACGGCGGACGTTGGCGTGGTTCATGAACATGGGCTTGATGCCGTTTTCAGCGTGATTTATACCATCTGCACGTTGGAGGACGCGCTGAAGAATGCGAGTGAAAACGTACGAATGACCGCGCGCAACGTGGCTGCAACGCTGAAAGCGGGGCAACAGTTACGCTGAGTTGTAGGCCGGATAAGGCGGTCACGCCGCCATCCGGCGAATATCAGCCTAATATCTTCTTCGCTTCACGCGCGACATTATCCATCTCATCCAGCAGCTCCAGAAACTCAGGCTCCAGCTCCTCTTCGTGGACGCCGCTGCGAAGCTGTTGCTCAATAAGCTGGCAAAGGTTCTTCATCCGCGGTACGCCGCTATAGCCGCAGCTCCCGTGTAGCTTATGGACCAGATCGACCAGACCGTTGGGATTTTCTCCCACCAGTTGTTCTTCAATTTTGTTGCGCACTTCCGGCAGAAAATCAATCAGCATTTGCAGCATATCCCGTGCCAGATCGGGCTTACCGGCAGCCTGGCGGAGCGCAAGCTGCCAGTCGAGCGTCGCATTTGGATTGAAGATAAACTCAGCCGGTTCCGGCGCCATCAGACGCGCTGCTACGTTGGCGCCGGGTTTATAGCGCAGCAACAGATTATGCAACTTCTCTTCTTCTATCGGTTTAGCCAGATAGTCGTTCATGCCCGCGCTGAGCAACTTCTCTTTTTGCCCGGCCATCGCATGTGCCGTAACGGCAATAACCGGTGTTTGCTGCTGATGAGGAAGCTGGTGAATCAATTCGCAGGCGCGTATGCCGTCCATATCCGGCATCTGAATATCCATCAAAATCAGATCAAACTGCATTTGTTTCGCCCGATCCACCGCCTGATGTCCGCTATCACAAAGCTCTACGTGCTGGACTTTATCTTCCAGTAACGCGCCGATAAGTTTCAGATTGGCGGGATTATCATCAACCGCCATAACCGTCATGGTGATTTTACTGGTATCCATTAGCAGCGGTTCAGGATGGTGATTCAACTGGCAATATTCCGTCAGCGCTGGCAACAGGCGCGTTGACGTCAATGGTTTTAACAGACAGGCCGCCGCGCCTCCTTGTTTCAGCTTTTCGGCGTTAATTTGCGCATGGCAAGGTAGCGCCAGCAGTAGAAAGTCCGTCATTGACGCCGCTTTCGCCAGACGTTCATGCTGCATGGTGAGCGGTTCGCGGAAGGTCACCGGAACGCTCAAAATCATAATATCGTAGTGCGCTAACGGCAGCGCGGAGAAGGTCGGGCTGTAAACCACCTCCACCGGCGTGTCGCTCAGTAGATCCAGGGTACATTGCGCGGCGGTAGCATTCGGTTCGACATAAGCCAGCCGTTTTCCGGCCAGACATGCGGTCGACGGCCCGTCAATAATAACATTTGGGTTAAGATCAAGATTAATATGAAACCAGAAGGTCGAGCCGCGATTAGGCTGGCTGTGGAAAGAGATATCCCCGCCCATTTCGTTGACCAGCTTTTGCGTAATCACCAGCCCAAGCCCGGTGCCGCCGTGACGGCGAGAAATACTGGCATCGGCCTGGCGAAACGCCTGAAACAGTCGCGACTGGTCGCGTTCCGGAATGCCGATCCCCGTATCGCGGATCTGCACTTCAATCTGTACTTTGGTGTTACTAAGCGCCCGCTTTTCTACCAGAATGTCGATATTGCCACTCTCGGTGAACTTAATGGCATTACCCACCAGATTAGTAATGACCTGTTGCAGGCGCAGCGGGTCGCCAATCACATTATCCGGGACGTCGTTTTTAATATTTAACGTCAACTCCAGCCCTTTATCATGCGACGAGTGGGCCAGCAGCGTAACCACTTCATCCAGCGTGTTGCGCAGTGGAAAAGGGATACTTTCCAGAATGAGCTTACCGGCTTCCAGCTTGGAGAAATCAAGCACGTCATTAATGATCGCCAGCAGATTATTCGCGGAACGCTCAATGGTGTTCAGATGGTCGCGCTGGGTGGGGTTCAGCTCCGTTTTTAATGTCAGGCGGGTAAAGCCAATGACGCCGTTCAGCGGCGTTCGCAGTTCGTGCGACATGTTCGCCAGGAACTCCGACTTAATACGCGCCGCTTCCTGGGCGCGCTTTTTCGCCAGATCCAGCTCAACGTTTTGGATTTCCATCTGCTCAAGGGTTTCACGCAGGTCCGAGGTGGCCTGATCGATATTATGCTGCATCTCTTCGTGATAGGCGGCAAGCGACATCGCCATGGAATTAATGCCGTTTTTCAGCATGTCCAGCTCGCCCAGCATAAATCCTTCCACACGGCTATCCAGTTGTCCGCGGCGAATGCGGTCAACGGTATTCACCATATTACGGATAGGCCCGGTGACATCGCGCATAAGCCGCCAGCCAAAGATCAGCGCAATGCCAATACAAAAAAGCATCATCACGCTGGAGATAAAAATCTCTTTGTATTGCTGTAGCCTTACCGACTTGAGATCCAGTTCAAGTGCCACATACCCCAGCATATTTTTGGTATTTTTCGCGTCGGCAATCGCTGACTCGTCCGGCGAATAGCTCTCCGAGATAATCGGGGTGCGCAGAATCATAATATCGCCGTGGCGATCGACGCTCAGACGACGTGGAAACGGCGCTCCGGCGGGAAGCTGCATCTGTGAGGGGTCCAGATGGAAATTAGACGTTACAAACAGGCGGTTATGATCGTCATAAACGGAAATCGCCCGCACAATATCAGAGTGTCTGCGGTGCAGGACGCTGATAAGTTGGCCGATAGACTCCCGGTTTTGTAAGTTCATACCATATTCGCTGGAGACGGCGAGCGGTTCAATAATACTGGCGCCGGCATCTTCCAGTTGACGCTGCAGGTCGTTATAGCGGTGCACTACAAAAAAGATACTGAGCAGCAAACCTATCAGGACGGTCGGGGCCAGGATCAGAATCATCATGCGTGCGCGCAGGCTGTAGTTGGTCATGGAGTTCCGTTATGGGACAATTAGGGTCACACTGTTAAATTGAGAAAAAGCTGGTCGATGGCGCAATTCTACTCTGCAAAACGGCGCGTGACGACGCGTCAGATCATAACCGTTAAAGTCAATGACCTCGATTCATTTGGTCAGGGCGTAGCCCGTCATAACGGAAAGGCGCTGTTTATCCCCGGTTTATTGCCTGAGGAAAGCGCAGAAGTCATTATTACAGAAGATAAAAAGCAATTTGCCCGCGCACGCGTTTCGCGCCGTTTGAATGATAGCCCGGAACGAGAAACGCCGCGCTGCCCGCATTTTGGCGTCTGCGGCGGTTGTCAGCAACAGCATGTCAGCATCACCCTGCAACAACGCAGCAAAAGCGCGGCGCTGGCGCGTTTGATGAAACACGAGGTGAATGACATCATCGCCGGCGCGCCCTGGGGTTATCGGCGTCGTGCGCGGTTAAGTCTGAATTGCCCGCCGGATAAACCGCTGCAAATGGGATTTCGCAAAGCGGGTTCCAGCGATATCGTCAATGTCGAACAGTGCCCTGTTTTGGCGCCCCAGCTTGCAGCATTGCTGCCCCGAATCAGGGCGTGTCTGGCGAGTTTACACGGCACCCGACATCTTGGGCATGTTGAGCTGGTACAGGCGGGAAGCGGTACGCTGATGATTCTGCGCCATACCGCGCCATTAAGTGCGGCGGATAAAGAAAAACTGGAACGCTTTTCGCATTCTGAGGGATTGTCTCTGTTTCTGGCGCCGTTTAGCGAGATACTGGAAACGGTATCTGGCGAGGCGCCCTGGTATGATTCGCACGGCTTACGTTTAGCCTTCAGTCCGCGAGACTTTATTCAGGTTAATGAGGCGGTAAACCAGCAAATGGTCGCCCGCGCGCTGGAGTGGCTTGATGTGCGCGCCGAGGATCGTGTCTTGGATCTGTTCTGCGGAATGGGGAATTTTACGCTGCCGCTGGCAACGCGCGCGGCAAGCGTGGTAGGGGTTGAGGGCGTTCCGGCGCTGGTAGAAAAAGGCCGTGAAAACGCCATCCGCAATGGTTTACATAATGTGACATTCTTCCATGAGAACCTGGAGGAAGATGTCACGAAGCAGCCGTGGGCGAAAAACGGCTTTGACAAAGTCTTACTCGATCCTGCGCGTGCGGGGGCTACAGGAGTGATGCGACATATTATAAAATTAAAACCTATTCGCATTGTTTATGTATCCTGTAACCCGGCGACGCTGGCGCGCGATAGTGAAGCGCTGGTCAATGCGGGATATGAGGTTACGCGTTTAGCGATGCTCGACATGTTCCCGCACACAGGACATCTGGAATCAATGGTTCTGTTCGAGCGCATGTAATGATTACCGGCTTACCGACTTCGGTAGGCCTGGTCCCTTAAGGAGAGGACGATGGTCGCGGTAAGAAGTGCACATATTAATAAAGCTGGTGAATTTGATCCGAAGAAGTGGATCGCAAGCCTGGGAATTTCCAGCCAGCAGTCGTGTGAGCGCTTAGCCGAAACCTGGGCGTATTGCCTGCAACAGACACAAGGACATCCGGATGCGGATCTGTTGCTGTGGCGTGGCGTGGAGATGGTAGAAATTCTTTCCACGCTGAGTATGGATATCGACACGCTGCGGGCGGCGCTACTGTTCCCTCTGGCCGACGCCAACGTAGTCAGCGAAGATGTACTGCGCGAAAGCGTCGGCAAATCTATCGTTACCCTGATTCATGGCGTGCGCGATATGGCGGCGATCCGTCAGCTAAACGCCACTCATAACGACTCTGTTTCTTCGGAGCAGGTTGATAACGTCCGTCGAATGTTATTGGCGATGGTGGATGATTTCCGCTGCGTGGTGATCAAACTGGCCGAGCGAATCGCTCATTTGCGCGAAGTGAAAGAGGCGCCGGAAGATGAGCGCGTGCTGGCGGCGAAAGAATGTACCAACATCTATGCGCCGCTCGCTAATCGTCTGGGCATCGGGCAACTGAAGTGGGAACTGGAAGACTACTGTTTCCGCTACCTGCATCCGGCGGAATACAAACGCATCGCCAAACTGCTGCATGAGCGCCGTCTCGATCGCGAACATTACATCGAAGAGTTTGTTGGACATCTGCGCGCCGAAATGAAAAACGAAGGCGTGCAGGCGGAAGTCTACGGACGACCAAAACATATTTATAGCATCTGGCGCAAAATGCAGAAAAAGCATCTGGCGTTTGATGAACTCTTTGACGTGCGCGCCGTGCGTATTGTCGCTGAACGTCTGCAGGACTGCTACGCCGCGTTGGGGATAGTGCATACGCACTATCGTCACCTGCCGGATGAATTCGATGATTATGTCGCTAACCCCAAACCGAACGGTTACCAGTCTATCCACACCGTGGTCCTGGGGCCGGGCGGTAAAACCGTTGAGATCCAGATCCGTACCAAACAGATGCATGAAGACGCCGAACTGGGCGTGGCGGCACACTGGAAGTATAAAGAAGGCGCCGCGTCCGGCGGCGTGCGTTCCGGTCATGAAGACAGAATTGCGTGGCTGCGTAAGCTGATCGCCTGGCAGGAAGAGATGGCCGATTCCGGCGAAATGCTGGATGAAGTGCGCAGCCAGGTGTTTGACGATCGGGTCTACGTTTTTACGCCAAAAGGCGACGTGGTTGACTTGCCTGCCGGATCTACGCCGCTCGATTTTGCTTACCACATCCACAGCGATGTCGGGCACCGCTGCATCGGCGCGAAAATTGGTGGGCGCATCGTACCGTTTACCTACCAGTTACAGATGGGCGATCAGGTTGAAATTATCACTCAGAAGCAGCCGAATCCCAGCCGCGACTGGCTGAATCCAAACCTGGGCTATGTGACGACCAGCCGCGGACGCTCGAAAATTCACGCCTGGTTCCGTAAACAGGACCGTGACAAAAATATCCTGGCTGGACGGCAGATCCTCGACGATGAGCTGGCGCATTTGGGGATTAGCCTGAAAGAGGCCGAGAAACATCTGCTGCCGCGCTACAACTTTAATGAGCTGGAAGAGTTGCTGGCGGCGATAGGCGGCGGTGATATCCGTCTTAATCAGATGGTGAATTTCCTGCAATCGCAGTTCAATAAGCCGAGTGCAGAGGAGCAGGATGCTGCGGCGCTGAAACAGCTTCAGCAAAAAACATACGCGCCGCAAAATCGTCGTAAAGACGACGGGCGCGTAGTGGTAGAAGGCGTGGGTAATTTGATGCACCACATCGCGCGCTGCTGCCAGCCGATTCCGGGGGATGAAATCGTTGGGTTTATCACTCAGGGGCGCGGTATTTCCGTGCACCGGGCCGACTGCGAACAGTTGGCGGAACTGCGCTCCCATGCGCCGGAGCGGATCGTAGAGGCGGTATGGGGCGAGAGCTACTCGGCGGGATATTCGCTGGTGGTGCGCGTCCAGGCCAACGATCGCAGCGGCTTGCTACGCGATATCACCACCATTCTGGCTAACGAAAAAGTCAACGTGCTGGGCGTCGCCAGCCGCAGCGACATTAAACAGCAGATCGCCACCATTGATATGACCATCGAGATCTACAACCTGCAGGTGCTGGGCCGCGTGCTCGGTAAGCTGAACCAGGTGCCGGATGTGATTGATGCACGGCGACTGCACGGGGGGTAAACCCCAGACAGTAATCATGTAGCGGCTTTGCTACTCGTTCAGCAAAGCCGTATTAGCAACCCCATAAGCATGAGATATGGGGTATGTTTTTGACGTACATTTCATTTCCAGTGTACTCTTATGTAAGATTTATACTTACAGTGGAGGCTGTTATGGCCAGAACAATGACCGTTGATCTTGGCGATGAACTGCGCGAGTTTATTGAATCGCTCATAGAATCAGGTGATTACAGAACACAAAGTGAAGTGATCAGAGAGTCTCTTCGTCTGCTGAGGGAAAAACAGGCCGAGTCACGACTTCAGGCGTTACGTGAACTTCTGGCTGAAGGTCTGAACAGCGGAGAGCCGCAGGCCTGGGAAAAGGATGCCTTTTTACGGAAGGTCAAAACAGGGATGATCAAACCCGATGAGAATGGTAAAATTAACGCCAAAGGCCAGTGAAGATCTGGAAAATATCTGGCATTACGGCTGGCAGCATTTTGGCGAAATAAAGGCCGATCGATATATTAATCATCTATCAGAAATATTCAGCATTATGAGTGCCAATAACATTGGCACGCCTCGACCTGAACTGGGTGAATACATTTATGCCTTACCGTTTGAAAGGCATATTATCTATTTTATACAATCAGTTACGGAAGTTATCGTGATACGTATTCTGAGCCAGCATCAGGATGCTGGTAAGCATGTAAATTGGTTATAGCCTTTTTATTTAAAAAACAAGTTATACCCTATGTGATATCGCTTAAGATTTTATGTCTTTGAAATACGTAACACCTATTTTGAATTCCATTCATTACTATAATATTTATTGTATGAATAATTAGCTATGAGTCTGGATCTAAGCTTCCTCATTCTTTATCTTTTTTCATCATTAACTCTTTTCGCCCTGCAATTCTGGATCTATTTTCTGATCTATCCCGTGAGGGGTTGACCTCCTTTCTGGTATGCCGAAGCGTTCCCTGTGCAACCAAAACGAAAGATTTTCCCTTCGACGTTAAATCACTGTGCCTGCCCATCTACCTGCCATATCATTCAATTCGGCATTGATCTTAACGTATCCAGATCCAAATGTATTGTTGGTGAAGCACATAAATAGAATAAATGAAATTATGATTCTTTTGCTTATGGTCATCATTTTTCCTGTGTTTATTCGTAGGGTATCAAAACGGTGATTGCACAAGTTGTATCAATATTTACATTTCCCCATGAGCCAACTAGGTTACCTATATTACCACCACTTACATACGATGCTGGTTTAAACTCTAAAGTTGCTTTTTTATCAGGGCATTGAACATTTACTTTGGCATTTTCATTAGTGTACATGCAATCATAGCCACTACATAGATTCCCATCGCTAAAAATATAAATAGATGTAATCTTTAGTTTGTCAGCGCTTCCAATATACTTTTTTTCTATGTTGTGAGTAATAATATCTCCGTCAAAGGAAGCATCAAGCGCAGTAGGTATTAATTTACTGTCCATTGTTGATGCAGTTTCAGTGCCAGTGAAATAGGTGGCTGTTCCATAAAGACTTGTTGCAGTGGGACCATTAATCGATATGGAAGAGTTAATATCATTGCCTATGATGGTATTTAGTGAAGCGCGTATTGGGTTTGCGCTTGCATAAGTAATGTTGCTTGCAGTGATATCACCAGTTAATTGTATGGAACCTACACTGCTACTCGCATTCAACCAACTTTGTCTTGTATCTCTTATTCTAATAGTATTACGTGTAATTACTGCGCCTTTATCAATAGTTAAGGGGATAGCTACATCGATTGGATTGTTACTTTGACACGGGGTAGGGTAAACGCTCGGTATTCTGGGTTTGCTATCACAAGTACTTACGCTTGTGACATTAATGTTTTGGCTAACTGAAACACTATAACCCCCTATTTTGGCAATTTCTAATCCTGCAGGGATACTAAGGGTTGACGTAATAGTATAGTAGTCTCCGGTACCAGTATTGGTATAATTTGACTCTATAGGTGCCAGGCTGCAAACGGTGGAACAAGGAAACAGTGAACCATAGAGACGATTGTTAAATACTAATGTTCCCCCGAGGTTTACCTCAATCAAGGCCGCATAACTAAAGTTGCAAAAAATGTATAAAACAACACCGCAAAATATCTTTTTCATTTTTCTTTTTATCCGTAGTTAGTTTTATCCTTTCCACAGGAAGGGATCCTGGAGTGTGATGGTAGTATTAATGATTATAAATTATCATGTGGTTTATCTTTTTTGAGCTTTAGATTTTTGTTCATATACCTACTGATATTCAAAGTTAACCGTTACAGTGCTACTAAATTCCCCCGGCATAACATCTTCACCAGCGTATTTTTGCAGCCTGGCCTGCAAGTTGATGGTGGTAATCCCTTCCTTCAGCACAAAAGCTGTACCCTCTGTTGCATTGATACTCACTGGTTGCTGTGCAGCCGTTTCCACGCCAATCGCAAAACCACTGGCCTTCGACGAGGGCTCCAGCGCCAGCAGTCCGGGCAGGGTACTGTCTTCAACGCCCTGAAAGGTCACCAGCACGCCGTTGGCTAGCGCTGTTTTGCAATCCTGGAGGCTAAGTGTGAATGGAACAGGAGTCGTTTGCCCGCTGGCGTCGAAATTGTCACTGCCAATAGTATGAAAATCCACCGTTGCCATCGTGTCATTATCCACTACCAGGTTACAGGCGCCGGCAACCAGCTTACCGCTGTAGTGCACATTAGGCGTGGCGGCAGGTAGCGTATTGCAAACCGCCCATAACATTACGCCTCCGATCAAATGCCCGGCAGTTTGAAAAATACGGTTCATTGGTAATCCACCTGTAACGTGGCAAAAGCCTCAAAATCGCCTTCGGCAGGCTCTGTACCGGGCTGTTTTACCGGCACGGCTTTTAGTGTGGGAAGCGATGATTCATCGATAGTTAGCGACGTGCCGGGAGGAAACACCGTGCCGTTCTGCTGAAGTTCAATGCCCAGCTCAGGGACATTGGTGGTTAAGGCATTTGCGGAGTAAGGCGTCGCCGTGCCCAGATAGCTCAACGTAAAAGTTAATGCGTCATCGCGAAAGCTGCTGTCGCAGGTAAGGGTCCACGGGATCTCGGTCAGGTAATTGACGCCGTCAATATTATCAATAATCACGCTACCAAAACTGACCTCCAGCGTTTCACCATTATTGATAGTACAGGCGGGCGGGTTTATCAGTTTGCCGTGAAAGGTCAAATTGTCGGCGCAGGCAAACTGGGTGATTAAAAGCGTCAGGATAAGCACCCTTTTCACTATGAATCTCTCCATCACTGGTAATCCACGACTAACGTCGCACTGGCGTTAAAATCGCCACCCGCTAACTGCGTGGTGGGCTCTTTAACCGGTACGGCTTCCAGCTCCGGCCCATTGCTGCCGCTCAGGGTGAAGTTCAGCCAATCCGTTATGCCAACCGGAACCAGTTGCTTATTGCCCGCCTGCTGAATACGGATGCCTAACCCCTGAACCGAAGTTTGCAGAACCTGCTCCCCGCTGATGGTGGTGGTGGTCCCCTGAATTTGTAGCTTCAGATAGTCGCTCGCTCTGCCATCGCAGTTCAGGCTGTAGCCCACAGGTTTCGTTTGAGAAGCATCGCCAACTTTGGTGGTCAGGACATCGCCAAACTCTACGGAAGCGCCGCCTATCGTACAGGGCGGTGGTTGAGTGACGACCAGATGTAGCTCCAGTTGCACGGTTTTTGTGCCGGCAGCCTCGGTGCCGGCAACGAATCCACCGCACAGCAGCACCAGTATTTTCCAGCGAGTCAACATCGTCATGGATCTCTTTCGCACAGGATTACTTATTCGCTTTCTTCTCAGCGTCACGGGTTTTTTCCTCATTGACCTTACAGGTATTCCCTGAGCAGGTGAAAACCAGCAGGCGATGGCCGCCGTAATCATCGACGTAGCCCACCACCGGCGAGCTGCCGAGCGAGGCACCTTTGATGGGAGAGGTCACTTTTTCACGCGGGGCAATCAGCAGGTTTTTAAAGCCGGAGGCGGTTTCGTTCTCTTTGCTACCGGCATTGCTGATGACGAGGTAAAACGGTGTGGGGTTGTCGAAGATCACACCATCGCCCTGGTAGGTCAGCGTGAGCTTCGTTTGCCACGGGTGCGCCTTATCCACCTGCCGGGCGACGGCTACCGGGCGGTAGAAAAACTTAATACGCGTTTGCAGCGCCAGCTGGAGCGTATTAGGCTTATCGCTTTTCGGCGGAATTTCCCGCACGTTGAAATAAAACAGACTTTCCCGGTCCTGCGGTAGGCTAGCCGCGGCTGGTAACGGCTGGACTTTAACCTGCCCGTCGGATTTTGGCTCAATACGCTGCAGCGGCGGCAGGGCGGTAAAATAGCGGGTATCTTTGGCGAACTTATCGTCTTCCAGCCACGCCTGTGCGAGGTAGGGCAGAGTGGCGTTGCCGTTTTTCAGCGTGACGGTGATTGAATTTTCATTGCCGTTAAAAATAACGCGGGTACGATCCGGCACAATCGCGCTGTGCGATACCAGCGGCGCAGCCAGTAATACCGAAGCGATAAGCGCCTGGCGCTTAAAATGGTTGGTCTTGTTCATTACAGGTTCCCTTTATTCCATATCCTTGCGATTCACCGCATGGTTGTCAGCCAGCGGTATGGGCGGGGTTTGAGTGGTTGTCGCCACCGGCGCGGCCGGTTGGCCATCGGTTTGCGTATGTTCCTGGATTAGCGGTTGCGCAGGCAGCGGAGAACTTTTCTGCGGTGCGGTGGGGGGCTGACCTTCCAGCATTTTGCACGGCAGCAATAGCGCGTTGGCCAATAGCTCCGGTGTAAACGTGGGCGGGAGTGATGCTTCACACTGCGCCGCGCCATCCCAGAAGACTTTCAATGTTTCCCCGGCTTTTACGCCCGCCAGCCAGGCGTTGCCGTCATCGGCCACCAGGCCCAACTGCTGCTGGCGCTCGTTTTTCACTTCGGCGCCGAACGGTGGGAAGTCGCCGTCTGCCAGCCGGAAAACCGCCATCATTTTCTCGCCGCTGACCACGTCAAAGTGACGGTAGCCGATGGCGCCTTCGGTGAGCGTGATCTGCACAACCGACTTAGTAGCTTCCGCCTTCTCCGGCAATTTGTTCAGATCGATACGCGCCAGGCTGCGCGAATAGCTTCCGACATCCGCAATCACGGCCTTGCCGAAAATGTTGGTTGAGGTTGGCGAGCCGTTACCGCTAACGGGGACGTCCGCAATGCCGTCGGTATCAACCAGCAAACGTGTGCTGCCCGCTAAACTTCCCCGGTGTAGCGCGCCGCCCTGGGTGGTCAGCGTCATGCCGCCGCGCAGCGACATACCCAGCGAACGGTACGATCCTTCTTCATAATCCGCGCTCAGATCGATGTCCGTCAGCGCGCCCTGATGGCTGTAATAACCGTCTGCCTGCGCGCCTTGTTCATCCTGCCCGACGTGAAGCTGCCAGTTATCGCCGTTCTGGCTGTGGCCGGAATAGCCGAGCTGATTACGGTGTTGACTACCGTTAAACGTACCGTTGTAGCTGATGGAATCATTGCCCCAGGGAACAGACAGCGAGATATAGACACCATCATCTTTATCACCGTTATATTCGCTGCGATAGCCGTTCAGCGACGCACTGAGATTTTTTATCGACCCTAAGTCGAAGTACCAGGAAAGAGACAGGTTATAGTTACTCTGATCCGGGCTGTCCCAGAAGGTACTGCGTGAGTAGCTGAAATAGGCGCTCATGCCCTGTTCACGGAAGTTCTGGTTATAGGTGACCGTATAGCGTTCTTTTTCGTGACCGGCATTGAGATGATGATAGGTTTTCGCATCCAGATAGTCGCTCATGCTCATAAAGTTCTTTTCTGAGAAGCGGTATCCGGCAAAGGTCAGTCGGCTGTCGATTTCATCAAAGTCACGGGAGTAGCTGATGCGATATGAGTTACCCTGCAGAGTTTCGCCGTCAAACCCGTCGTCTTGCGGCATGTGGGCGATGGAGTGCGTAATGTCGACCGCCACCGCGCCCACCACGCCAAGATCCTTACCGCTTCCCAGCGCCACGGCCTGATAGTTGCTTTCTCCAATTGCGCCGCCATATAGCGACCAGCCGTTGGTGACCCCCCACGAAGCTTCCGCCGAGGCGAATGTGCCGGTAATGGGGTGATGATCCCAGTCCTGCGGGCGGCCCAGCGCCATCTTGTAGCGCACCATGCCGGGGCGCGTCAGGAAGGGAACCGATGCGGTGTTAACGTCAAACTCCTGGGTCTGACCGTTCTGCTCTTCCACGGTGACGTGCAACGTACCGGAAACGGACTGGTTGAGATCCTGAATACGGAACGGTCCTGCGGGCACCTGCGTTTCATACAGTACGCGCCCCTGCCAGGAGACTTTGACTTTTGCGTTAGAACGCGCAATGCCCACGATCTCCGGCGCATAGCCGCGCAGTTTCGGCGGCAGCATCTGATCGTCAGAAACGACGCTGGCACCGATATAGTTAAAGCTGTCGAAAACATCGGACTGGAGATAGCTTTCGCCCAGCGTAAGTTTGGCCCCGAGCGTCGGTAGTGCGCGATAGGCGTAGTAGCGGCTCCAGCTCTGATCGTGGAGGGTGGAAGTGTTCTCGTCATCGTCACGATGGTCGTAGCTGGCCTGCCAGTCGGCCCGCAGTCGCCATGCGCCCAGGTTCGCGCCTAACGTCCCGTTGCCGCTGATGCTTTGCTCTTCGCTGCCGCTTTCTTGATCGTGGCGGAGCTGATTATTAATGTTGTAATCCAGAATGATGCCGGGAATACCATTATCCCAGCGGGCGGGTGGGTCCCAGTCGACATCGCTGTATTCCATATACGCCTGGGGTAAATTCACCAGCAGCGTGGAGTGTCCCAGGTCGGCCTGAAAATCCATGCCTTTCAGTGAATCTGGCGCCAGACATTGTCGTTCACCGTGCGTTATCCAGACGAGTTTTTCCGCGAGTTCCGGCTTTATACCCAATTGCGTAACTAATTCTGGTTCTGCGCAAACCTCACTTCCTTGTGGGTCATGTTCTGGAATAACCCAGTTAACAGGAAATTCCTGCGGCAGAGTCTGTCCGTTAATTTTAATTTGTAAAAGGTAGACGCCTGGCAGAATAAAACCCTTACGAGAAAACTGTGCAATGTTAACGTTATCGCGATTTTTTACATCGAGGAAATCGGTATTAAATTCGATGTCTTTGCCTGACGCGCTATAAGGGGAGACGCTTAGAAGCATTCCCACTCCGCACGCTATTGGGCAAAGAACACTTTTCCATGTGTTATTCATCAAATATATTCCGCAATAAAACTCAACAGGAATACCCTACCTAAAGCGGCAGGGTATTATCGTCGTGACTCTGTTAACTGAATTACAGGTAAGAGATAGTGACGTTGGCGGCGCTGCTGAATTCACCTGTGCCTACGGTGCCGGTTGCTGCGCCAACCAGCCAGGCGGTGAAATTCAGGCTTTGCTTCTCATCAAGGATGGTGTCTCCGTCCAGGTCCGCAATGGCCTGTGTATAGGTATCGCCCAGTTTGATATTGTTTTTGCCAGCATCGCCGATTGCCAGGCTTACGTTGCTAATAGCGCCAGTGCCGTCAGTCTTCATCAGCGCGAGATTATCCGTGGCGCCTGTAGCCGCTGTGGTTCCACTACCTGTAGTGAATACCACATTCATATTTTTCTCGGTAGCCCAGGTACAACCCTCAAGATCGATATGAAAGGTACGGGCATTGTTGATGGTCGTTTTACCATTACTCAGCGTGCCATTACCGATACTTGAGCCCATATTGACTGTTTGATCTTCCGTATCCAATGTGAGAGAGCAGGGGGAGTCAACAATATTACCAAGGAAAGTGACCTTTGCTGTGTTGCTACCCGCGGCTTGAGCGCCGGAGACAATTCCCATAACTAAAGATGCAGTTACTGCCAGTTTACAAAAATGAGATGACTTCATCGTGTTATCCTTAATTAACGTGTTTTATGGCAGCATTTTGTACGCGTATACCAAGGGATATGCGGCATAGGGCCATGCTGCGGGCTTTGGGTAAAAATAGGTCATAATAAAAATATTATATTTCTACATTTTTATGAGTATATTCTTATGAGCTGAATGATCGTACCTGCTCATTGAATATTATATGTAATACTTTCAATATATTTATTTCATGTATGTTCCAGAAAAAAACAAAAAAAAGCGGTCTTTTTTGAATATTAAACTGGCGTGCATGCTACTCGTTTTTCCGTAAAAGTGAAATAATTTATTTTTTTGAAAGGGAAGGCTCTTTGGGTGGGGTACTTATAGTGTTTGCATAATTTTTTTACTTAATTGATGTTATTTATAATGTCTGGTGCAAATATCTGTTTTTTTAATAAATTAGTTATATGATTATTATATTGTTGTGTATCGATTAATAATTTTAAAGTTATACGGGAAAGGTAGCATTCAACACCTGTTAACAATATATTTTATTATATAGGCGTTGCCGTAGTGTCTCTGTGCGTGAATGGTTAAGAATAATACGTTACAATTGTCGCTGGTATTTACAACCGATTAAAAACCATGACAACTAACCATCAAATTGACCGTCTTCTCACCCTCATGCAGCGCCTGCGTGACCCGGAAAACGGCTGCCCGTGGGATAAAGAGCAGACCTTCGCCAGCATCGCGCCTTATACGCTGGAAGAAACCTATGAAGTACTGGATGCGATTGCGCGTGAGGATTTTGACGATTTGCGCGGCGAACTGGGCGACCTGTTGTTCCAGGTGGTGTTTTACGCGCAGATGGCGCAGGAAGAAGGCCGCTTCGATTTTAATGATATCTGCGCTGCCATCAGCGACAAGCTGGAGCGCCGCCATCCGCATGTTTTTGGCGAGCTTTCCGCTGATAATAGCGAAGAAGTCTTAGCTCGCTGGGAGCAAATCAAAACGGAAGAGCGCGCGCAAAAAGCGCAGCATTCCGCGCTGGACGATATTCCGCGCAGCTTACCGGCCTTAATGCGCGCGCAAAAAATCCAGAAACGTTGCTCAAACGTGGGTTTTGACTGGACGACGCTGGGACCGGTCGTCGATAAGGTCTATGAAGAGATCGATGAGGTGATGTTCGAGGCGCGGCAGGCGGTTGTTGATCAGGCTAAACTGGAAGAGGAAATGGGCGATTTGCTCTTTGCCACGGTCAACATGGCGCGTCATTTAGGTACGAAAGCGGAGCTCGCTTTGCAAAAAGCGAACGATAAATTTGAACGTCGTTTTCGCGAAGTTGAACGTATTGTCGCAGCCAGAGGCCTGGAAATGACCGGGGTGGACCTGGAAACAATGGAAGAAGTTTGGCAGGAAGTAAAACGCCAGGAAATTGATCTCTAAAGGTTTTAGGCGGTCAAGAGCGATTTGTGTGATTTTTTAAATAACAAGCGCTTGATTTACGTCAAAAACATTTGCCTCAAAGGGGCTATTTTCTCCCTCCCTGTGTGAATGTCAGCCTGACGAAGAGGAGGAATAATGAAAGTTTGTGGCGTAGGTCATGTTCGGGTATACTGCTTTCCCGTCCTGGTTATTCCATCGTCTTTTAAACCTAACTTCTCAGGTTCCGCATGACAACGAACTATATTTTTGTGACCGGCGGGGTCGTATCCTCTCTGGGTAAAGGCATTGCCGCAGCCTCCCTCGCAGCCATTCTGGAAGCCCGTGGTCTCAACGTGACCATCATGAAACTGGATCCGTACATCAACGTCGATCCGGGTACTATGAGCCCAATCCAACACGGGGAAGTGTTCGTTACTGAAGACGGCGCTGAAACCGACCTGGACCTGGGGCACTACGAGCGTTTCATCCGCACCAAGATGTCTCGCCGCAACAACTTCACGACTGGCCGCATCTACTCCGACGTTCTGCGTAAAGAACGCCGTGGCGACTATCTGGGCGCAACCGTACAGGTAATCCCTCACATCACTAACGCGATTAAAGAGCGCGTGCTGGAAGGCGGCGAAGGCCACGATGTGGTACTGGTGGAAATCGGCGGTACCGTCGGTGATATCGAATCGCTGCCGTTTCTTGAGGCGATTCGTCAATTGGCGGTAGATATCGGTCGTGAACACGCGCTGTTTATGCACCTGACGCTAGTACCTTACCTGGCGGCTGCGGGCGAAGTGAAAACTAAACCGACTCAGCACTCCGTGAAAGAGCTGCTGTCTATCGGTATTCAGCCCGATATTCTGATTTGTCGTTCCGATCGCGCGGTTCCTGCCAACGAGCGTGCAAAAATTGCATTGTTCTGTAATGTGCCGGAAAAAGCCGTTATTTCAATGAAAGATGTCGATTCCATTTATAAAATTCCGGGCCTGTTGAAATCTCAGGGGCTTGATGATTATATTTGTAAACGATTCAGCTTGAACTGTCCGGAAGCTAACCTGTCTGAATGGGAACAGGTCATTTACGAAGAAGCGAACCCGGCAGGCGAAGTGACTATCGGCATGGTCGGCAAATATATTGAACTGCCGGATGCCTATAAGTCGGTGATCGAAGCGCTGAAACACGGTGGTCTGAAAAACCGCGTTACCGTCAACATCAAATTGATCGATTCGCAAGATGTTGAAACGCGCGGCGTCGAAATTCTGAAAGATTTGGACGCTATCCTGATCCCCGGCGGCTTCGGCTATCGTGGCGTTGAAGGTAAAATCGCCACTGCGCGCTATGCGCGTGAAAACAATATTCCTTATCTGGGCATTTGCCTGGGGATGCAGGTTGCGTTGATTGAGTTCGCTCGTAACGTGGCCGGCATGGACAACGCCAACTCAACGGAATTTGTGCCAGACTGTAAGTACCCGGTTGTGGCGTTAATTACCGAGTGGCGCGATGAAGACGGTAACGTTGAAGTCCGTAGCGAGAAAAGCGATCTGGGCGGCACCATGCGCCTGGGCGCGCAGCAGTGCCAGCTTAGCGATGACAGTCTGGTACGTCAGTTGTACGGCGCGTCGACGATTGTTGAACGTCATCGCCATCGTTACGAAGTCAACAATATGTTGTTGAAACAAATTGAAGCAGCGGGTCTGCGTGTCGCAGGCCGTTCCGGTGATGATCAGTTAGTCGAGATCATTGAGGTACCGAATCATCCGTGGTTCGTGGCCTGTCAGTTCCATCCGGAATTTACTTCCACGCCGCGTGATGGACATCCGTTGTTCGCTGGCTTTGTTAAAGCCGCCAACGAGCATCAGAAACGTCAGGCGAAGTAAAAAAGTTAGAACGGCGGTGCACCCTCAGCGGTGCACCGTTTGTCTGAAGTTTTAGTTTAACTAGTGACTTGAGGAAAACCTAATGTCCAAAATCGTTAAAGTCATCGGTCGTGAAATCATCGACTCCCGTGGTAACCCGACTGTTGAAGCTGAAGTACACCTGGAAGGTGGTTTCGTAGGTATGGCGGCGGCTCCGTCAGGTGCTTCTACTGGTTCCCGCGAAGCGCTGGAACTGCGCGATGGCGACAAATCCCGTTTCCTGGGTAAAGGCGTAACCAAAGCTGTTGGCGCGGTTAACGGCCCGATTGCTCAGGCTATTCTTGGCAAAGACGCTAAAGACCAGGCTGGCATCGACAAAATCATGATCGACCTGGACGGTACTGAAAACAAATCTAACTTCGGTGCAAACGCCATTCTGGCTGTCTCTCTGGCTAACGCTAAAGCTGCTGCTGCCGCTAAAGGTATGCCGCTGTACGAGCACATTGCTGAACTGAACGGCACTCCGGGCAAATACTCCATGCCGGTTCCGATGATGAACATCATCAACGGCGGCGAGCACGCTGACAACAACGTCGACATCCAGGAATTCATGATCCAGCCGGTTGGCGCGAAAACGGTTAAAGAAGCCATCCGTATGGGTTCTGAAGTTTTCCATCACCTGGCAAAAGTGCTGAAAGGCAAAGGCATGAACACCGCTGTGGGTGACGAAGGCGGCTATGCGCCGAACCTGGGCTCCAACGCGGAAGCACTGGCTGTTATCGCTGAAGCGGTTAAAGCGGCTGGTTACGAGCTGGGTAAAGACATCACCCTGGCGATGGACTGCGCAGCATCTGAATTCTACAAAGACGGTAAATACGTTCTGGCTGGCGAAGGCAACAAAGCGTTCACCTCCGAAGAATTCACCCACTTCCTGGAAGAACTGACCAAACAGTACCCGATCGTTTCCATCGAAGATGGTCTGGACGAGTCTGACTGGGACGGTTTTGCATACCAGACCAAAGTACTGGGCGACAAAATCCAGCTGGTTGGTGACGACCTGTTCGTAACCAACACCAAAATCCTGAAAGAAGGCATCGAGAAAGGCATCGCTAACTCCATCCTGATCAAATTCAACCAGATCGGTTCTCTGACCGAAACTCTGGCTGCAATCAAGATGGCGAAAGACGCTGGCTACACTGCTGTCATCTCTCACCGTTCTGGTGAAACTGAAGACGCTACCATCGCTGACCTGGCTGTTGGTACCGCTGCAGGCCAGATCAAAACCGGTTCTATGAGCCGTTCTGACCGCGTTGCTAAATACAACCAGCTGATTCGTATCGAAGAAGCTCTGGGCGAAAAAGCACCGTATAACGGTCGTAAAGAGATCAAAGGCCAGGCGTAATCCTGCTTTTACCTCTTAACGTATAAACCCGCTTCGGCGGGTTTTTTTGTATCGGTTCAATAGCGCAGCCGCTGTGCATGACCGGGCAGACGAAATCTGCAATAATTAACGATTATCCCCTTAACAGAGAACGCTATGCAGTACCCGATTAACGAGATGTTCCAGACCCTACAAGGCGAGGGTTATTTTACCGGCGTCCCCGCTATTTTTATTCGTTTACAGGGATGTCCGGTCGGCTGTGCCTGGTGTGATACTAAGCATACCTGGGATAAACTGAGCGATCGGGAAGTGTCTCTGTTCAGCATTCTGGCAAAAACCAAAGAGAGCGACAAATGGGGTGCTGCGAGCAGTGAAGACTTGCTGGCAGTAATTAATCGTCAGGGCTATACCGCGCGTCACGTTGTCATCACCGGTGGCGAACCCTGTATTCACGACCTCATGCCGCTCACCGATCTGCTTGAAAAGAGTGGTTTTAGTTGCCAGATTGAAACCAGCGGGACGCATGAAGTGCGCTGTACGCCTAACACCTGGGTCACGGTTTCACCAAAAGTAAATATGCGCGGGGGATATGACGTGCTTTCCCAGGCGCTGGAGCGTGCTAATGAAATCAAGCATCCCGTTGGGCGAGTTCGTGATATTGAGGCGCTGGATGAACTGTTAGCCACGTTGAGCGATGATAAACCGCGCGTGATTGCTTTACAGCCTATTAGCCAGAAAGAAGACGCGACGCGTCTGTGTATTGAAACTTGTATTGCACGTAACTGGCGGCTGTCTATGCAAACGCATAAATATTTAAATATCGCCTGATGCATTACTAATCTTACAGACGGCCTGCCGATGCCGTCTGTGACCCATCCATTACCTTGCATTGTTTATTTTCTCTATGCGAATTTCGATGAGTGTATAAAAGCGCTGATAAATTTTTCCATAGCGATGCACGGATCACGCTATTTTGGTAAATTTAAAGAAAAAATCATTCTATGAACTTTTTTGCATCAAAATCAGCAAATTAGCTGTTCTTTAATAATTTAAATTGTTGCGATTATGTTGGTGGAATGTGGTGCTGATAAAAAATAGTTTATAAACAATGATATACGTTTAGTGTGTTCCCCGCGCCAGCGGGGATAAACCGGTTCGCCCGGTATCCTCGCCAGTCCGCGACCTGTGTTCCCCGCGCCAGCGGGGATAAACCGGGCGCCCATGAGGTATCCCGACAGGAGCACGAGTGTTCCCCGCGCCAGCGGGGATAAACCGCCAGCGTCATGCTCTGCTCGTTGTTCCGGCGTGTGTTCCCCGCGCCAGCGGGGATAAACCGCAGGAGACGACATAATACGTGGTGACTTTTGGGTGTTCCCCGCGCCAGCGGGGATAAACCGGTCAGGGCGTTGATCGTCCAGTCCCGGTCCTCGTGTTCCCCGCGCCAGCGGGGATAAACCGATTAAATAATCATTTACCATATTGCAGGTACAGTGTTCCCCGCGCCAGCGGGGATAAACCGACCGGGGCCACGACTTACGTCAGCGCGCCGATGTGTTCCCCGCGCCAGCGGGGATAAACCGGCGGCTGCTATTCCGGGGTGGGAGGCCGGCGCGTGTTCCCCGCGCCAGCGGGGATAAACCGACCTGACATATTCTGCGGGCGGCAGTAAATACGTGTTCCCCGCGCCAGCGGGGATAAACCGGCGTTTTCCAGGCGTTGCGTTACGAGCGCGATGTGTTCCCCGCGCCAGCGGGGATAAACCGAAAAAATCCTTCCTTGTGGCTGTGCTGCTGGCGTGTTCCCCGCGCCAGCGGGGATAAACCGGCAACTGGAACAACGATAGCGGGCAACTGGTTGTGTTCCCCGCGCCAGCGGGGATAAACCGAGTTATGTTGAGTTCCGGGATTTCAATATCAGGTGTTCCCCGCGCCAGCGGGGATAAACCGATTATATAAAAGGCGGCGGCAATGACGGAGGTGTGTTCCCCGCGCCAGCGGGGATAAACCGACCACAACATCATTCAAACCGTATAACTACTGGTGTTCCCCGCGCCAGCGGGGATAAACCGACGCGATGTCGGTACATGATATGACCACAACAGTGTTCCCCGCGCCAGCGGGGATAAACCGAAAAAAGGAACACACATGGCCTTAGAAGATGAGTGTTCCCCGCGCCAGCGGGGATAAACCGACGCGATGTCGGTACATGATATGACCACAACAGTGTTCCCCGCGCCAGCGGGGATAAACCGCTGAGTAGCGATCGCCCCAATCCAAATTTGATGTGTTCCCCGCGCCAGCGGGGATAAACCGCCGGAGAAATTCAGGGTCATGGATGAAGCCGGGTGTTCCCCGCGCCAGCGGGGATAAACCGATCTTAACCAGCAGGCTGGGTTTGGCGGGATCGTGTTCCCCGCGCCAGCGGGGATAAACCGGCTTTAGCCACGTTCCCACGCGCAAACACCAGCGTGTTCCCCGCGCCAGCGGGGATAAACCGGTGATCGCGAGTGCTGAGGCTGAGGTTGAAATGTGTTCCCCGCGCCAGCGGGGATAAACCGGTGAGGTTTTTTTTGAGGAGTCCGCCCAATGAGTGTTCCCCGCGCCAGCGGGGATAAACCGAGGCTCAATTGCGTGAGGCTTGGGAACGCGTCGTGTTCCCCGCGCCAGCGGGGATAAACCGCGACGCGCTGGGGCGACTGGTTTTCACCGAGCGTGTTCCCCGCGCCAGCGGGGATAAACTGGGTTAACACTGACCCGGCTGCGGTCGTCGCAGCGTGTTCCCCGCGCCAGCGGGGATAAACCGACCGCGTGCGCATGGACATTGCCCGCTGGGATGTGTTCCCCGCGCCAGCGGGGATAAACCGGTAAAAAGCCGGTTATGCGCAATAATCAATTCGTGTTCCCCGCGCCAGCGGGGATAAACCGCTACTTGGCGTGATGCGCTGCCGAAAATTTTGGTGTTCCCCGCGCCAGCGGGGATAAACCGCGCGTGAAAAATTGCGTTACCGCCTGGGTGAGGTGTTCCCCGCGCCAGCGGGGATAAACCGCGCCTGGCAAATTTCACCGTTAACACGCTGAGGTGTTCCCCGCGCCAGCGGGGATAAACCGCCGGTACGCGAGGGGATTAACCTCCGGGCCGAGTGTTCCCCGCGCCAGCGGGGATAAACCGTCTCCAGACTCACCGATATAACCCCCTGGCACGTGTTCCCCGCGCCAACAAGGATAGCCGTTGCATAATCATAATCTGTGTACCAGTAATGGCTGCTACAAACCTGTAAAGTAAAAAGGCCGCGTTTTCCCGGGGAGGCTTTTAGACAGGAGAAGGCCATGGCGTTAAGGATCAGGGTATTGCTCGAAAATCATAAGGGAGCTGGAGCGGATAAATCGTTGAAGGCCCGGCCAGGGTTAAGCCTGTTGGTTGAGGATGAGTCTACGTCGATCTTGTTCGATACCGGCCCTGATGGCAGTTTTATGCAAAACGCGTCGGCGATGGGGATCGACCTGTCCGATGTGTCTGCTGTGGTGCTTTCGCATGGTCATTACGATCATTGCGGCGGCGTGCCATGGCTTCCTGACAACAGTCGAATCATCTGCCATCCCGATATTGCGCGCGAACGTTATGCGGCAATGACTTTTCTCGGTATTACCCGGAAAATAAAAAAATTGTCGCGTGAGGTGGACTATTCACGCTACCGAATGATGTACACGCGTGACCCTCTGCCGATTGGCGAAAACTTTATCTGGTCAGGGGAAATACCAGTGGTTGCGCCTGAAGCCTACGGCATTTTTGGCGGCCACGATGCGGAGCCGGACTCTATTTTGGATGAGGGCGTACTGATTTACCAATCGACAAAAGGATTAGTCATCATTACGGGATGCGGGCATCGGGGGATCGCAAATATTGTCCGGCACTGTCAGAACATTACCGGTATAAAGCGGATTTACGCGCTTGTCGGCGGATTTCATCTCCGCTGCGCATCACCGTTCACGCTGTGGCGAGTCAGGCGCTTTCTGCAAGAACAAAAACCTGAAAAACTATGCGGTTGTCACTGTACAGGGGCCTGGGGGCGGTTGTGGCTACCGGAAATAACCGCACCTGCAACCGGTGATGTGCTGCGCTTTTAACACCGCGCTGGACAATGTTTTCACTGATAAAACGTCGTGTGGATAGGCTGGAATCAATTTGCCATCCAGCCCACGCGTTAATAAACCTTATTCGCCGCGATAGACGCAGCCGGCTGTACAGGTCTCTTTCACCATCACTGCGCTCAGTAGCGGCACGACGGGCTTAACCTGATCCCAAATCCATTTTGCCAGCACTTCGCTGGTGGGATTGGACAGCCCTGGAATATCATTCAGATAGTAGTGATCAAGACGATCGTAAGTCGGTTTAAACGCCGCTTTGAGATCCGCGAAATCCATAATCCAACCGGTATGCGGATCGACTTCACCGGTAATTTCGAGACGCACCATAAACGAGTGTCCGTGCAGGCGGCCGCACTTATGCCCTTCAGGCACGTGTGGCAGGCGGTGAGCGGCTTCAAAGGTGAAATCTTTATACAACGTGGTGGACATGATGAACTCTCAGGCAATAAAAAAACCGCCGTAGGGTACCGGAAAGCGCATTTTTTATCATTAACTAAAACCATTCTCCGCCTTGTGACGGGCAATTAATTTAAGAATTTCCAGAAAATTTAATAATTATCAATCAATTATAAAATCGATTTTGGCGTTAATCACGATAACTAAAACAGGTTAGTTCATTTGGTTATTTGTTATTTCCAACCCTTCTTTAATTGTTATTCCTCTCACCGTTAACCTTATCCTCAGTTTGGGATTTATCGCTTATACATTTCATCTTTCAAGCCGCATCTGTGTTGACTGCGTTTACTCACCCCAGTCACGTATTTATGTACGCTCCTGGGGCGCGCTCAGCTTACGGCGAACTTGAATGATTTTGTGTATAGATCCGCTTTGCTTACTGGAACATAACGACGCATGACGACACCGGCTCCACTGACTGGGTTGCTTCCGCTTAATCCGGAGCAACTGGCGCGCCTTCAGGCCGCGACAACCGACCTTACTCCCGAACAGCTTGCCTGGGTCTCCGGCTATTTTTGGGGCGTACTGAACCCGCGCTCAGGCGCTGTTGCCGTCACGCCTGCTCCTGAGGGGAAGATGCCGGGGGTTACGCTTATCTCCGCTTCGCAAACCGGCAACGCGCGTCGTGTGGCGGAAGCGCTGCGTGATGATCTGCTGGCGGCCAACCTTAATGTGACACTGGTGAACGCCGGCGACTATAAATTCAAACAGATTGCCAGTGAAAAACTGTTGGTGATAGTGACGTCCACCCAGGGAGAAGGCGAGCCGCCGGAAGAGGCCGTCGCGCTGCATAAATTCCTGTTCTCCAAAAAAGCGCCGAAACTGGAAAACACCGCTTTTGCCGTGTTTAGCCTCGGCGACACCTCTTATGAATTTTTCTGCCAGTCCGGAAAAGATTTCGACAGCAAACTGGCGGAACTGGGCGGTGAACGTCTGCTCGACCGTGTCGATGCTGACGTTGAATATCAGGCAGCTGCCAGCGAATGGCGCGCCCGCGTGGTTGATGTTCTGAAGTCTCGCGCACCTGTCGCGGCACCTTCGCAATCCGTCGCTACTGGCGCGGTAAACGACATCCACACCAGCCCCTATACTAAAGACGCGCCGCTGATCGCGACCCTCTCCGTGAATCAGAAAATCACCGGTCGCAACTCGGAAAAAGATGTGCGTCATATTGAGATTGATTTAGGCGACTCCGGCCTGCGCTATCAGCCGGGCGATGCGCTGGGCGTCTGGTATCAGAACGATCCGGCTCTGGTGAAGGAGCTGGTTGAGTTGCTGTGGCTGAAGGGCGATGAGCCGGTGACGGTTGACGGTAAAACCCTGCCGCTCGCCGAAGCGCTGGAGTGGCACTTCGAGCTGACAGTGAATACCGCCAACATTGTTGAGAGCTACGCGACCCTGACGCGCAGTGAGTCGCTGTTGCCATTAGTGGGCGACAAAGCGCAGCTCCAGCACTACGCCGCGACCACGCCCATTGTTGATATGGTGCGTTTCTCTCCGGCGCAGCTCGACGCTGAAGCATTAATCGACCTGTTGCGCCCGCTGACGCCGCGTCTGTACTCCATCGCCTCCGCGCAGGCGGAAGTCGAAAGCGAAGTACACGTAACCGTCGGCGTCGTGCGCTACGATATTGAAGGCCGCGCCCGCACGGGTGGTGCTTCCAGCTTCCTCGCCGACCGCGTGGAAGAAGAGGGCGAAGTGCGCGTGTTTATTGAACACAACGATAATTTCCGCCTGCCAGCGAATCCGCAGACGCCGGTGATTATGATTGGCCCAGGTACGGGTATCGCGCCGTTCCGCGCCTTTATGCAGCAACGCGCGGCGGAAGGGGCGGAAGGCAAGAACTGGCTGTTCTTCGGCAACCCGCACTTTACCGAAGATTTCCTCTATCAGGTGGAGTGGCAGCGCTACGTGAAAGAGGGACTGTTAAGCCGTATCGATCTCGCCTGGTCACGCGATCAAAAAGAAAAAATTTACGTACAAGACAAGCTGCATGAACAGGGCGCCGAGCTGTGGCGCTGGATCAATGATGGCGCGCATATTTATGTCTGCGGCGACGCCAGGCGTATGGCCGCAGATGTCGAAAAAGCATTGCTGGAAGTGATCGCTGAATTCGGCGGTATGGACCTCGAATCGGCAGATGAATATTTAAGTGAGCTGCGCGTAGAGCGCCGTTATCAGCGAGATGTCTACTAATGAGCGAAAAACATCCAGGCCCACTGGTGGTCGAAGGTAAACTGTCCGATGCCGAGCGCATGAAGCTGGAAAGCAGCTATCTGCGCGGTACCATTGTGGAAGATCTGAACGACGGTCTCACCGGCGGTTTTAAAGGCGACAACTTCCTGCTAATACGCTTTCATGGCATGTATCAGCAGGATGACCGCGATATTCGCGCCGAGCGTGCGGCGCAGAAGCTGGAGCCGCGCCACGCCATGCTGCTGCGCTGCCGCCTGCCGGGCGGGGTGATTACTACGACGCAATGGCAAGCGATCGACAAATTCGCGGCGGATAACACGATTTATGGCAGTATCCGTCTGACCAACCGCCAGACCTTCCAGTTTCACGGTATTCTGAAGAAGAACGTCAAGCCGGTGCACCAGATGCTGCATTCGGTCGGGCTGGACGCGCTGGCGACCGCCAACGATATGAACCGTAACGTGCTGTGTACCTCTAACCCGTACGAGTCTCAGCTGCATGCTGAAGCCTACGAATGGGCGAAGAAGATCTCTGAACATCTGCTGCCGCGCACTCGCGCCTATGCGGAGATCTGGCTCGATCAGGAGAAGGTGGCGACCACCGATGAAGAGCCGATCCTCGGTCAGACCTATCTGCCGCGTAAATTTAAAACCACGGTGGTGATCCCGCCGCAAAACGATATCGATCTGCACGCCAACGACATGAACTTCGTGGCGATTGCTGAAAACGGCAAGCTGGTGGGCTTTAACCTGCTGGTTGGCGGCGGTCTGTCTATTGAGCACGGTAATAAGAAAACCTACGCGCGTACAGCCAGCGAGTTCGGCTTCCTGCCGCTGGAGCATACCCTGGCGGTAGCCGAAGCGGTGGTGACGACCCAGCGTGACTGGGGTAACCGTACCGATCGTAAAAACGCCAAAACCAAATATACCCTTGAGCGCGTGGGACTGGAGACGTTTAAAGCGGAAGTCGAGCGTCGCGCGGGGATCAAATTTGAGCCGATCCGCCCGTATGAGTTTACCGGTCGCGGCGATCGTATCGGTTGGGTGAAAGGGATCGACAACAACTGGCACCTGACGCTGTTTATCGAAAACGGTCGTATCCTGGATTACCCAGGACGTCCGTTGAAAACCGGCCTGCTGGAGATCGCGAAGATTCATCAGGGCGAGTTCCGTATCACCGCTAACCAGAACCTGATTATTGCCAGCGTGCCGGAAAGCCAGAAAGTGAAAATCGAGACGCTGGCGCGCGATCATGGGCTGATGAATGCGGTGAGCGCGCAGCGTGAAAACTCAATGGCCTGTGTATCGTTCCCGACCTGCCCGCTGGCAATGGCGGAAGCCGAGCGTTTCCTGCCGTCGTTCACGGACAAAGTGGAAGCGATTCTGGAAAAACACGGCATTCCTGATGAGCATATCGTGATGCGCGTGACCGGTTGCCCGAACGGCTGTGGCCGCGCGATGCTGGCGGAAATTGGCTTAGTAGGGAAAGCGCCGGGTCGCTACAACCTGCATCTTGGCGGCAACCGTATTGGGACACGTATCCCACGGATGTATAAAGAAAATATCACCGAGCCGGATATTCTGGCCTCGCTGGATGAACTGATTGGGCGCTGGGCGAAAGAGCGCGAAGCGGGTGAAGGCTTTGGCGACTTTACGGTGCGTGCGGGCATCATTCGCCCGGTGCTCGATCCCGCGCGTGATTTCTGGGAATAACCTGAATTGCTGGATGGCGTCTGCGTAGGCCTGATAAGCGCAGCGCCATCAGGCAAGGCAAACAGTGAGGAACTTATGTCCCAACTCGATCTCAACGCATTGAATGAACTGCCAAAAGTCGATCGCGTACTGGCGTTGGCGGAAACCAACGCCCAACTGGAAACGCTGACTGCCGAAGAACGCGTGGTCTGGGCGCTGGAAAATCTGCCCGGCGAATATGTGCTTTCTTCAAGCTTTGGCATCCAGGCGGCGGTGAGCCTGCACCTGGTGAACCAGATTCGCCCGGATATCCCGGTGATCCTCACCGATACCGGCTATTTGTTCCCGGAAACCTATCAGTTTATTGATGAGCTAACGGACAAACTCAAACTCAACCTGAAAGTTTACCGCGCGGGCGAAAGTCCGGCCTGGCAGGAGGCGCGTTACGGCAAACTGTGGGAGCAGGGCGTAGAAGGTATTGAGAAATACAATGACATCAACAAAGTCGAGCCGATGAACCGGGCGCTAAAAGAGCTGAAAGCGCAGACGTGGTTTGCCGGTCTGCGTCGTGAGCAGTCCGGTAGCCGCGCGTATTTACCCGTTCTCGCTATCCAGCGCGGCGTGTTTAAAGTGCTGCCGATTATCGACTGGGATAACCGCACGGTTTACCAGTATCTGCAAAAGCACGGTCTGAAATACCATCCGCTGTGGGATCAGGGCTATCTGTCGGTGGGCGATACGCACACCACCCGCAAATGGGAGCCGGGTATGGCGGAAGAAGAGACACGCTTCTTCGGGCTGAAGCGCGAGTGCGGGCTGCATGAAGGGTGATTGTCCTTACGCGGTATGATTATACTTGCTGTTATGAAAAATCCGGCAGGCAGCCGGATTTTAAATTGGTTATATTACTGACTATCTTTATGTCAGTAATATATTACGACTGCACCCATCTTTACCAATGTGCAAAGAACGTTCATGGGTTAGATATAGCTTTTCAAGAATTACATCAATAAACATTTTTTTTGCATGATAGTCGTTATAATCCTGATTAAGTTTTTTTAAAAAACCGGAATTTGTTGGTTTAAACTCTGAAAACGGCGAATAGCTATGTAGTAAATAGGAGATGCATGGATGCATCATGCTAAAAGCGACTTCACCTTGTACCTCCTGATAACCTATTTTGCAAAACTGAGTTGTAGGCTCAAAGTTACCGGCATTAATACAGGCCAGCATCGATTTTTCATCTGCAGTAAGTGAGTCCTGCCATTCTACAAGCGGGTGGTCTGGAGCCTCTGCGGGACGCATCATCTCATAAACCGTCGCTTTGATTTGTGCATTGCCCGTCACTTCTTTTCGTAGAGTTGAAATCGACTCCTGAAGTAATTCCGGGTGCCAGGTCATCTTCGAACCAATCACCTCACATATTTGTAAAAATAATTGTCTCTCCTCTCTGCTCATAGATTCTATCACTGTATCATCTGAGATATTAAGGATGTCCTTAATACTGCTTTGGCTAATCACCGTGTCGCCGACCATAAGTAAAAATTGTGTCTGAGAGGCGTCCATCTTGATAGTAAACAGATCCTGATGAGCCGGGCAGGCCAGATGTTGTAGCCGTTTAAAGGCGTAAATTTTATTTATATCCTCTACGTTAACTTCCATCTCTCCAGGTTCACCACGGCCCTGCCCGTGAATGATGGAGTGTAATACTTCCAGCGCATAGTCCTTTTTTTCCGCTCTAAAATGATCCTGGACTTTATCCCAGCCCCCCATATGGATTGCTTTTTCTTTATCTGCGCTTAACAGATGAGCAAGCCGACTTTCGTTAAGCGTATAATTTTGATGATTACCGAAGCTTAAAGTGACTGGCATAATATTTTCCTTCAAATTTATATTATTCAATATCCGGAGTAAAATATATCTTTCAATTCTCTCTTTTTTATTAAACAGATAAAGTTTACTACAGGAGAGAATTTGAACGACATTATTAATACAGCACATTTATGGTTGGTAATCCTTTGTGGTGACGATAATTCAGACAAAAGGTGGATGATTCGCCGCAAATGGTCGTTTTTTTAAATTTTGGTTTATGCAGAAGGCATTGGAGGAAGCCTCTTTGAGCGCCTCTTCCAGAAGAAAAGGGCGGAAAAATTTATAATAATTATTCGTGGGGTAAATATTTCTGAAGAATATATAAAGTTGAGCGGGCATATTTAAATATAATCTCAGGAAGTGCAATTTTTGTGAGATATATCAACAAAAAAGACCATTAAAAAGGCGTAGAGTGCTTTTATTATCCACATGCTGGAGTTTACGTGTCGATATATCACTATTGGGGAAAGTCTCGACGAGGAGAAACTGACGGCGGTGATGATTACCATTTGCTTTGCTGGCATTCTTTAGATGTTGCGGCTGTGGGTTACTGGATGGTGATAAATAATATTTATTTTATTGACCACTATCTAAAAAAATTAGGCATCCAGGATAAGGAGCAGGCGGCGCAATTTTTTGCCTGGATTTTATGTTGGCATGATATTGGAAAATTTGCTCATTCCTTCCAGCAACTATACCGTCATGAGGCTTTAAACATCTTTAATGAGCCTACACGGCATTATGAAAAAATCGCGCATACCACGCTGGGATACGTGTTGTGGAACTCCTGGCTAAGTGAATGCCCTGAATTGTTTCCTCCTTCTTCGCTTTCAGTTCGTAAAAGTAAGCGCGTTATGGCGCTTTGGATGCCAGTCACTACAGGTCATCATGGACGCCCTCCAGAGGCAATCCAGGAGCTGGACCATTTTCGCCAGCAGGATAAAGATGCGGCAAGAGATTTTCTTCTGAGAATAAAAGCGCTCTTTCCTTTAATTACTTTGCCTGAAGCCTGGGATGAAGATGAGGGTATCGACCAATTTCAGCAACTTTCCTGGTTTATTTCCGCTGCGGTTGTACTGGCTGACTGGACTGGTTCTGCCAGCCGTTATTTTCCGCGTACTGCGGAAAAAATGCCTGTTGATACCTACTGGCAGCAAGCTCTCGCTAAAGCACAAACTGCCATCACGCTATTTCCCTCAGCGGCGAATGTGTCTGCCTTTACGGGCATAGAAACGCTTTTCCCTTTTATTCAGCATCCCACACCGTTACAACAAAAGGCGCTTGAGCTGGATATCAACGTGGATGGCGCCCAACTCTTTATTCTTGAAGATGTCACCGGGGCCGGAAAAACAGAGGCGGCGCTCATATTAGCTCATCGACTGATGGCGGCAGGTAAAGCGCAGGGACTCTATTTTGGACTGCCGACAATGGCGACAGCCAACGCGATGTTTGAACGTATGGCGAACACCTGGCTGGCGCTGTATCAGCCGGACTCCCGTCCCAGCCTTATTCTGGCGCATAGCGCGCGTCGCTTAATGGATCGTTTCAATCAGTCAATATGGTCGGTCACTCTTTCTGGTACGGAAGAACCCGATGAAGCGCAGCCTTATAGTCAGGGATGCGCCGCCTGGTTTGCCGACAGCAATAAAAAAGCGTTGTTGGCGGAGGTTGGCGTAGGCACGTTGGATCAGGCGATGATGGCGGTAATGCCATTTAAACATAACAACCTGCGGTTACTGGGTCTTAGCAACAAGATTTTACTGGCTGATGAGATCCATGCCTGTGATGCATGGATGTCCCGAATACTTGAAGGTTTGATCGAACGGCAGGCCAGTAATGGCAACGCCACTATTCTGTTATCTGCGACGCTATCGCAGCAGCAGCGAGATAAGCTGGTGGCGGCATTTTCCCGTGGGGTGAGGCGTAGTGTGCAGGCGCCGTTGCTAGGCCATGACGATTATCCCTGGCTGACTCAGGTCACACAAACAGAGCTGATTTCTCAGCGGGTTGATACACGCAAAGAGGTTGAGCGTAGCGTAGATATTGGCTGGCTACATAGTGAAGAGTCGTGTCTTGAACGTATAGGTGAAGCAGTGGAAAAAGGAAACTGTATCGCCTGGATACGTAACTCCGTTGATGATGCGATTCGTATCTATCGCCAGCTTCAACTGAGTAAGGTCGTCGCCACGGAAAACCTTTTACTCTTCCATAGTCGCTTTGCTTTTCACGATCGTCAGCGGATTGAGTCGCAGACGCTGAATCTCTTTGGCAAACAGAGCGGCGCGCAACGTGCCGGTAAGGTCATTATCGCCACGCAGGTAATCGAACAAAGTCTGGATATTGACTGCGATGAGATGATCTCTGATTTAGCGCCGGTGGATTTATTAATTCAGCGGGCCGGTCGACTACAGCGTCATATTCGCGATCGTAACGGTCTGGTGAAAAAGAGTGGGCAGGATGAGCGAGAGACGCCAGTGCTGCGCATTCTTGCTCCGGAGTGGGATGACGCGCCGCGAGAGAACTGGTTATCCAGCGCCATGCGTAACAGCGCCTATGTCTATCCCGATCATGGGCGCATGTGGCTGACACAGCGCATATTACGTGAGCAGGGGACGATTCGGATGCCGCAATCTGCCCGATTGTTAATTGAGTCGGTTTACGGCGAGGATGTCAACATGCCGGTTGGATTTGCAAAAACCGAGCAATTGCAGGAAGGCAAATTTTATTGCGACCGGGCATTTGCCAGCCAGATGCTGCTTAACTTTGCGCCGGGCTACTGTGCTGAAATTAGCGATTCTTTACCGGAGAAAATGTCAACGCGGTTGGCGGAAGAGTCTGTCACGCTGTGGCTGGCGAAAATCGTGGATAGCGTCGTAACCCCTTATGCCAGCGGTGAACACGCCTGGGAGATGAGCGTGCTGCGAGTACGTCAGAGCTGGTGGGAAAAGCATAACGGTGAGTTTGAACGGTTAAAAGGCGAATCGTTTCAACAGTGGTGCGTTGAACAACACCAGAATAAGGATTTTGCCATCGTGATCGTGGTAACGGACTCAGCAGCATGCGGTTACTCAGCGACAGAAGGTCTGACCGGGAAAATGGGGTAGATTGCCCGGCGCCGGAGGGCGCCGGGGCTTATCCCCGCTGGCGCGGGGAACACACATCACCGCAAGTTTGCTACTAACTCGGTTTATCCCGTTTAGGGAACCGCGCTACTCTACCAAAGGACGTTGAAACCAAACAAACAAAAGAGTGAATTTCTTTTTCTATTAAGAGTTAATAGCAATCTTGCGATAAGTAATAATCATGATATTTCATGACACAGATCAATAAAATATTTTCTGCCCAGGAGTAGTTTTACCTGGAACGAAAGGGGGGACGGTCAAAACTCATGTTTAATTCGTTGTTTTTATTAATTAATTTGAATGTATTCTTTGAGCGGATTGTTTTTCTGATCCATATACATTTATAGGTAACGTAATGGACGACTGGCCACGGATGGCTATCTTTGCGAGAGGATTTGCAATATGGGTTCGCTTTTAACAACGCCCTGGCTCCCCGTCCGTTTCAAAGACGGTTCCACGGGCAAACTGGCTCCTGTCAATCTGGCAGATGAAAACGTGGTGGATATCGCCGCAACGCGAGCAGATTTGCAGGGAGCGGCCTGGCAGTTTTTGTTGGGATTGCTGCAATGCAGCATCGCGCCGAAAAACAGCGCCCGCTGGGAGGATATCTGGTTTGATGGATTGCATGCCGATGCGCTCCATAAGGCATTAGCACCGTTAGAACACGCTTTTCAGTTTGGCGCGGAATCCCCCTCGTTTATGCAGGACTTTGAGCCGTTAACCGGCGAAAAAGTGTCGATCGCCTCATTGTTGCCGGAAATACCTGGCGCGCAAACCACGAAGTTCAATAAAGATCATTTTGTCAAACGCGGCGTAACGGAACGTTTTTGTCCGCACTGCGCGGCGCTGGCGCTGTTCTCGTTGCAGCTTAACGCGCCTGCGGGCGGCAAAGGCTATCGTACCGGGCTGCGCGGCGGCGGGCCACTGACCACGCTGGTTGAATTGCAGGAATATCAGGGCGAGCGGCAAACGCCGCTCTGGCGCAAGCTGTGGCTCAACGTGATGCCGCAGGATACTGCGGATCTGCCTTTACCAGACCAGTGTGATGCGACCGTTTTCCCGTGGCTTGCCGCGACGCGGACCAGCGAGCAGGCGAATGCCGTTACCACGCCGGAGCAGGTCAATAAACTCCAGGCGTACTGGGGGATGCCGCGTCGTATCCGCCTGGATTTTGCCACCTTACAGTCAGGTTGCTGCGATATTTGCGGCGCTGAAAGCGATGAGCTTCTTGGCTTTATGACCGTCAAGAACTACGGCGTTAACTACGATGGCTGGCGGCACCCGCTGACGCCTTATCGCGCCCCGGTAAAAGATCAAAACGCCTTCTTTTCCGTTAAACCGCAGCCCGGCGGCCTTATCTGGCGCGACTGGCTGGGATTAAGTCAGAACAACCAGACGGAAGCGAATTACGAATCTCCCGCGCAGGTAGTCAAGGTGTTTAACGCCCGCTCGCTGACTGACGTTAAAGCGGGGATCTGGGGCTTTGGCGCGGATTTCGACAATATGAAAATCCGCTGCTGGTATGAGCATCACTTCCCGTTGCTGATGACGGAAGGTCTGATCCCTGATTTACGTAAAGCAACACAAACTGCTACCCGACTCCTCAGTCTGCTACGCAGTGCGCTAAAAGAAGCGTGGTTCGCCAATGCGAAGGATGCCCGCGGTGATTTCAGTTTTATCGATATTGATTTCTGGAACCTGACGCAGGGACGTTTTCTCAACCTGATTCACGATCTGGAAAACGGCCAGAACCCGGACGAAAGGCTGAATAAATGGCAAAGAGAACTTTGGCTGTTTGCCCGTCGTTACTTCGATGATCACGTCTTTACCAACCCCTACGAGAGCAGCGATCTGAAGCGCATCATGACCACACGCAAGAAATATTTTACTTCATCGGCGGAAAAGCAAAGCGCGAAAGCCGCCAAAGCAAAGAAGCAGGAGGCTGCTGAATGAGTATTGTGCAAGAGGATCACAAGGCCACTCTGCGCAAATGGCATGAGGATTTGCAGGAGAAGCGGGGCGCACGAGCCAGCTTGCGGCGCAGCACGACGGTGAACGATGCCTGTCTGTCAGAAGGATTTCGCTCCCTGCTGATGCAGACGCATACGCTGTGGAAAATTGACGGGCAGGAGTGGCGCGTAACCGCGCTGGCGCTAACGGCGGCGCTGGCGGCGAATGTGAAAGCGATTGATGAGCGGCAAAAATTCGCCGCACAGCTCAACGGCGTGATGTCGGAACTGCGTTTTACCCGGCTTTGCGCAGTAAAGACGCCGGATGAACTGCTGCGCCAACTGCGCCGCGCGGTGAAACTGTCAAATGGCGCGGTCAATCTGTTTTCACTGGCAGAGGATATTTTTTGCTGGTGCCGGGAACAAGACGACTTGCTGAGCCACCATCGCCGCCAGCAGCGGCCAACCGAATTTCTCCGTATCCGCTGGGCGCTGGAATACTACCAGGCTGGCGATACCGATAACGAACAAGATTAACAGGGATATCTTTATGACAACGTTTATTCAGCTCCACTTACTGACCGCTTACCCCGCCGCTAACCTGAACCGTGATGATACCGGCGCGCCAAAAACCGTGGTGCTTGGCGGCGCAACGCGTCTGCGTATCTCCTCTCAGAGCCTGAAACGCGCCTGGCGCACTTCGGAACTGTTTGAGCAGGCGCTTGCCGGGAATATCGGTATTCGTAGCGGGCGTATTGCGCGCGAAGCGGCGCAAATCCTGATTGAAAGCGGCATCGATGCCAAAAAAGCGGTTGAGTATGTGGAAAAAATTGCCAACTGTTTTGGCAAGGTAAAGGCGGAAAAGAAACCAAAAGATGAACTGACGAATGCTGAAACCGAGCAACTGGTGCATATCAGCCCAGCTGAATTTGAGGGCGTAAAAGCGCTAGCGCACCGTCTGGCGGAAGAAAAACGCGCGCCAAAAGAGGAAGAGCTTGCACTGCTACGTAAAGATCGCATGGCTGTCGATATTGCGATGTTTGGCCGTATGCTGGCGAATAAGCCCGATTTTAACGTGGAAGCTGCCTGTCAGGTCGCCCACGCCTTCGGCGTCAGCGAAACGATCGTCGAAGACGATTTCTTTACCGCTGTGGATGACCTACGCCAGGCATCGGCAGAAGATGCAGGCGCAGGCCATCTCGGCGAAACCGGCTTTGGCTCCGCGCTGTTTTACACCTATATCTGTATCGACAAAGATCTGCTGGTGAAAAACCTGAACGGCAATAAAGAACTGGCAAACAAAACGCTGCGCGCCTTTACTGAAGCGGCGCTGAAAGTGTCGCCGACCGGCAAACAGAACAGCTTTGCCAGCCGTGCCTATGCCTCGTGGGCGCTGGCGGAAAAAGGCACCGATCAACCACGTTCACTGGCGGCCGCGTTTTATGAACCGATCAACGGTACAGACCAATTGAACGTTGCTGTTAAGCGTATTACATCGCTGCATAAGAATATGAATAAGGTTTATGGCCAGCAGACTGATACCGCCAGTTTCGACGTGATGAATCAGCAGGGAAGCATGAAAGACGTGCTTGACTTCATCTGCGCGTAAGGGGCGGCTTATGAGCCAATATCTGGTTTTTCAGCTTCATGGGCCGATGGCCTCCTGGGGCGTGGATGCGCCAGGCGAAGTGCGCCACAGCCATGAACTTCCTTCGCGTTCTGCGCTGTTGGGGTTATTAGCTGCGGCGCTGGGTATTCGCCGCGATGAGGAGGAACGGCTAAACGCCTTCAATCGTCATTACCAATTTTTGCTGTGCGCCAGCGGCAACCCGCGCTGGGCGCGGGATTATCACACGGTGCAGATGCCGAAAGAGGTACGTAAGGCACGTTATTTCAGCCGCCGTGAAGAGTTGCAGGATCCTGAGTTACTGAGCGCGCTGATTTCCCGACGCGACTACTACACCGACGCCTGGTGGATGATCGCTGTCAGCGCGACGCCGGACGCGCCTTACACGTTGGCGCAGCTTCAGGCGTCGTTACAACATCCTGTGTTCCCGCTGTATCTGGGGCGCAAAAGTCACCCTCTGGCGTTGCCGCTTGCACCGCAACTGCTGGAAGGGAGTGCGGCGGATGTCCTGCGTGAAGCATATCGTTGGTATCAGGATCAATTCAATGCGCTGAAACTGCCTCTCCCCAGATTACAGAACGAATGCTGGTGGGAAGGTGAACACGATGGCTTAACGGCGAACAAAATTTTACGTCGTCGCGACATGCCGTTGAGCCGCCAGCAATGGTTGTTCGGTGAACGTAGCGTGAATCAGGGGCCGTGGCTCCGCAAGGAGGACGCGTGTATCTCTCAAGAATAACGCTGCACACCAGCGAGCTTTCGCCGGCACAGCTCTTGCATCTGGTGGAGCGCGGCGAGTACGTGATGCACCAGTGGTTATGGGATCTCTTTCCCGGCGGCAAGGAACGGCAGTTCCTTTATCGCCGCGAAGAGTTACAGGGCGCGTTTCGTTTTTTTGTCCTCTCGCAGGAACAGCCTGCCGCCAGCGCGATTTTTGACGTGCAGACTCGCCTGTTTGCGCCAATGCTGAGCGCGGGGCAGACGCTGCGGTTTAACCTGCGCGCCAATCCGACGGTTTACAAAAACGGTAAGCGTCACGATTTGCTGATGGAGGCGAAACGCCAGCGTAAAACGCAGGGTGATAGCCAGGATATTTGGTCTTATCAGCAGCAGGCGGCGCTGACGTGGTTGGCGCGCCAGGGGGAACAAAATGGCTTCACCCTGCGCGAGACGAGCGTTGATGCTTACCGGCAGCAGCAGATACGTCGCGGGAAAGATCGGCAGATGATTCAGTTTAGCAGCGTGGACTATACCGGCGTGCTGGTGCTTAACGATCCCGCGCTTTTCCTGCAACGTCTGGCGCAGGGGTACGGTAAAAGCCGGGCGTTTGGCTGCGGAATGATGATGATCAAACCCGGAGACGACGCGTGACGTTCGTACCGCTCAACCCGATCCCGTTAAAAGATCGAACCTCGATGATCTTCCTCCAGTACGGTCAGATTGACGTGCTGGATGGGGCATTCGTGCTGATCGATAAAACAGGAATACGCACGCATATTCCCGTCGGTTCGGTCGCTTGTATCATGCTGGAACCGGGAACGCGGGTTTCCCATGCGGCTGTGCGTCTGGCATCGACGGTGGGAACGCTGTTGGTGTGGGTGGGCGAGGCGGGAGTGCGGGTCTATTCCTCCGGACAACCCGGCGGCGCACGAGCCGATAAGTTGCTTTATCAGGCAAAGCTGGCGTTAGATGATGACCTGCGGCTGAAGGTGGTGCGCAAAATGTATGAACTGCGTTTTCGTGAGCCGCCTCCCGCCCGTCGTTCCGTTGAGCAACTGCGCGGTATTGAAGGATCCCGTGTGCGGGCGACCTATGCATTACTGGCGAAGCAGTATGGCGTGAAATGGCATGGTCGTAACTATGATCCGAAAGACTGGGAGAAGGGGGATGTCGTCAATCGATGTATTAGCGCGGCGACATCGTGCCTGTACGGGATTTCAGAAGCGGCTATCCTGGCGGCGGGATATGCGCCGGCTATCGGTTTTATCCATAGCGGTAAGCCGCTTTCTTTTGTTTATGACATTGCCGACATTATTAAATTTGAATCTGTCGTGCCAAAGGCATTTGAGATCGCCGCTCGTCACCCGGCGGAACCTGATAAAGAAGTGCGCCTGGCCTGCCGTGATATTTTTCGCAGTTCGAAGCTGACCGGAAAATTGATCCCGCTGATCGAAGAGGTGCTCGCTGCCGGTGAAATTGAACCACCTCAGCCTGCGCCGGATATGCTGCCGCCAGCAATACCGGAACCTGAATCACTGGGTGATAGCGGCCATCGGGGGCATGGTTGATGAGTATGGTGGTTGTGGTCACGGAAAACGTACCGCCGCGTCTGCGGGGACGTCTTGCCGTCTGGTTACTTGAGGTTCGTGCAGGTGTTTATGTTGGCGATACCTCGAAGCGTATTCGGGAAATGATTTGGCAACAGATCACACAGCTTGGCGGAGTCGGAAACGTAGTAATGGCCTGGGCAACAAATACTGAGTCTGGTTTTGAGTTCCAGACCTGGGGTGAAAACAGACGTATTCCGGTAGATTTGGATGGACTTAGATTAGTTTCTTTTCTTCCTGTTGAAAATCAATAAGTTGAATGTTCTTTAATAATAAGGAATTGTTATCTTACCGTTGGTAGTTTGTTAGGTAATAAAAAAGGGCTTTTAGAACAAATATATAGTTTTAGTGTGTTCCCCGCGCCAGCGGGGATAAACCGCGGTACGAAAATTTTTCATTTTTTATCCTCTGGTGTTCCCCGCGCCAGCGGGGATAAACCGCCCCCTCCCCTACTCCGCGCCGGAAAAAAAACGTGTTCCCCGCGCCAGCGGGGATAAACCGTTCTTTTCGTGCGTCGCCCAGCGTTTGTGGCAGTGTTCCCCGCGCCAGCGGGGATAAACCGGCGGCAAAAGCTGTCAGCGATTTTTTCAGTGAGTGTTCCCCGCGCCAGCGGGGATAAACCGGAAGCGCCGCTGGGGCTGGTGGCGGCAGGGTTGTGTTCCCCGCGCCAGCGGGGATAAACCGTCGTTTTTCTTATCGGTGTGGTTCGGTCGTAAATGTTCCCCGCGCCAGCGGGGATAAACCGCCCGCATTTCTCGGTGATCGACTTTGTAACCTGTGTTCCCCGCGCCAGCGGGGATAAACCGGCGCAGCCCTCAAACCCACAACATACGACGATGTGTTCCCCGCGCCAGCGGGGATAAACCGCCAAAGAGCTGACATTGCTAGACCCTCATATTGTGTTCCCCGCGCCAGCGGGGATAAACCGAATGCGACAACTCGTCTACTGGTCACAAAAGGGTGTTCCCCGCGCCAGCGGGGATAAACCGTGTTTTCCGCCGCGTCGCAACTCATGACAGCGGTGTTCCCCGCGCCAGCGGGGATAAACCGTGGATGATTCCGTTTATCAGGAGTTCGCTGCGGTGTTCCCCGCGCCAGCGGGGATAAACCGTTTAAGATACTGGTCGCCGCGACCGCTCATGGGTGTTCCCCGCGCCAGCGGGGATAAACCGCCATATAGCCCCCTCTTATATGGCGTATGAAAGTGTTCCCCGCGCCAGCGGGGATAAACCGGCGGGTGAAGTTACCTCCGAGGGCTTTCACGAGTGTTCCCCGCGCCAGCGGGGATAAACCGCCGTGACAGACGGCGCTTTAACGCCCGGTGGTGTGTTCCCCGCGCCAGCGGGGATAAACCGGCCCCGGTCATGAATTGCCAGCGCCGCCACCAGTGTTCCCCGCGCCAGCGGGGATAAACCGCATTGGTATGCCGTCGAATTCAACACGCGTAGGTGTTCCCCGCGCCAGCGGGGATAAACCGCGTTCGCGAGGAATACTGCCAGTACCGAATTTGTGTTCCCCGCGCCAGCGGGGATAAACCGGTGTGGTGGCCAATGGCAATTAATAACAGAAAGTGTTCCCCGCGCCAGCGGGGATAAACCGGCAGCGAGACCACGAAAGAGGGAATACCGACAGTGTTCCCCGCGCCAGCGGGGATAAACCGGTGTGCGTGATGAGGTTCGCGGAGCATGTTCTGTGTTCCCCGCGCCAGCGGGGATAAACCGAGCCCCTTTCTGATTTTTTCCGTAATGTCGGTGTGTTCCCCGCGCCAGCGGGGATAAACCGCCATGTTTGATTGTGCGGATTGACCAAAAGCCGTGTTCCCCGCGCCAGCGGGGATAAACCGTGGATAAAACGGTGTTCATATTTATTGGTGCGGTGTTCCCCGCGCCAGCGGGGATAAACCGCGGCCTTTGCCCCCAGGAAACGATGATGACCAGTGTTCCCCGCGCCAGCGGGGATAAACCGGGCAGATTTACGACAACAACCCGGCAGCGGTGGTGTTCCCCGCGCCAGCGGGGATAAACCGCGAATTACTACCGGGCTAACACAAGTGGTAAGGTGTTCCCCGCGCCAGCGGGGATAAACCGGAATTGTTGCTACGACTAAACAGGGAGGGAGCGTGTTCCCCGCGCCAGCGGGGATAAACCGAAATTAGATGATCTGGACAACTGCCCGCAATGGTGTTCCCCGCGCCAGCGGGGATAAACCGACTCAGGCGGAGAACTGGCCGCATTAACTGTTGTGTTCCCCGCGCCAGCGGGGATAAACCGCTGGGTGTCCAGCGGACATCCTCAGCCGGCGGGTGTTCCCCGCGCCAGCGGGGATAAACCGAGATAGCGTGAGGCAATTCTTAGCGTTGAACTGTGTTCCCCGCGCCAGCGGGGATAAACCGGGAGGTTGCACCTGAGCGCCCCTTCACTGGACGTGTTCCCCGCGCCAGCGGGGATAAACCGCCAGCAGCTTGCGGAAAAGATTCGCACTGCCTGTGTTCCCCGCGCCAGCGGGGATAAACCGTGGATAAAACGGTGTTCATATTTATTGGTGCGGTGTTCCCCGCGCCAGCGGGGATAAACCGCGGCCTTTGCCCCCAGGAAACGATGATGACCAGTGTTCCCCGCGCCAGCGGGGATAAACCGGCTAAAACGGCGCTTGAGAACAGTATCAATATGTGTTCCCCGTGCCAGCGGGGATAAACCGGGTTAACCAGGGGTTTTTCCCCACTATTTCGCGTGTTCCCCGCGCCAGCGGGGATAAACCGAGGGGCGTTCCGCAGTCGGCAAGGGCTGAAAAATGTTCCCCGCGTCAGCGGGGATAAACACGTTTCACCAGCTTATCAGGACGTTTTTTCCGCCTTCGCCAGCTCTTTTACCAACGGCAGCATTATCCGCACTACATCGCGGCTACGGCGCTCAATTCGCCCTGGCAGCGCCTTGTCAATATGCTGTTGATTATCAAGCCGTACGTCGTGCCAGCTATTGCCGTTCGGGAAGGATGCATTTTTCACGCGTTGCTGGTATCCGTCTTTTTTACCCAGATTCCAGTTCGTCGCCTCAACAGAAAGCACAGATATTCCCGCTTTATCGAAAACCTCCGCGTCATTACAGCAACCCGTTCCTTTGGGGTAGGATGGATTGCGTCCCGGATTGGTGTTGGCGGCGATACCATAACGGCGCGCAATCGCTAATGCCCGATCGCGGGTCAGTGTACGCACCGCTTCCGGCGTATTTTTCCCGCTATTAAAATAGAGCTTGTCGCCAACAATCAGGTTATCGAGATTAATCACCAGCAGCGTATTTTTCTTCTCAGCGTCACTCATTCGTTTGAGTAAATTTTCCGCGCCTAGCTTTCCCTCTTCTTCCCCGCTGGTGGCGATAAAACGAATCCCGTAATGGGTCGGTATATCTTTCAGACGCGCCGCCAGTTCCAGCATAACGCCTAATCCCGCGGCATTATCATCCATTCCCTGTAACGTTAAACCGCCCAGATTGGCATCGACATCAGCGTCGCTCTGCGGAGCGTAGGTATCCAGATGCGCCATAATGATGATCTGCTGCGGCACGCGCCCTTCATGGGCGGCGATGACCGTGCTGCCCGTCACGTTATGCCAGTTTTTGCGATTATCCTTCGTGGTATAAATAAATCGGCTATTAAATATTCGAATATCGCTTTGGTATCCCATCTGGGTAAATTGTTGGCGTAAATAATCGGCAGATAACATCTCGGCGGGGGAGCCCGTCATTCTCCCGGGAAAAAAGGTGGCGATATGTCGTGCCTGAGTATTCGCTATTTCACCAGGCCCTGGTGATGCTGCTTGTGCAGGAAGGATAAAGCCTACGCCGAGCGCCAGAATGACGGCAAAGCGGCGCGTTGCGGAAAACATAATGAGTCCTTAAATACAGAACAAAATTTTACGTGGCTAGTATGAAACCGCGATCGTGTTAATACAATTTCATTTGCTCCTAAATGCTGGCAATCCGGTACGTTAAGCATTTTTTGATATTGGTTTTTGGGCCGCGTTATTCCTTTGAGGAACTACTCATTCCAATTCGTCATTTCATTCACTCTCCTGCGCTCCCTATAGTCGTGTAATCGAAATGTTTAGCAAAAAACGGTATTGCAAAGGAACGGTTATGGATCAAAAACGACTCACCCACCTGCGGCAACTGGAGGCGGAAAGTATCCACATTATCCGTGAAGTGGCAGCGGAATTCGCTAATCCGGTCATGCTGTACTCCATTGGTAAAGACTCCAGCGTCATGCTGCATCTGGCGCGTAAGGCGTTTTATCCGGGTACGTTGCCGTTCCCGCTATTGCACGTTGATACCGGTTGGAAATTCCGTGAGATGTACGCCTTTCGCGATCGTACCGCCAACGCATATGGCTGCGAGTTGCTGGTACATAAAAATCCGGAAGGCGTGGCGATGGGCATCAATCCGTTCGTTCACGGTAGCGCTAAACACACCGACATTATGAAAACCGAAGGGTTAAAGCAGGCGCTGAATAAGTACGGTTTTGATGCCGCGTTCGGCGGCGCACGGCGCGATGAGGAAAAATCCCGTGCGAAAGAACGTATTTACTCCTTTCGTGACCGTTTCCATCGCTGGGACCCGAAAAATCAGCGTCCAGAGTTGTGGCGTAACTATAACGGTCAGATTAATAAAGGTGAAAGTATACGCGTCTTCCCGCTCTCCAACTGGACAGAGCAGGATATCTGGCAATACATCTGGCTGGAAAACATCGACATCGTGCCGCTGTACCTGGCTGCTGAACGCCCGGTTCTGGAACGTGACGGCATGTTGATGATGGTGGATGACGATCGTATCGATCTCCAGCCTGGCGAAGTCATCAAAAAAAGGATGGTGCGCTTCCGTACACTTGGCTGTTGGCCGCTCACCGGGGCGGTGGAATCCCACGCGCAAACGCTGCCGGAAATTATCGAAGAGATGCTGGTTTCTACCACCAGCGAGCGGCAGGGGAGGATGATTGACCGCGATCAGGCGGGGTCGATGGAGCTTAAAAAACGTCAGGGGTATTTCTAAGGAGCCGCCATGAACACCATACTTGCACAACAAATCGCCAATGAAGGCGGCGTCGAAGCCTGGATGATTGCCCAACAACACAAAAGCCTGCTGCGTTTTTTAACCTGTGGCAGCGTTGATGACGGTAAAAGTACGCTGATAGGTCGTTTGCTGCACGATACCCTGCAAATTTATGAAGATCAGCTCTCTTCTCTGCATAATGACAGTAAACGTCATGGCACGCAGGGAGAAAAACTCGATCTGGCGCTACTGGTAGATGGGCTGCAGGCCGAGCGTGAGCAGGGCATTACTATTGACGTCGCGTACCGCTATTTCTCCACGGAAAAACGAAAATTTATTATCGCCGACACGCCGGGCCATGAACAATATACCCGGAATATGGCGACCGGAGCGTCCACCTGCGATCTGGCGATCCTACTGATCGACGCGCGTAAAGGCGTGCTGGATCAGACGCGTCGCCATAGCTTTATCTCCACTCTGTTGGGGATCAAACACCTGGTGGTGGCAATCAACAAAATGGATCTCGTTGACTACCGCGAAGAGACCTTCGCCCGTATTCGTGAAGATTATCTGACCTTTGCTGAACAGTTGCCGGGCGATCTGGATATTCGCTTTGTCCCGCTTTCGGCGCTGGAAGGGGATAATGTCGCCGCGCAGAGCGCGAATATGCGCTGGTACAGCGGTCCGACGCTGCTGGAAGTCCTGGAAACGGTAGACATACAGCGTGCGGTAGACCGTCAGCCGATGCGCTTTCCGGTACAATACGTCAATCGCCCGAATCTTGATTTTCGGGGGTATGCCGGCACTCTGGCGTCTGGTAGCGTCAAAGTCGGAGAGCGCATTAAAGTGCTGCCGTCCGGCGTGGAATCCAGCGTGGCGCGTATCGTCACTTTTGATGGCGACAAAGAAGAAGCCTGTGCGGGCGAAGCCATTACCCTGGTACTCAACGACGACATTGATATTAGCCGCGGCGATCTGCTGCTGGCGGCAAACGAGACGCTGGCACCTGCGCGGCACGCCGCGATCGATGTGGTATGGATGGCGGAACAGCCGCTGGCGCCGGGCCAAAGCTACGACGTTAAACTCGCGGGTAAGAAAACCCGCGCGCGTATCGAGGCTATTCGCTATCAGATTGATATCAACAATCTGACCCAACGAGACGTCGAGAGCCTGCCGTTAAACGGTATTGGTCTGGTAGAGATGACATTCGATGAGCCGCTCGCGCTGGATATTTATCAGCAAAATCCGGTGACGGGCGGACTGATTTTTATCGACCGGCTTTCTAACGTTACCGTGGGCGCTGGCATGGTGCGGGAACTGGACGAACGCGGAGCGACGCCGCCCGTGGAATACAGTGCGTTTGAGCTGGAGCTGAATGCGCTGGTACGCCGTCATTTTCCGCACTGGGACGCCCGCGATTTGCTGGGAGATAAACATGGCGCTGCATGATGAGAACGTGGTCTGGCACTCTCATCCCGTTACTGTCGCCGCCCGTGAACAGCTCCACGGCCACCGTGGTGTGGTGCTGTGGTTTACCGGGCTCTCCGGTTCGGGAAAATCAACGGTGGCCGGCGCGCTGGAAGAGGCGTTACATCAGCGTGGCGTCAGTACCTACCTGTTGGATGGCGATAATGTGCGCCACGGTTTGTGCCGTGATTTAGGCTTTAGCGATGCCGATCGCCAGGAGAATATCCGGCGGGTAGGCGAAGTGGCCAGTCTGATGGCGGACGCTGGCCTGATTGTTTTGACGGCATTTATTTCTCCGCACCGCGCCGAGCGGCAACTGGTAAAAGAGCGCGTCGGCCACGATCGTTTTATCGAGATTTATGTCAATACGCCGCTGGCTATCTGTGAACAGCGCGATCCTAAAGGGTTGTATAAAAAAGCGCGTGCGGGCGAGTTGCGTAACTTTACCGGCATCGACGCCATTTACGAAGCGCCTGACTCGCCCCAGGTTCATCTTAATGGTGAACAATTAGTAACAAATTTGGTTTCCCAATTATTAGACCTGCTGAGACGGCGCGATATTATCAGATCCTGAGACACCACCGGGCTTGTATGCCCGGTATGGTCAAGGTTACAGGATTTAATATGCGTAATAGCCATAACATTACTTTCACAAGGTCAGACGCCTTCATGGTCGACGATGACGCCACCAGTGCATTTCCGGGGGCGGTGGTCGGCTTTGTGTCATGGCTGCTGGCGTTGGGGATCCCTTTTCTGCTTTATGGCCCTAACACGCTGTTTTTTTTCCTCTATACCTGGCCCTTTTTCCTCGCGTTAATGCCGGTATCGGTGATTATCGGCATTGCGTTGCATCTGTTGGTAAAGGGCAAAATACTTTTTAGCATCATGTTTACTCTACTGGCCGTAGGCGCGCTGTTCGGCGCGTTATTCATATGGCTATTAGGGTAGACGGGTTATCACTGCGCCTCCGGTCATAATTCAAACCGTAACCAACAATGAGATTATGTTCTCCTTACTCGGGTATACGTAACATCCGGCAAATGTGGTACATTTGCCGGCGTTGTCGCGGCAATCCCGTCCTGAATGTGGAGTCACAGAGGACGTTATGGGATGATGATGCCGTTTTTCAGGGGGCAGGATGGGTAAACTAACGCTGCTGTTGCTGGCTTTACTGGTCTGGCTACAGTACTCGCTGTGGTTCGGTAAGAACGGCATACATGACTATAGCCGCGTCAACGATGATGTGGTCGCGCAGCAGGCGACAAACGCCAAACTTAAAGCGCGTAACGATCAGCTTTTTGCCGAAATTGACGATCTCAATGGCGGCCAGGAAGCGATTGAGGAGCGCGCGCGCAACGAACTTAGCATGACCAAACCGGGCGAAACCTTCTATCGTCTGGTGCCTGACGCCTCAAAACGCGCGGCAACGGCGGGGCAAACTCATCGATAAACCATCCAGGGATTTAACATGGCAGCCACTTTATTGGACGTTTGCGCCGTGGTGCCGGCGGCCGGATTTGGCCGCCGAATGCAAACAGAATGTCCTAAGCAGTATCTCTCAATCGGTAATAAAACCATTCTGGAGCACTCAGTTCATGCGCTGCTGGCGCATCCTCGGGTGACACGCGTTGTTATTGCTATCAGCCCTGGCGATCATCGCTTTGCCCAACTTCCGCTGGCGAATCATCCGCAAATCACCGTTGTGGATGGCGGCAACGAACGCGCTGATTCCGTTTTGGCCGGGTTACAGGCCGTTGCAAAGGCGCAGTGGGTGCTGGTGCACGACGCGGCAAGACCCTGTTTGCATCAGGATGACCTTGCGCGGTTGCTGACCATCAGCGAAAACAGCCGGGTCGGCGGTATCCTCGCCAGTCCGGTGCGCGACACCATGAAACGCGGCGAACCAGGGAAAAACGCTATTGCCCATACCGTAGAGCGCGCCGATTTATGGCACGCGCTCACCCCGCAGTTTTTCCCCCGCGAGCTCTTGCACGATTGTCTGACGCGTGCGCTGAATGAAGGCGCGACCATCACCGACGAAGCGTCAGCGCTGGAGTATTGTGGTTTTCATCCGGCGCTGGTAGAAGGTCGCGCGGATAACATCAAGGTCACCCGTCCGGAAGATCTGGCGCTGGCGGAATTTTATCTGACCCGAACCATCCACCAGGAGAAAGCATAATGCGAATTGGACACGGTTTTGACGTACACGCGTTTGGCGGAGAAGGGCCGATTATTATTGGCGGCGTGCGTATCCCTTATGAAAAAGGGCTATTGGCGCATTCCGATGGCGATGTGGCGTTACATGCGCTGACCGATGCGCTGCTGGGCGCAGCGGCGCTTGGCGATATCGGCAAGCTCTTCCCGGATACCGATCCGGCATTTAAGGGAGCGGATAGCCGCGAACTACTGCGTGAAGCCTGGCGTCGTATTCAGGCGAAGGGATACACCCTCGGTAACGTAGATGTCACTATTATTGCGCAGGCGCCGAAAATGTTGCCGCATATTCCGCAAATGCGCGTCTTTATCGCCGAAGATCTCGGCTGCCATATGGATGAGGTTAACGTGAAGGCGACGACGACGGAAAAGCTCGGATTTACCGGACGCGGAGAAGGCATTGCCTGCGAAGCGGTCGCGCTGCTGATGAAGGCGGCGAAATGACAGAGTTTGACAATCTCACCTGGCTGCACGGAAAACCACAAGGTAGCGGATTGCTGAAAGCGAATCCGGAAGATTTTGTGGTGGTTGAAGATTTAGGCTTTAGGCCGGATGGTGAAGGCGAGCACATTCTGCTGCGTATTTTGAAAAACGGTTGCAATACCCGTTTTGTCGCTGACGCGCTGGCGAAATTCCTGAAAATTCACGCTCGCGAAGTGAGCTTTGCCGGGCAAAAAGATAAACACGCCGTTACCGAGCAGTGGCTGTGCGCGCGCGTGCCGGGGAAAGAGATGCCCGATTTCAGCGCCTTTCAGCTGGAAGGTTGTAAAGTGCTGGAATACGCGCGTCACAAGCGTAAGCTGCGTTTAGGCGCGCTGAAAGGCAATGCCTTTACGCTGGTGTTGCGTGAAATAAGCGATCGCCGCGATGTCGAAACACGATTGCAGGCGATTCGCGATGGCGGCGTGCCGAACTATTTCGGCGCACAGCGATTCGGCATTGGCGGCAGCAACTTGCAGGGCGCGCTGCGCTGGGCGCAAAGTAACGCGCCGGTGCGCGATCGCAATAAACGCAGTTTTTGGTTGTCGGCGGCACGTAGCGCGTTGTTTAATCAAATTGTTCACCAGCGGCTGAAGAAACCAGACTTTAATCAAGTTGTTGACGGCGATGCGCTACAATTAGCGGGGCGTGGAAGCTGGTTCGTCGCGACATCTGAAGAACTGCCTGAATTGCAGCGCCGGGTAGACGAAAAAGAGCTGATGATTACAGCGTCGTTGCCGGGCAGCGGAGAGTGGGGAACACAGCGTGCGGCGCTGGCGTTTGAGCAAGATGCCATTGCCCAGGAAACGGTGTTGCAATCGCTGTTGCTGCGCGAAAAAGTAGAGGCGTCGCGCAGAGCGATGCTGCTTTATCCGCAACAATTAAGCTGGAACTGGTGGGATGACGTTACCGTCGAGTTACGTTTCTGGCTGCCCGCAGGCAGTTTTGCCACCAGCGTAGTAAGGGAACTGATCAACACAATGGGTGATTATGCGCATATTGCTGAGTAACGATGACGGGGTTCACGCGCCCGGTATACAAACGCTGGCGAAAGCGCTGCGTGAGTTTGCTGATGTACAGGTCGTAGCCCCGGATCGTAACCGCAGCGGCGCGTCTAATTCCCTCACGCTGGAATCTTCGCTTCGTACTTTTACCTTTGATAATGGCGATATCGCCGTACAGATGGGGACGCCGACCGATTGCGTCTATCTGGGCGTTAATGCCTTAATGCGTCCGCGTCCGGATATTGTCGTTTCCGGTATTAACGCGGGTCCGAATCTGGGCGATGATGTGATCTATTCCGGTACTGTCGCCGCGGCGATGGAAGGTCGCCATCTCGGCTTTCCGGCATTAGCGGTCTCCCTTAACGGCTATCAGCATTATGATACGGCTGCGGCCGTGACTTGCGCGCTTTTGCGAGGGTTAAGCCGGGAGCCGTTGCGTACCGGGCGTATTCTCAACGTGAATGTCCCGGATCTACCGTTAGCGCAGATTAAAGGCATCCGCGTGACTCGCTGCGGTAGCCGCCATCCAGCGGATAAAGTGATCCCGCAGGAAGATCCACGCGGTAATACATTGTACTGGATTGGCCCGCCGGGTGATAAATACGATGCCGGGCCGGATACCGATTTCGCGGCGGTGGATGAAGGCTACGTCTCCGTCACGCCGTTGCATGTGGATTTAACCGCGCACAGCGCGCATGATGTGGTTTCAGACTGGTTAGACAGCGTGGGAGTTGGCACGCAATGGTAAGTGGACGTGTACAGGCTCTTCTTGAACAATTGCGCGCGCAGGGTATCAGAGATGAGCAGGTGCTTAATGCGCTTGCCGCAGTGCCGCGCGAGAAATTTATTGATGAAGCGTTTGAACATAAGGCCTGGGAAAATATCGCTTTGCCGATAGGCCAGGGTCAGACGATTTCGCAGCCCTATATGGTGGCGCGAATGACGGAACTGCTCGAACTGACGCCGCAATCCAGGGTGTTGGAAATTGGCACCGGTTCCGGCTATCAGACGGCGATTCTGGCGCATCTGGTACATCACGTTTGCTCCGTTGAGCGGATTAAGGGGCTGCAATGGCAGGCGCGCCGCCGCCTGAAGCAGCTCGATTTACATAATGTTTCTACCCGTCATGGCGATGGCTGGCAAGGCTGGCAGGCGCGTGCGCCGTTTGACGCTATCATTGTGACGGCTGCGCCGCCGGAAATTCCTACCGCGCTCATGGCACAGTTGGATGAAGGCGGCATTCTTGTTCTGCCCGTGGGCGATGAGCAGCAGTTTTTGAAACGCGTGCGTCGCCGGGGCGGCGAATTTATTATCGATACCGTGGAGGCCGTTCGCTTCGTCCCGTTAGTCAAGGGAGAGCTGGCCTAGTTTGCCCTGCAAACAGCCACTATTACGCCTGATGAAGCCGAAACGAATACCTGGAGTTTTCCTGGTTATTCCCGGTGGGTTAAGCGTATCGTGAACACATTTTCCCGTGTTCACTTAATGCGTTGCACGGTTCTTACGTCACTGGTTGTTAACCAAATTTTTTCCTGGGGGATAAATGAGCGCGGGAAGCCCAAAATTCACCGTTAGTCGCATTGCGGCACTATCACTGGTTTCACTATGGCTGGCAGGTTGTACCAGTTCGTCAAACCCTCCGGCGCCGGTCACGTCTGTGGACAGTGGTTCGTCATCAAATACCAATTCCGGGATGTTGATCACACCGCCGCCAAAAATGGGCGCGACGACGCAACAAACGCCGCAACAAGCGCCGCAAATTCAACCCGTTCAGCGTCCTGTAACGCAGCCCATGCAAACTCAACCGGTCACGGAACAACCCGTGCAGATGGAAAATGGGCGAATCGTATACAATCGCCAGTATGGGAATATTCCGAAAGGTAGCTATACGGGTGGCAGTACTTACACCGTGAAAAAGGGTGATACGCTTTTTTACATCGCCTGGATTACCGGGAACGATTTCCGCGATCTGGCCCAGAGAAACAGTATTTCTGCCCCGTATAGCCTGAATGTAGGGCAAACTTTGCAAGTTGGTAACGCATCCGGCACGCCAATTACTGGCGGAAATGCGATCACCCAGGCGGATGCAGCACAGCAAGGAGTTGTGACAAGGTCTGCACAAAATTCCACCGTTGCAGTTGCGTCTCAACCAACAATTACGTATTCTGAGGGCTCAGGTGAACAAAGTGCTAACAAAATGTTGCCAAACAACAAGCCTGCTGGGACGGTTGTCACAGCGCCTGTAACGGCACCAACGGTAAGCACGACCGAACCAAATGCAAGCAGTACGTCAACCAGCGCGCCGATTTCCGCATGGCGCTGGCCGACGGATGGCAAAGTGATCGAAAACTTTGGCGCTTCCGAAGGGGGCAATAAAGGGATCGACATTGCAGGCAGTAAGGGACAGGCTATCGTCGCAACCGCTGATGGGCGCGTCGTATATGCCGGTAACGCACTGCGTGGTTACGGTAATCTTATTATCATCAAACATAACGATGATTACCTGAGTGCCTACGCCCATAATGATACGATGCTGGTCCGGGAACAACAGGAAGTTAAGGCGGGGCAAAAAATCGCTACTATGGGTAGCACCGGCACCAGCTCTACACGCTTGCATTTTGAAATTCGTTACAAGGGGAAATCCGTAAACCCGCTGCGTTATTTACCGCAGCGATAAAGCGGCGGAACCAGGCTTTGACTTGCTAGTTCCGTCAAGGGATCACGGGTAGGAGCCACCTTATGAGTCAGAATACGCTGAAAGTTCATGATTTAAATGAAGACGCGGAATTTGATGAGAACGGAGTAGAGGCTTTTGACGAAAAAGCCTTGAGTGAAGAGGAACCCAGTGATAACGACCTGGCTGAAGAAGAGCTGTTATCGCAAGGGGCCACACAGCGTGTGTTGGACGCGACTCAGCTTTACCTTGGTGAGATTGGGTATTCACCACTGTTAACAGCCGAAGAAGAAGTCTATTTTGCGCGTCGCGCACTGCGTGGAGATGTCGCTTCTCGCCGTCGCATGATTGAGAGTAACCTGCGTCTGGTGGTAAAAATTGCCCGCCGTTATGGCAATCGTGGACTGGCGTTGCTGGACCTGATTGAAGAGGGCAACCTGGGGCTTATCCGTGCAGTCGAGAAGTTTGACCCGGAACGCGGGTTCCGCTTCTCAACATACGCAACCTGGTGGATTCGCCAGACAATCGAACGGGCGATTATGAACCAAACCCGTACGATTCGCTTGCCGATTCACATTGTTAAAGAGCTGAACGTATACCTGCGCACCGCACGTGAGTTGTCGCATAAACTGGACCACGAACCGAGTGCGGAAGAAATTGCAGAGCAACTGGATAAACCGGTTGATGACGTCAGCCGTATGCTTCGTCTCAACGAGCGCATTACCTCGGTAGACACCCCGCTGGGCGGTGATTCCGAAAAAGCGTTGCTGGACATCCTGGCCGATGAAAAAGAGAACGGTCCGGAAGACACCACGCAAGATGACGATATGAAACAGAGCATCGTCAAATGGTTGTTCGAACTGAACGCCAAACAGCGTGAAGTGCTGGCGCGCCGTTTCGGTCTGCTGGGATATGAAGCTGCGACACTGGAAGATGTAGGCCGTGAAATCGGTCTTACGCATGAACGTGTTCGTCAGATTCAGGTTGAAGGCCTGCGCCGTCTGCGCGAAATTCTGCAGACGCAGGGGCTGAATATCGAAGCGCTGTTCCGCGAGTAAGTACCCTTGTCAAAAAAAGGCCAGTCGACAGACTGGCCTTTTTTTTACCGTTTGTCTTCTGCCAGCAACGGCGGGATACTCGGCACCATTGGCGCGTCATCAATATCTTTTTGCGTCATGCGAAACGCTTGTGGATAGTGTTCGCGGCTGGTACGGCGTAACGGTTCGGTATCGCGCCAGGTATACAGACAATGCTGACACTGATATACCGTCCAGACTCCTTTTACCGGCGAAGTCGCCATGAGTTCAATATGTGCATCGGCACAGCGTGGACAAATCATCGGTTACTCCTTATTTACGGTTGGCCAGCATGGCGGTCAGCTTTTCAGCCCAGGCTTTAGTTTCCGGTAAATCAACAACCGGCTGGCTATAGTGACCACGGTTATCTGGCGCAACCGGCGTGGTGGCGTCAATGATCAGCTTGTCGGTAATCCCCGCCGGGCTTGAGCCCGGATCCAGTTCCAGGACGGACATATTCGGTAGCTGTACCAGATCGCCTGCCGGATTCACTTTCGACGACAATGCCCACATCACCTGTGGCAGATTGAATGGATCGACATCTTCATCGACCATGATCACCATCTTCACATATCCCAGACCGTGCGGCGTTGTCATCGCTCGCAGGCCCACCGCGCGGGCAAAGCCGCCGTAGCGTTTTTTGGTTGAGATGATGGCCAGCAGGCCGTGGGTGTACATGGCGTTTACCGCCTGCACTTCCGGAAATTCGGCTTTCAGCTGTTGATACAGTGGCACGCAGGTCGCCGGCCCCATCAGGTAGTCGATTTCCGTCCACGGCATCCCCAAATAGAGCGATTCAAAAATGGGTTTGCTGCGGTAAGAGACCTTATCGATACGCACCACGGTCATGTTGCGACCGCCGGAATAGTGGCCGGTAAATTCGCCGAACGGTCCTTCAATTTCACGTTTACGGCTTTCGATGACCCCTTCAAGAATGACTTCAGATCCCCACGGCACATCAAAACCGGTCAGCGGCGCGGTGGCGATAGGATAGGGGCTTTCACGCAGCGCGCCTGCCATTTCATACTCTGACTGATCGTATTTCAGCGGCGTTGCGCCCATCAGGGTAATGATCGGATCGTTACCCAGCGTGATCGCAATCGGCAGATCTTCCCCGCGCTCTTCAGCTTTGTGCAGGTGCAATGCGATATCATGCATCGGCACTGGTTGCAGACCCAGCTTACGCTTGCCTTTAACTTCCATACGGTAGATGCCGACATTCTGCTTGCCGAAGTTATCGGGATCGAGCGGATCGCGTGATACCACACAGGCTTTATCCAGATAGAATCCGCCGTCGCCGTCGTTCAGACGAAACAGCGGCAGGATATCAAACAGGTTGATCGCGTCGCCGTCGACGGTATTTTCCGCCCAGCCCGGATTCGCCCGTCGTTCCGGCGCTACCGGAAAATTGTCCCAGCGGCGAATAAATTCATCGATCTGTTTTTTAACCGGCGTGTTAGGCGGCAAACCCAGTGAGATGGCATGGTTCTGCCAGGAACCGATGGTATTCATCGCCACGCGGGCGTCGGTAAAACCACGAATATTGTCAAACCACAGCGCGGGCGCGCCATCGCCGATTCGTCCCGTTGCGTTGGCAGCGGCAGCGAGATCCGGCTCCGCATTCACTTCCTCGCTGATTTTCAGCAGTTGTCCCTGCTGATCCAGCGCATGTAAAAAACTGCGCAAATCATCAAATGCCATTATCCATTCTCCTGTGAAAAATTTGCTGCCTGTCGCAGTCCTTGCCAGCGGCGCGCGCGCGTATGCTCCAGACCAAACTGGTCGAGAACGCGCGCCACGATGTGCTGGATAATATCGTCAACGGTTTGCGGCAGGTTATAGAACGCGGGCATGGGCGGCACTATCGCCACCCCCATACGAGAAAGCGCAAGCATGTTTTCCAGATGAATCGTGCTGAGCGGCATTTCCCGCGGCACAAGCACCAGCTTGCGACCCTCTTTCAACACGACATCGGCAGCGCGTCCCACCAGCCCCTCGGCATAGCCGGCGCGAACCCCCGCCAGTGTTTTCATACTGCAGGGGATAATAATCATGCCGTCGGTACGAAATGAGCCGGAGGAAATGGTCGCCGCCTGATCGGCCGGGCTATGACAATAATCTGCCAGGGCGGCTACCTCAGCGGGCGTGTAGGGCGTCTCCAGTTCAATAGTGGTTTTCGCCCACTTTGACATTACCAGATGCGTTTCAACATCAGGTATCGCCCGCAATGCCTGGAGTAGCTCGACGCCAAGCGGCGCGCCGGTCGCACCGGTCATCCCCACAATCAATCTCATTTCTTACCTCAAATATCGTTCGTATACGAACATTTTGATCAAAATACGCCCACACGGCCTTTGCGACAAGATCGCTCCCGACGCCTGCGCACGTTTAGCTAAAGCATTCGTCATTAAAAAACCGTGCATAAGTCGTTATGATAGAAAAAGTTAATTTATCCGGAGCGCTCATGGAGTTACGAAACACCGCGTTTCATCTGTTACGCCAACTTTTTCAGCAACATACCGCACGCTGGCAGCATGAACTACCGGAGCTCACCAAACCTCAATATGCGGTGATGCGCGTTATTGCTGAACATCCGGGTATTGAACAGGTCGATCTGACCGAAGCGGCGGTCAGCACTAAAGCGACGCTGGCGGAGATGTTAAGCCGGATGGAAAATCGTGGGCTGGTAAAGCGAGAAAACGATCCGCTGGATAAACGTCGGCGTTTTGTCTATCTCACCGTTCAGGGCCAAACGTTGCTCGCCGCCGCGATACCACTGGGGGATCGCGTTGACGATGAGTTTTTGGGGCGACTGAGCGCTGAAGAACGCGAACAGTTTACGCAACTGGTACGCAAGATGATGACGTAAGCGGCTTGCGCCGCTTCGCTATTGTTTGGCCATCAGCAGTGAGATATCCACTTTGGCCAGCGCCCGAATTGCGCTTTCCGGCAGGCCGTCATCGGTGACGATTTGGTTGAATTCCGCCAGCGGTAACGCCAGCCACGTCGCGACCTGGCCGTATTTGGTCGCGTCGCACACCAGAATTTTTTGGCGGCTGGCGCTGGCGACGGCCCGTTTCACCGTGACTTTATCTTCTGCCGGCGTTGAAATACCGCGCACGCTCCAGGACGAGGCGGAAATAAAGGCCTGGTCAATCATCAGCCCGCGCAAAAGCGTCGCCGCGGCTTCACCGACGCACGACCGGTTTTCCCGGCATACCGCCCCGCCAGTGTGAATAATTGTGCAATCGCTATTGTCCATCAGGTAATCGGCGATAACGAAATCATTCGTCACCACCGTAAGTTTATTCATCGTAACCAGCTGCCTGGCGATCGCCAGCGTGGTAGTACCTGCATCAAGGTAGATACAGCTTTCTGGCTGTACCAGGCTGGCGGCCAGTTTGCCAATTGCCGCTTTCTGCGGCGTCGCCAGTTCGGTTTTGATCTGATGCGAGGGTTCGTGCGCCACGCGAGTCGATGATTGCACGCCGCCAGAGACCTGGATTACCGCGCCTTGCTGCTCCAGTTTTTGTAAATCACGGCGGATAGTCATGTGGGATACATGCATGCGCTCGGTCAGTTCAGCGATACTGACGATGCCTTTCTCCGCCACCATATCAAGAATGATTTGTCGACGCTCAGTAGGTATCAACGTCTGCTCCTTTCTTTAGTCCTGTCGCGATTTTACGCGATTTCTCGTCACAGCGTGTGAAGTTCTATGAGGATTGCCTTCACAAAAAATAACACATTTTGTTATTTTTTGTGAAACAACTCACCGCAATTGTTTACAAAAACGCCTATATTCACATAACAAAACATAATATCACGTAAATTAACATGGAGTGATAATGACAACAGGAACTGATTTTCATGTCGGCATTGTGGGGCTTGGCTCAATGGGAATGGGCGCTGCGCGTTCATGCCTGCGCGCCGGGCTTTCCACATGGGGGGCCGATCTTAACCCGCAAGCGTGCGCGAATCTTCTCGCTGAAGGGGCTTGTGGGGCTGCCGCCAGCGCCAGGGAGTTCGCCGGCGTCGTGGATGCGTTAGTCATTCTGGTCGTCAATGCCGCCCAGGTCAGACAGGTGTTATTCGGTGAGGATGGCGTCGCCCATCTGATGAAACCCGGAAGCGCGGTGATGGTTTCGTCCACGATCTCAAGCGCCGACGCGCAAGAGATCGCCGCGGCGTTGACGGCATTGAATCTTAACATGCTGGATGCGCCGGTTTCCGGCGGCGCGGTAAAAGCGGCGCAGGGCGAAATGACGGTGATGGCCTCCGGGAGCGAGGCGGCGTTTACCCGCCTGAAGCCTGTGCTGGACGCCGTTGCCAGCAACGTTTATCGCATCAGCGATACGCCGGGCGCAGGCTCAACCGTCAAAATCATTCATCAACTGCTGGCTGGAGTGCATATTGCGGCGGCGGCCGAAGCGATGGCGCTGGCCGCGCGGGCCGGTATTCCTCTGGACGTGATGTATGACGTCGTGACCCATGCCGCCGGAAACTCCTGGATGTTCGAAAACCGTATGCAGCATGTCGTTGACGGCGACTATACCCCGCGTTCGGCCGTCGACATTTTTGTCAAAGATTTGGGGCTCGTTGCCGACACGGCGAAAGCGCTGCGCTTCCCCTTACCGCTGGCCTCTACGGCGTTAAATATGTTCACCAGCGCCAGTAACGCCGGTTATGGCAAAGAGGATGACAGCGCTGTGATCAAAATTTTCTCAGGGATTACTCTGCCTGGCGTCATGCCTGAGGAGCCGTCATGTTAAAAATTGGCGTCATTGCCGATGATTTTACCGGCGCGACCGACATCGCCAGTTTTCTGGTCGAAAACGGGATGCCGACAGTGCAGATCAATGATGTCCCAACCGGGACGCAACCGGAAGGGTGCGACGCGGTGGTTATCAGCCTGAAAACCCGCTCATGCCCGGCGCAAGAAGCGATAAAACAATCGCTGGCGGCGCTGGTATGGCTGAAAAAACAGGGCTGCCAGCAAGTCTATTTCAAATATTGCTCGACTTTCGATAGTACCGCCGAAGGCAATATCGGCCCGGTCACCGATGCGCTGATGGTGGCGCTGGATACCTCATTTACCGTGATTTCTCCCGCGCTGCCGGTTAACGGACGCACGGTTTATCAGGGCTATCTGTTTGTCATGAACCACTTGCTGGCGGAGTCCGGTATGCGCCACCACCCTATCAATCCGATGACCGACAGCTACCTGCCGCGTCTGATGGAAGCGCAGGCGCAAGGGCGCTGCGGCGTTATTCCGGCTCAGACGCTTGATGAAGGCGTTGCCGCGACCCGTGCGGCGCTGTCGCGTTTACAGCAGGAAGGATATCGCTACGCGGTACTTGACGCGCTCAATGAGCGGCACCTGGAAATTCAGGGCGAGGTTTTGCGTGATGCCCTGCTGGTGACCGGCGGTTCCGGGATGGCAATGGGGCTGGCGCGTCAGTGGGCGAAGCACGGCGTTTCTCAGGCCCGTTCCGCAGGCTATCCGCTGAGCGGTCGCGCGGTGGTGCTTTCCGGTTCCTGTTCGCAAATGACGAATCAGCAGGTGGCCTTCTATCGACAACATGCTCCCACACGCGACGTTGATGTGGCGCGCTGCCTGTCATCCGAGACGCGCGAGGCCTACGCTGAAGCGCTGGCGCAGTGGGTGCTCAGTCAGGACAGCGAACTGGCGCCAATGATTAGCGCCACCGCCTCCACGCAGGCGCTGGCCGCCATCCAGCAGCAATATGGCGCTACCGAAGCCAGCCATGCGGTAGAGGCGCTCTTTTCCCTGCTGGCCGCTCGCTTAGCGGAAGGCGGTATCACCCGGTTTATCGTGGCGGGCGGCGAAACCTCGGGCGTGGTGACGCAAAGCCTCGGTATTACCGGTTTTCACATCGGACCGTGCATTTCACCCGGCGTTCCGTGGGTCAACGCGCTCCATGCGCCGGTCTCGCTGGCGCTAAAGTCAGGTAATTTTGGCGATGAATCCTTTTTCATCCGCGCTCAAAGGGAGTTTCAGGTATGACGATACTGGCAAAAGAAGAGCACGCTTTGCGAGAAGAGATGGTCAGGATAGCCGCCTCGTTTTTCCAGCGCGGCTATGCCACCGGCTCGGCAGGCAACCTCTCGCTGTTACTGCCGGACGGCAATATTCTGGCGACGCCCACCGGTTCGTGTCTGGGTAATCTCGACCCGCAGCGGCTATCCAAAGTGGACCCGCAAGGCGAATGGCTCAGCGGCGATAAACCGTCTAAAGAGGTGCGTTTTCATCTGGCGTTGTATCGCAATAACCCTTGCTGCAAGGCCGTGGTACATCTGCACAGCACCTGGTCAACGGCGCTTTCCTGTCTCGAAGGGCTGGACCCGCAAAATGTGATTCGCCCGTTTACCCCCTATGTGGTGATGCGGATGGGAGACATTCCGCTGGTTCCCTACTATCGCCCGGGGGATGACCGAATTGCTCGCGATTTGGCTGCGCTGGCGGCCCGGCATCAGGCCTTTTTACTGGCTAATCATGGGCCGGTCGTGTGCGGGGAGAATTTGCAGGAAGCCGCTAATAATACCGAGGAGCTGGAGGAGACGGCAAAGCTGATTTTTATCCTTGGCGAACGCCCGATTCGTTATTTAACCACCGAAGAAATTGCGCAGTTAAGGAGATAACCCGATGCCGCGTTTTGCCGCCAATTTGTCGATGATGTTTACCGAAGTGCCGTTTATCGAGCGTTTTGCCGCTGCTGCCGAAGCCGGTTTTCAGGCCGTTGAGTTTCTGTTCCCCTACGGCTTTGCCGCCAGCGAGATTAAAGCCCAGCTATCGCGTCATGATCTGACGCTGGCGCTGTTTAATACTTCGGCGGGCGATACCGCGGCGGGCGAGTGGGGACGTGCCGCGCTACCGGGGCGCGAACACGACGCGCGCGCCGATATCGATCTGGCTCTGGAATACGCTCTGGCGCTGGAATGCGAGCAGGTTCACATCATGGCGGGCGTCGTGCCGGATGGCGCTGATGGCGCACGTTATCGCGCCACGTTTATCGATAATTTGCGTTATGCCGCCGACCGGTTTGCCGCCCACGATAAACGTATTTTGATCGAAGCGCTGAGTCCCGGCGTTAAACCCGGCTACCTCTTTTCCAGCCAATATCAGGCGCTGGGCATCGCAGAAGAGGTTGACCGCCCGAATGTATTCATCCAGCTCGACACTTTCCACGCGCAAAAAGTGGATGGCAATTTGAGTCACCTGATTCGCGAGTACGCGGGCCGCTATGCCCATGTACAAATCGCCTCGCTACCGGACAGACATGAACCGGATGATGGCGAGATCAACTACCCGTGGCTGTTCCGGCTGTTCGATGACGTAGGTTATCGCGGCTGGATAGGCTGCGAATACCAACCACGGAATACCACTCAGGACGGGCTTGGCTGGTTTAACGCCTGGCGCTAACCCTGAACTACCCTACACAACAATAAAGAGGACATCCGGATGCAGATTATCATTACCGGCGGGGGCGGCTTTTTAGGCCAGAAACTCGCAAGCGCCTTATTAAACTCATCGCTGGCGTTTAACGAACTGCTTCTTGTTGATTTAAAAATGCCTGCACGGTTATCAGATTCCCCTCGTTTACGCTGTCTGGAGGCTGACTTAACCCAGCCGGGCGTGCTGGAGAATGTGATTACCGCTAATACCTCTGTTGTTTATCATCTCGCTGCGATTGTCAGCAGCCATGCGGAAGACGATTTCGATCTGGGATGGAAAGTTAACCTGGATCTTACCCGCCAGTTACTTGAGGCGTGTCGTCGGCAACCGCAGAAAATTCGTTTTGTCTTCTCCAGCTCGCTTGCCGTTTATGGCGGTACGCTGCCGGAATGCGTCACCGATACCACCGCGCTCACGCCGCGCTCGTCTTATGGCGCGCAGAAGGCCGCCTGTGAACTGTTGGTCAACGACTATACCCGCAAAGGCTATGTGGATGGGCTGGCGCTGCGTTTGCCGACGATCTGTGTTCGCCCGGGTAAACCAAACCGCGCCGCCTCTTCTTTTGTCAGCGCGATTATTTGTGAACCGTTGCAGGGCGAGACGACCGTCTGCCCGGTGTCGGAAAGTTTGCGGCTGTGGATTTCCAGCCCGGCGACGGTGATCCATAACCTGTCGCTGGCCGCAACGTTACCCGCGCCTGGCGAGGCGAGCAGCATCAACTTACCCGGGATCAGCGTAACCGTGGGCGAGATGCTGGAAACGTTGCGTCAGGCGGGCGGTCAGGCGGCGCGCGATCGGGTTACGCATCAGCGCGACGAAGGCGTCGAGAAAATTGTCGCCTCCTGGCCGGGACGTATCGATAACCAGCGTGCGCTGGCGTTAGGTTTTGTCGCCGATAAACGCTTCGATGACATTATTGAACGCTTTCGACAAGATGATATGGAGGGGAGGTCATGACAAGTTTACCGACCCCAATTATCGGCCTGATCGTTGCCGTTTTCGTGCTGGTATGGCTGGTGTTACGCACCCGTGTTCATGCGCTGATCGCGATGCTGGCGGCGGCCTGTATCGCCGGTCTGTTGGGGGGAATGGGCATTGATAAAACGCTCTCTGTCATCACCAGCGGATTCGGTACGACGCTGGGCAGCATTGGCCTGGTGATTGGTCTCGGCGTAATGATGGGGCGCTTGCTGGAGGTTTCCGGCGCGGCGGAGCGTATCGCCTGGAGCTTTATCAAATGGCTGGGGAAACGCCGTGAAGAGTGGGCGCTGGCGATCACGGGTTATATTGTCAGCATCCCCATTTTCGTCGATTCCGCTTTTGTCATTCTTTATCCGGTGGCGAAAGCGCTGGCGAAAAGCGGTAAGCGTTCGCTACTGACGCTGGGCGTCGCGCTGGCGGGCGGGCTGGTGGTCACTCACCATACGGTACCTCCGACTCCAGGCCCGCTGGGGGTAGCCGGGATTTTTAACGTCGACATCGGCGCAATGTTATTGACCGGGATGGCGCTGGCGGTGCCCTGTGTGATCGGCATTGTGTTCTATGCGCAGTGGCTGGATAAACGCTACCCTGATTTCGTGCCGCGTACGCTGAACGCCGATGAAGTCAATGCCGCGCTGGAGCAGTACAATAAAGAGAAAGAGCAAAAGGATCTGCCGAGCCTGACGCTCTCTCTGCTGCCTATTGTGGTGCCGATCGTGCTGATCTTCCTGAAGGCTATCTGTTCCACCCTCGCCACTGTAGAAGGATGGTCCGGCCTGGCGACGCATCCGGTGGTACAGGCAATCAACTTTGTGGGAAGCCCAGTGATCGCGTTGGCCATCAGCGTTCTGCTGGCGGTGTATACGCTGGTGCCGCGCATGGATAAACATACCACCGCAGAGCGTCTGGAAGAGGGCTTGCAAAGCGCCGGGATTATCTTACTGGTCACGGGCGCTGGCGGCGCGTTGGGCGCGATCCTGCGCGACAGCGGCGCGGGGCAACAGCTGGCGGAGCAGGTTGCCAACCTGCCGATCTCGCCGATCCTGATCCCGTTTATCGTGGCGACGTTGGTACGCCTGATTCAGGGATCGGGGACGGTGGCGATGATCACTGCCGCCTCGATTTCCGCGCCGATCCTGGCGCAGATCCCCGGCATCAATATGTTGCTTGCCGCTCAGGCCGCAACGATGGGGTCGCTGTTCTTCGGCTACTTCAACGATAGCCTGTTCTGGGTGGTTAACCGCATGATGGGCGTCTCTGATGTCAAACAGCAGATGGTGGTTTGGTCTGTACCGACGACCATTGCCTGGGCGATTGGCGGCACCGGCGTGGCGCTGATTAACCTGCTGTTCGGTTCCGGCGGCAGTTGGCTCGATCCGTTACTGCCGATTGTCGTTCTGGCGGCAATTATGCTGTGGGTGCGTTGGCAGGCGCAGGGGATCAAAGACAAGCTGGTAGTTAAGGATTAAGACGGTATTATCCGTCCGGGAGCGCAATGCTCCCGGGCTGGCTACAATGATGGGGCGTGCTCCCCGCAATCCCATTGCGAACGTAAAAAATCAATAAATGCGCGTACTTTTGTCGATACATGGCGGGCGTCCGGATAAACGGCATAAATGCCCTGACGGGGAAAATGATAGTCGGGTAACAGGTGAATTAACGTTCCATCCTCCAGTGCGGTGTTGACTAACCATTGCGGCAGTAATGCGACGCCGCTTCCCGCGAGAGCGAAGGCCATCAGCGAGCGCGCGCTGTCGACAGAAATTTTGCCGGCTTTGCTTATCTCCAGGCGTGAGTGTTGGCCATGATTATTCGTTACTGTCCACCGTAGCGGCGTAGGTAATCGCTCATGAATAATCCATTCCGCCTGGGCCAACGACTCCAGTGACGACACGGGGTGGCGGGCGAGCCACTGCGGCGCGGCGACCGGCAGAATGGTAAAGCGGGATATCAGCGCGGCGCGATAGCGGGAGTCCGCCAGCGAGCCAAGCCGAATCGCCACATCAAAGCGCTCGGCAATTAAATCGGCATGATGTGATGAGGACATATGCCGAATACGGAGATTGGGATGGCGCTGACTAAACTGCGCCAGTACCGGAATGACCACCTGTTCGCCAAACTCGGGCGTAGTGGTAATACGTAACTCGCCGCCCAGCCCACTATGGCTGGCACGCACTTCATCCTGCAAATTTTTCGCGGCGTTGAGTAAATTCACGCCTTTTTGGTAAAAGAGGACGCCGGCGTCTGTGAGCGTCAGTCGTCGGGTGGAACGTAGCAGTAACGTTACGCCAAGCTCTTTTTCAAGCTGCCGAATATTAAAACTCACTACCGCTTTTGTTTGGCCCGATGCGGCGGCGGCGGCCGTGAAGCTGCCGCTATCTACCACGGCGACAAACAGCGACATACGCTGCAAATTGAGCATGGCGAGCTCCTTTACTGTCAAAATTATTTTGACAGTATATCGTTGAAGCGCGGACTTATCTGGCTTTCTCCGGACGGCTACATTAGCGCCTCTGACGGAGGATGCATAATGACGTATCGCAGTAAAGTGGCAGTGGTTTACCTGCTCGGCTTCTTTCTTGATCTGATTAATCTGTTTATTGCCAGCGTGGCTTTTCCTGCGATGTCCGTGGATCTGCATACGTCCATATCGGCGCTGGCATGGGTGAGTAACGGTTATATCGCAGGATTAACGCTGATCGTTCCGTTTAGCGCGTTTCTTTCGCGTTATCTCGGCGCACGGCGGCTGATCATATTTTCGCTCATTCTGTTTAGCGTTGCCGCCGCTGCCGCAGGTTTTGCCGATTCATTACACAGCCTTGTTTTCTGGCGTATTGTGCAGGGGGCGGGCGGTGGCTTATTGATCCCGGTTGGTCAGGCGTTAACCTGGCAACAGTTTAAACCGCATGAACGCGCTGGCGTGTCATCGGTTGTCATGATGGTGGCGCTACTGGCGCCGGCATGTTCGCCTGCGATTGGTGGGCTGCTGGTGGAAACGTGCGGCTGGCGCTGGATATTCTTTGCCACGCTGCCGGTGGCCGTTCTCACTTTATTGCTCGCTTATTGTTGGCTGAACGCCGCGTCGACGACAATGGCGTCAGCAAGATTGCTCCATCTGCCGTTGTTGACGGACAGGCTGCTGCGTTTTGCCATGATCGTCTATCTGTGTGTGCCGGGTATGTTCATTGGTATCAGCGTGGTCGGGATGTTTTATCTACAGAACGTCGCGCAGCTATCGCCTGCGGCGGCGGGGTCGCTGATGCTTCCCTGGTCGATCGCTTCATTTGTCGCCATTATGCTTACCGGACGTTACTTCAATCGGCTTGGGCCGCGTCCGCTGATTATCGTCGGCTGTCTTCTTCAGGCCGCAGGGATACTGCTTTTAACTAACGTTACGCCTGCGACATCGCACCGTGTACTGATGATGATATTCGCCTTAATGGGCGCTGGCGGCAGTTTGTGCAGCAGTACCGCGCAGAGTGGCGCTTTCCTGACTATTGCTCGCCGGGACATGCCTGACGCCAGCGCGCTATGGAATCTTAATCGTCAGATCAGCTTTTTCCTTGGCGCGACGCTGTTGACGCTGCTGTTAAATGCGCTCCAGCGCGTTATGTCGCTTGAGGTTGCTTATCGCTGGACCTTTATTGCCGCCGCCGGTATCACCCTGCTGCCCCTTATTTACGCTGTCTGTCTAAACAATAGACAGGCGCTTCTGTGCCTGAAAAAGGAAAGATCATGAATCCATATAAAGAAGAAATTATTCACGCCCATGCGGCGATTGAGAACTGGCTTAGTAAGGGGATGGGTAGCCTGGAGGCGTTGATAGCGCGTTTCGCTGTTGATTTTACGATGATAACGCCAGGAGGTATTTGTCTGGATTATCCGGCGCTGGGCGCTTTTTTCCAGGCGCAGCGCGCGTGTCGCCCGGGGCTGGTTATCGTGGTTGAGCACATTGACCTTGTGGCGGAGTGGCCGGAAGGCGCCGCGCTGCGTTATCGTGAGCGCCAGCAACTGCCGGGCCAGGCTGAGACGGTACGCTGGTCGACGGTCATTTTAAAAAGCGAAAGAGGACGGATAGTCTGGCGTCATTTACACGAAACAACAGTCACAGCCTGAAAAGCCTGTTCCTGCGCGCAGACCCGATAGCGCGGCGCTATCGGGTCTGACACGTTTACACCAGACTTTTCAGCCGATAGATCCACTCCAGCGCCTGGCGTGGCGTCAGGGAGTCCGGATCGAGATTCTCCAGCGCTTCAACGGCAGGCGATGTCTCCTCCGGGGCGGCAAGCAACGACATTTGCGTGCCGTCCACCTGCGTTGCCGCCGCATTGGGCGAGATGCTTTCCAGCTCGCGGAGTTTTTGGCGCGCGCGTTTGATGACTTCTTTAGGGACGCCCGCAAGCGCCGCGACCGCCAGGCCATAGCTCTTACTTGCCGCGCCGTCCTGCACGCTGTGCATAAACGCGATAGTATCGCCGTGTTCCAGCGCATCCAGGTGGACGTTCGCCACGCCTTCCATTTTCTCCGGTAATTGGGTCAGCTCGAAGTAGTGGGTAGCGAACAGCGTTAACGCTTTAATCTTATTCGCGAGATTCTCCGCGCAGGCCCAGGCCAACGACAGCCCGTCATACGTGGAGGTACCGCGCCCGATTTCATCCATCAATACCAGACTGTTTTCCGTGGCATTATGCAGAATGTTCGCGGTTTCGGTCATCTCCACCATAAAGGTCGAACGCCCGGAAGCCAGGTCGTCCGCTGCGCCGACGCGGGTAAAAATACGGTCGATGGGGCCGATTTCCACGTTTTGCGCCGGAACGTAACTGCCGATATAGGCCAGCAGGGCGATCAATGCCGTTTGCCGCATATAGGTACTTTTACCGCCCATATTGGGGCCGGTAATGATCAACATCCGGCGCTGCGGCGACAGATTGAGCGGGTTAGCGATAAACGGCTCATTCAGTACCTGTTCAACCACCGGGTGGCGACCTTCGGTAATACGGATACCGGGTTTATCGGTAAATGTCGGGCAGGTGTAATTCAGCGTCCAGGCGCGTTCGGCCAGGTTAACCAGCACATCCAGCTCCGCCAGCGCGTTGGCGCTCTGCTGTAAATCGGCCAGATGCGGCAACAGCAGATCAAACAATTCGTCATATAGCTGTTTTTCCAGCGCCAGCGCTTTGCCTTTCGAGGTCAGAACTTTATCTTCGTACTCTTTTAGCTCAGGAATAATGTAGCGTTCGGCATTTTTCAGCGTCTGGCGACGCACATAATTGATGGGCGCCAGATGGCTTTGACCACGGCTAATCTGAATGTAATAACCATGTACCGCGTTATAGCCGACTTTCAGCGTATCCAGCCCGGTACGCTCGCGTTCGCGAATTTCCAGACGATCGAGATAATCGGTGGCGCCATCCGCCAGCGCGCGCCATTCGTCCAGCTCTTCATGGTAGCCGGGCGCAATAACGCCGCCGTCGCGGACCAGTACCGGCGGCGCGTCAATAATGGCGCGTTCCAGGAGGGCGCGCAGCTCGGCGAAATCGCCCATTTTTTTACGCAACGCCTGTACCGGCGCGCAGTCAACGGTTTCAAGCTGAGCGTGCAATTCCGGCAGCTGCTGGAAGGCGTGACGCATTCGGGCGAGATCGCGCGGACGCGCGGTGCGCAGCGCCAGACGCGCAAGGATACGCTCCAAATCGCCGACCTGACGCAGCACCGGTTGCAGTTCGCTGACGGTGTCCTGCAAGGCGCCGATGGTCTGCTGGCGTTCACGCAATATGTCGGTATTTCGTACCGGCATATGCAGCCAGCGTTTAAGCATTCGGCTACCCATTGGCGTCACGGTACAGTCAAGCACCGCGGCGAGGGTATTTTCGACACCACCTGCCAGGTTTTGGGTAATTTCCAGATTGCGGCGGGTCGCGGCATCCATAATGATGCTGTCCTGCTGGCGTTCCATCGTAATGGAACGAATATGCGGCAGGGAGGTGCGCTGGGTATCTTTTACGTACTGTAACAGGCAGCCTGCCGCACATAATCCACGCGAGGCATTTTCGACGCCGAAACCGACCAGATCCCGCGTACCGAATTGCAGATTTAACTGCTGGCGGGCGGTATCAATCTCAAACTCCCACAACGGGCGACGGCGCAGACCCCGGCGTCCCTCTATTAACGCCATTTCAGCAAAATCTTCGGCATACAACAGTTCGGCGGGATTGGTGCGCTGCAGCTCTGCGGTCATCGTTTCACGGTCGGCGGGTTCGCTCAGACGAAAGCGCCCTGAGCTGATATCCAGCGTGGCGTAACCGTAGCCTTTACCATCCTGCCAGATAGCCGCCAGCAGGTTATCCTGACGCTCCTGTAACAGGGCTTCATCGCTGATGGTGCCAGGCGTAACGATACGCACGACCTTACGTTCAACGGGACCTTTGCTGGTGGCCGGATCGCCAATCTGTTCGCAAATAGCGACGGATTCGCCCTGATTGACCAGTTTCGCGAGGTAGTTTTCTACGGCGTGGTGCGGGATACCCGCCATAGGGATAGGTTCGCCAGCCGATGCGCCGCGTTTGGTCAGCGAAATATCGAGCAACTGCGACGCACGCTTTGCGTCGTCATAAAACAGCTCGTAAAAGTCTCCCATACGATAAAAGAGCAGGATCTCCGGATGCTGGGCTTTCAGCTTGAGATACTGCTGCATCATGGGGGTGTGGTTGGAGAAGTCCTTATCAAATGACTCATTCATATTGATTTTACTCGTTTTTTATTCTTTCAAGTGCTCATGTGGCCCCGGGTAAAACCCTTATAAACTCACATAAACCCATAAATTTGTAGCTCACCTGTAGCCTAAAATGTGACAGGTTACATTCTCATCATTCCTGGACTACAACAGGGGTGATACTTTGAAAACAACTCTCAGCCAGCCTTTCATTATCAACAAGTTAAGTATCAATGTTAAGCCTGCACTCAGTCGCTCTGGAAAAATCGTTTTCGAAGCTAACCCAGCTCAAAAACTCTACATTGTTTTCGATGACCACAGACAAGCTCCTGCTGGTTTCGGGGTAAAAGCCAGTTTGACGAAAAAAACCTACGTAATCCAGCGAAGAGTAGCCTCGTCAGATCGTAATGTCAGTGAGGGTAGGAAGCCAAGTTCTGTCTTGAAAGTAAAAGTTGGAAATGTGTTCGATTTTCCAAATATTGACGAAACAAGGCAAGTAGCCAGGCAATTAGTTCAGACCATGCTCGCAACAAAGAGAAATCCCAACAAAATTAAGAGGGAAACGGATGCTTCCAAACTCGAGACTGTAATCAAGATTGTGTTGCATGAAGGCAAGCCGATCCATTTCGCCACCACGGTTATTGCGCTTTCTTCCGATAGGTATCTTGAGATGTGCGATCTTTACTCGTCTCAGGCGATCGAGTAACTACCTGCGTCGGATTACGGCTTCGTTTTTTGGTCAGCGATCTTAATGATGAAATCGGCAGAAAAACGCGAAATTTAGACGCTATTACGAATGGGCAATGGTATTTATTGAAGGCTATATCATTGCCCATAATGCAGGGAGGGTTGATATTATATAATTCTATTTCCAGATTACTTTATTTTAAAAAAAGACAGATTGCCTGAACAGAAAGAACCGGTGTCAATGTAGATTTGATTGGCGAATGTTGTTGTGTAGTCAACAATCATATGGCCGAAGATGAAAGTATCCGCACCGCGTATTGGATGGATATTCCCCTGTAACGAACCAAGCAGACGATCGCGTGACCATAGAACGCTATCAATATCAACTTGCTTCCCATAATCGTAGCTGTCATCTGGATAATCGGCATGGGCAATCACGTACTTCTTTGAGGACGTTTCAACCTCTATGATGTGAGGACGCTGCTTAAAAGTTAGTAATAGCTCAGTGGCTTCTTGCCTGTCTTTTTCGGTGACCGAGTCGTACCAGTAACCACCGTTTACATACCAGAAATTGCCATCCTGTGTTTCAAAAGCGTCAAGCGCCATAGCTTCATGATTACCCACTACAGAAATAAACCATGAGGCATTTAACAGTCTCAGTGTTTCAAGGTTTTCTTTTCCTCGATCAATGTTATCTCCAGTGGAGATCAAGAGATCGGTATCAGGAGAGAAATTTAATTGAGCCAGTCTGGTTAACAATAAGGAGTAACATCCATGAATATCACCAACGACCCAAATGTGGCGATAGAGATCGCTGTTGATGTCAGCATAACGAATTAATTCCATGATGTTCCTATAGCACAATTTTGGAGTCTGGTATTATAACAAAAAAGTAGAGTAATATTAATTTTTATTCTTTAAAATACACAGTTATTAAAATAATCTACAAGCTAGAAATGAACAGGTAATATATATTTTATGAATCGGTTAATTAAAGTAGACGATGTGCTTGAAAGATGCACTATTTCTCGCGCAACACTTTACTGATTAATTGCAAAGGCATACTTTCCCGCTCAGCGGAAGCTCTATCCCGAAGGGGCTTTGTTGAATAAAGAGATTGGCGGATCTGATCGTTACTGTCGTTTCAGCATCGGGTTCCCATGGCAAAGCAAAAGTTTAAAATCAACATCTGAGCGGCAGCAATGAGGTCTGGAAAATAAAGTGGGCTATCACCGTCGTTCAGTAGTGGAAACAGCGATGTTCCGTATCAAAACCTTGCTGGGCGGCCATCTGAGCCTGCGGAACTATGACGCGCAGGTGGGTGAAGCGATGGCGATGGTCAAAGCTCTGAACCGGATGACGTTGTTGGCAATGCCGACCAGCGTCAGGCTCGTATAACGAGTGCTCCGGTGGGAGTCCTGTATCCTTATCGTTGGCCGATTCTGAATTATTCAACAAAGCCTCATGTTGTCATAACCTACCAGATGCAGATAAAGCAGCATAAAGCGTTTTAAACGACAGCAACAAGGAAAGGGGTTGATCGTTTAATGGTACTGCGCCAAATCCTTTGTACCAGTCGCAGACCTGTTTATTTTTGGCATCAATAAGCAGGGCTACGCCACCGACCTGCAAAGCCGCCTGTATGCAACGCTTTCCGGCAGATAACAAAAGTTGTGCTCCCAGCCCTTGCCCCTGCATAGATTTGTCTACGGCTAAACGACCCAGACGAAACACTGGCACATCGTATCTCCCTAATCCTTTGCTGATTGCGCCGGGAACCTGTGCATATATCAGTGATGCAGGACTGACTGAGTAAAAGCCGTGGATACGTGTAACATCCGAATTATCAAGTGCAACATAGGTTTTCGTTGTCCCTTTCTCATGATTTTGTCGTGCATGGCGTTGCAGGAATTGGTTCAGATCGGCATCCCCACAATCAAAATTCATTCGATTGTGGGTTTTCCCTATCGCGGCCTCATGCCAGTCTGTAAACATCATTTCTTCATGTCCGGCAGGGCGAAAGCAGCGGCAAGAAGCTTTTCATTCGGCGCTGGCGGGTTATCTAAAATTTCCATGATCATTTGAGTATCGCGCTCCGTCAGATATACCCGTTCGGCGGCATCAACAATCTTCTGTGCGACAGGTAGTACGTTACTGACCACAAAATCCGTCAGGTTGGTTTGCTGGATTGCCGCAGCGCGGACTATCAACTTTTTGGCATCCGTCGATACACGCAACGACAGCCTTTCGTTAGATTCTATAGCTATCTGAGGCATGGTTTTCATCCTCCTGTTTATGAACAATATGTACAATTATAATACATATATGTACGCTTTCAAGGCGTACATATGAGGCTGATATAGTCCAGGCATGGCAAGAAGGTCGTTCACTGTCTTTAAACAGGGGATTAACTTCGGTTTATCGCGATTGCATTACTTTAATCTCACTGATTACGTATCATCAGGGAGTTTGCTAAATATATTCATGATTCTCTTTTTGCCGTAACTGCTTGATTGATCCTACCCGCGTAGTATGGACACAACCCTAAGCGGCGGACATCTCCTGCTCACGTTCAGAAGAAGAGATCTGAGTTTCGCCAGCTGTAGATCTGTGATTTATACAGGTTAAGCTCGCGGGTGGCAGCGGCCACCCCAATGCGTTCCGCCAGTTTCAGGGCTTTCAGGCGTGTGCTGCTTGCGTGGCTTATTGGTGGTTGATGCTGGTTTTGTCATGTGAGTCACCTCTTGCTTGAGCGTTTACTCACTTAGTTGCGTGTCCACTATTGCTGGGTAAGATCAGATGGTTAAAAATCAACAAAGGCTCAACGGCGTGCATTAGGCCCTGGTGATGAAGGTGGCATATGGGAGGATGTATATCCTACGCTTTCATCCGGATGATGTAACAAAAATACAGGTATCGGTAATGAAAGAATCATCACCGTTTAATAGAGGCCCATATATTGAGGTTCCATAATGGAAGAAGTTAACTCTGAATTCACAATCGTTGTTGAGTCTGATCTGGATAAATATGAGTTAATTGATTTTTTATCCCAAGGGATTCCAGACATAATAAAAGTGAACTTATTATATTTAAGATACGAAAATACAATGATTACAATAGAAAGAAATTATGACTGTAATCCTAAGTTGATAAATGAGAATGATGGTTGGCTGTATTATAAATATGAATTAACGGTATTTTCCATGGAGAATACCTCGTATGAATATCAGTATGAATTAGCGAATAAAATTATGAATGCTCTACGTGAGGCGGGATATCTGGCAGAATCAATTTGGTAATATACTGGTACCTATGTAACAGCATTGTCGCCGCCATACACGCAGGCTAAAAAAGAGTGGATAGTCAAACACACTCAGAAATGTCTACTCGCGATATACACCAGAACAAAATGGTCAATTTTAAACGGATGGCGTCAAAGTTACTGGTGGTCGAAAGGTAGATACAACAAATTATTTTAATTTGAAAAGCATATGAAATTTACTACTTTTAATTTTAACCGATTAACAAAATTCATAGTAATTAACTCCTGATTAATTCGACATATTTTTCACTAATCATAAAGCCATTTCCCAGCTTTCGCTGACTCAGAAAACATTCTGATTGTTAAAGGTGTACGAGTTCGTTCTACATCTTCCCGTTTTAATTTAAACCATCGTGTAAGCAGTGGAGTATTCTCCCAGGGAAAATAACACGACCATTTAACTTGTGATAAATCTACATTAAATTTTTTTTCAAATTTATCCAAAGCTTCATGCAGGTCATCGCCTGGAGCTTCAAATAAATCAGAATCAAGTTCTAAAGGGATTTCTTTCCAATTGCTGTCTAAATATCCGGGAATCTCTTCACGGAAGAGTGCTAACACCTCTTGCTGAATTGTGTCCATCAAAAGGATGTCCATTGTATACGATCTTTAGGGCGTGCTATTAGGTTGTATTTTGCCTGAGTTCTCCTTGATACCTGGTAAATTGAATTCACAAGACCAACCCAACCTAACCATGGAACATATCGTGCTATGACTGCGGCAAGATTATTTGTTTTTCGCATTCTTATACCAACGGGTGTAGGAACTCTAATACCAAAAGGAGTTCGTGCATTTCGTAAAAGCATTCTCCCATACCTGGAGATAACACTTGTCCCTTTAATTGCCTCTCCCGGTTTCGTTCTGGTTTTTAACCACGGTTGCCCGGCGAGGATAGCAGCACCTGACTCAATGCCAATCCCAGGTTCATCACAAAATTGCTCAAGGAAAATTACATCAAATAGCTCACCTGCTGACAGGTTCAATTGTCCGTGGTAGAAGTAGGTTCCGTTTAGTTCTTCTGTCGTATCCATTCAATCACCTTATAGACTGTTTGCCATTCATTCCAGGCATCGGGACGTTTCTGCCGCTATACTAGCCTGGTAGTCAATACGTTGTCATGGGTAAAAAGAACGTTATCCGCGAAAAGTGGATGGGGTATCGTAAGAATGCCAACATGTGGGGCAAGAGGGGGATGTCAGTTTATCGCGATATACGAGACGATAGTTTGTCAGTATAAGTTTCGGCTATTTTCCCGAGTTTGGGAGGCAGTTCTTTATCACAAATAAAAAAAGCAGCAGCGAGGTGCTGCTGTATCAAAAAGCATATTGATAAATGCAACGTAAGAGACAAATGGCCAACCGTAAAAGTGACCATAGCTATAATAATTATATTGATATTAAGTGGCAATGCAAAATATGGTCTTAATTATATCATGATGAGTTCAGCCAACGGTGATATGGCCTTATAAGGCTTGCAGTCTTTCATGGGCAGCAAGTAACGTCTGATATATGCTTAAATTCTTACTTCCGGGTTCAAGCAAAACTTTTTTAAATTCGGTCATGAGTTGCTCTTCATCTTCTTTCGAACGCATGTATTGTGGATGTTCCTGGAAGAAGGTGAGCGCCTGCTCTTTGGTTTGTTTATATTTTTCGCAAAAAATGCTTGAGCTGATTGCGCTATTTTTTGATGCGGAATTATCAGCGTTCTGGTTTGATAATGATTTATTCTTCGCAAGGTCTGACGGCACATACGGAAGAGACTGACACTCATCAATACTATTTGCGTTGGCCAGTTGCTCTTTCTGAGCGCCAGGTTGCTGTACCGGTTTGCTCACGGAGGAAGGGAGGGGCACCTGGGCACAGCCGATCAGTAAAAAGACAGGAAGACAGCTATAAAATTTTTTCATATTAACTCCAACTACAGAAGAATGAGGCGCAATGTTTTTACACAACCGTCAGAATGTTATCTGACAATAGTGATAAGGGGCGAATGCGTTTCAGGAATGCTAGCAAAAAAAACTCCTGATATAAATAATTAATTCTCCATCCCGATGACAATATCTGAATTTTTGCTGCTGCAGAACAATAAGCCAGAATTTATATACTATGAGCTTATTTTCTATTTTAAATCAGCGGGTGCTGTGCAAGTTGGCTAATTTAATTAGCGGGTGGCATCAGTTTCATAATGATTGCATCAGGATTTTGCCACCCGCTCCCGGTATTGTTTACATATTAAAATGATTTTTAACTGGTGCTGACAACTATGCTAAATACGCAGGAAGTACTTAAAGAAGGAGAGAAGCGGAAAATCCGCAGCCCGGAAGCATGGTTTATACAGACGTGTTCCGCGCAAAAGCTGCATATGTCATTTTCTGAAAGCCGACACAATGAAAACTGCCTGATTCAGGAAGGCGCGCTGCTTTTTTGCGAGCAGGCCGTTGTCGCACCAGTATCAGGAGACGTGGTTTTTCGACCGTTAAAAATTGAAGTACTCAGCAAATTACTGGCATTTATCGATGGCGCAGGATTAGTGGACACGACATATGCTGAATCCGATAAATGGGTTTTGCTGAGTCCTGAGTTTCGCGCTATTTGGCAAGATCGTAAACGCTGCGAGTACTGGTTTTTGCAGCAAATTATTACGCCTTCTCCGGCCTTCAATAAGGTACTGGCGCTGTTACGAAAAAGCGAGAGTTACTGGTTGGTTGGCTATTTACTCGCTCAGTCAACCAGCGGCAACACGATGAGAATGCTGGGAGAAGACTATGGCGTTTCTTATACCCATTTTCGTCGTTTGTGCAGCAGAGCGTTGGGCGGAAAAGCGAAGAGTGAATTACGAAACTGGCGTATGGCGCAATCGCTGCTGAATAGTGTAGAAGGCCACGAGAACATCACCCAATTAGCCGTTAATCATGGTTACTCATCGCCTTCACATTTTTCTAGTGAGATCAAAGAGCTGATCGGCGTTTCGCCGCGGAAATTATCAAATATTATTCAATTGGCAGACAAATGAAGACACATATTCTTTTGGCCAGAGTGCTGGCATGTGCCGCGCTTGTTCTGGTTACACCTGGTTATTCTAGTGAAAAAATACCTGTAACGGGAAGTGGGTTTGTTGCGAAAGACGATAGCCTGCGGACATTTTTCGATGCCATGGCGCTACAGCTAAAGGAGCCTGTCATTGTTAGCAAAATGGCGGCACGAAAAAAAATTACGGGCAACTTTGAGTTTCACGATCCTAACGCATTACTGGAGAAGCTTTCCCTACAACTGGGGCTGATTTGGTATTTCGATGGGCAGGCTATCTATATTTATGACGCCAGTGAAATGCGCAATGCCGTGGTTTCTTTACGCAACGTCTCACTCAATGAGTTCAACAATTTTCTAAAACGCTCAGGTTTATATAACAAAAATTACCCGCTACGTGGCGATAACCGTAAAGGAACATTCTATGTTTCAGGGCCACCCGTCTATGTTGATATGGTGGTCAACGCCGCCACCATGATGGACAAGCAAAACGATGGTATTGAGCTGGGACGCCAGAAAATAGGGGTGATGCGTCTGAACAATACCTTCGTGGGCGATCGTACCTACAATCTGCGCGATCAGAAAATGGTTATTCCCGGTATTGCTACGGCCATTGAAAGGTTATTGCAGGGAGAAGAGCAACCCTTAGGTAATATTGTCAGTAGCGAACCCCCGGCGATGCCAGCGTTTTCAGCGAATGGAGAAAAAGGTAAAGCAGCAAATTATGCCGGTGGCATGAGTCTGCAGGAAGCTTTAAAGCAAAATGCCGCGGCGGGCAATATTAAAATCGTGGCCTATCCGGATACCAACAGTTTGTTAGTAAAGGGAACGGCTGAGCAGGTGCATTTTATCGAAATGCTGGTTAAAGCGCTGGATGTCGCCAAACGTCACGTAGAATTATCCCTGTGGATTGTCGATCTTAATAAAAGCGATCTGGAGCGTTTGGGCACTTCATGGAGCGGCAGCATAACTATTGGGGACAAACTTGGCGTGTCATTAAACCAGTCTTCAATAAGTACCCTCGATGGCAGTCGATTCATCGCCGCGGTCAATGCGTTAGAAGAGAAGAAACAGGCGACGGTGGTTTCACGCCCGGTATTACTGACTCAGGAAAATGTTCCCGCTATTTTTGATAACAACAGAACGTTTTACACCAAGCTGATTGGGGAACGTAATGTGGCGCTTGAGCATGTAACATACGGAACAATGATCCGAGTGCTGCCCCGTTTTTCCGCAGATGGTCAGATAGAAATGTCGCTGGACATTGAAGATGGCAACGATAAGACGCCGCAATCCGATACTACCACCTCCGTAGATGCGTTACCCGAAGTCGGGCGAACGTTAATTAGCACTATTGCGAGAGTGCCGCACGGAAAAAGTTTGCTGGTCGGGGGTTATACACGGGATGCAAATACCGATACTGTCCAAAGTATTCCGTTTTTAGGCAAATTACCGCTTATTGGTAGCCTGTTCCGTTATTCCAGTAAGAATAAAAGTAATGTTGTTCGTGTATTCATGATTGAACCAAAAGAAATTGTCGACCCGTTAACGCCGGATGCCAGCGAATCGGTAAACAATATTCTGAAGCAAAGCGGTGCCTGGAGTGGGGACGATAAGTTACAGAAATGGGTTCGTGTTTATCTGGATAGAGGTCAGGAGGTAATTAAATGATTCCTGGCTCAACCTCTGGTATTTCATTTTCCAGAATATTGTCCCGGCAGACATCTCATCAGGATGCGACCCAGCATACTGATGCGCAACAGGCGGAAATACAACAGGCCGCAGAGGATTCGTCTCCAGGGGCGGAAGTACAAAAATTTGTCCAGTCGACGGACGAAATGTCAGCGGCGCTGGCGCAATTTCGTAACCGTCGCGATTATGAAAAAAAATCCAGTAATTTATCTAACAGTTTTGAACGCGTGCTGGAGGATGAGGCTTTACCGAAGGCGAAGCAAATATTAAAGCTAATTAGCGTACATGGCGGCGCGTTAGAAGATTTTTTACGTCAGGCGCGTAGCTTATTTCCTGACCCCAGTGATTTAGTCCTTGTGTTACGCGAATTGCTTCGTCGTAAAGACCTGGAAGAGATCGTGCGGAAAAAGCTGGAGTCGTTACTTAAGCACGTTGAAGAGCAAACCGATCCGAAGACCCTCAAGGCAGGGATTAATTGTGCGTTGAAGGCCCGGCTTTTTGGGAAAACATTATCGTTAAAACCAGGCTTATTGCGCGCCAGCTATCGGCAATTTATCCAGAGTGAATCACATGAAGTGGAGATTTACTCTGACTGGATAGCCAGTTATGGCTATCAACGTCGACTGGTGGTACTGGATTTTATCGAGGGTTCGCTATTAACCGATATTGACGCGAATGACGCCAGCTGTTCGCGCCTGGAGTTTGGCCAGCTTTTACGACGCCTGACGCAACTCAAAATGTTGCGCTCCGCTGACCTACTGTTTGTGAGTACATTGTTGTCGTATTCGTTTACCAAAGCGTTTAATGCGGAGGAGTCGTCGTGGCTACTACTGATGCTTTCGCTATTGCAACAGCCACATGAAGTGGATTCGCTGTTAGCCGATATTATAGGTTTGAATGCGTTATTGCTTAGTCATAAAGAACATGCATCCTTTTTGCAGATATTTTATCAAGTATGTAAAGCCATACCCTCTTCACTCTTTTATGAAGAATATTGGCAGGAAGAATTGTTAATGGCGTTACGTAGTATGACCGATATTGCCTACAAGCATGAAATGGCAGAACAGCGTCGTACTATTGAAAAGCTGTCTTAATTTAATATTAACAGGATACCTATAGTGCTGCTTTCTCTACTTAACAGTGCTCGTTTACGACCTGAATTACTGATTCTGGTACTAATGGTGATGATCATTTCTATGTTCGTCATTCCATTACCTACCTATCTGGTTGATTTCCTGATCGCACTGAATATCGTACTGGCGATATTGGTGTTTATGGGGTCGTTCTATATTGACAGAATCCTCAGTTTTTCAACGTTTCCTGCGGTACTGTTAATTACCACGCTCTTTCGTCTGGCATTATCGATCAGTACCAGCCGTCTTATCTTGATTGAAGCCGATGCCGGTGAAATTATCGCCACGTTCGGGCAATTCGTTATTGGCGATAGCCTGGCGGTGGGTTTTGTTGTCTTCTCTATTGTCACCGTGGTTCAGTTTATCGTTATTACCAAAGGTTCAGAACGCGTCGCGGAAGTCGCGGCCCGATTTTCTCTGGATGGTATGCCCGGTAAACAGATGAGTATTGATGCCGATTTGAAGGCCGGTATTATTGATGCGGATGCTGCGCGCGAACGGCGAAGCGTACTGGAAAGGGAAAGCCAGCTTTACGGTTCTTTTGACGGTGCGATGAAGTTTATCAAAGGTGACGCTATTGCCGGCATCATTATTATCTTTGTGAACTTTATTGGCGGTATTTCGGTGGGGATGACCCGCCATGGTATGGATTTGTCCTCCGCTCTGTCTACTTATACCATGCTGACCATTGGTGATGGTCTTGTCGCCCAGATCCCCGCATTGTTGATTGCGATTAGTGCCGGTTTTATCGTGACTCGCGTAAATGGCGATAGCGATAATATGGGGCGGAATATCATGACGCAGCTGTTGAACAACCCATTTGTATTGGTTGTTACGGCTATTTTGACCATTTCAATGGGAACTCTTCCGGGATTCCCGCTGCCGGTATTTGTTATTTTATCGGTGGTTTTAAGCGTACTCTTCTATTTTAAATTCCGTGAAGCAAAACGTAGCGCCGCCAAACCTAAAACCAGCAAAGGCGAGCAGCCGCTCAGTATTGAGGAAAAAGAAGGGTCGTCGTTAGGACTGATTGGCGATCTCGATAAAGTCTCTACAGAGACTGTACCGTTGATATTACTTGTGCCGAAGAGCCGGCGTGAAGATCTGGAAAAAGCTCAACTTGCGGAGCGTCTACGTAGTCAGTTCTTTATTGATTATGGCGTGCGCCTGCCGGAAGTATTGTTACGCGATGGCGAGGGCCTGGACGATAACAGCATCGTATTGTTGATTAATGAGATCCGTGTTGAACAATTTACGGTCTATTTTGATTTGATGCGAGTGATAAATTATTCCGATGAAGTTGTTTCCTTTGGCATTAATCCAACAATCCATCAGCAAGGTAGCAGCCAGTATTTCTGGGTAACGCATGAAGAGGGGGAGAAACTCCGGGAGCTTGGCTATGTGTTGCGGAACGCGCTTGATGAGCTTTACCACTGTCTGGCGGTGACGCTGGCGCGCAACGTCAATGAATATTTCGGTATTCAGGAAACAAAACATATGCTGGACCAACTGGAAGCGAAATTTCCTGATTTACTTAAAGAAGTGCTCAGACATGCCACGGTACAACGTATATCTGAAGTTTTGCAGCGTTTGTTAAGCGAACGTGTTTCCGTGCGTAATATGAAATTAATTATGGAAGCGCTCGCATTGTGGGCGCCAAGAGAAAAAGATGTCATTAACCTTGTGGAGCATATTCGTGGAGCAATGGCGCGTTATATTTGTCATAAATTCGCCAATGGCGGCGAATTACGAGCAGTAATGGTATCTGCTGAAGTTGAGGATGTTATTCGCAAAGGGATCCGTCAGACCTCTGGCAGTACCTTCCTCAGCCTTGACCCGGAAGCCTCCGCTAATTTGATGGATCTCATTACACTTAAGTTGGATGATTTATTGATTGCACATAAAGATCTTGTCCTCCTTACGTCTGTCGATGTCCGTCGATTTATTAAGAAAATGATTGAAGGTCGTTTTCCGGATCTGGAGGTTTTATCTTTCGGTGAGATAGCAGATAGCAAGTCAGTGAATGTTATAAAAACAATATAAGGGCTTAATTAAGGAAAAGATCTATGCAACATTTGGATATCGCTGAATTAGTTCGTTCCGCACTGGAAGTAAGTGGTTGCGATCCTTCATTAATTGGAGGAATAGATAGCCATTCAACAATTGTTCTGGATTTATTTGCATTGCCAAGTATCTGTATCAGCGTCAAGGACGATGATGTATGGATCTGGGCGCAATTGGGTGCTGACAGCATGGTGGTATTACAACAGCGGGCTTATGAAATCTTAATGACCATAATGGAAGGATGCCATTTTGCCCGCGGCGGGCAATTACTACTGGGGGAGCAGAATGGGGAGCTAACGCTTAAAGCCTTAGTGCATCCGGATTTTTTATCTGACGGTGAAAAGTTCTCTACTGCCTTGAATGGGTTTTACAACTATCTGGAAGTTTTTAGTCGGTCGCTAATGAGATGAAAACACCTCGTTTACTGCAATATCTGGCCTACCCACAAAAAATAACCGGCCCAATTATTGAGGCGGAATTGCGCGATGTAGCCATTGGCGAACTGTGTGAAATACGCCGTGGCTGGCACCAAAAACAGGTTGTTGCACGTGCGCAGGTGGTTGGCTTACAGCGGGAACGCACCGTGCTGAGCCTTATCGGCAATGCCCAGGGGCTGAGCCGCGATGTCGTGCTTTATCCCACTGGACGTGCGTTATCGGCGTGGGTGGGATACTCGGTATTAGGCGCGGTGTTGGATCCGACGGGGAAAATCGTTGAGCGTTTTACCCCTGAAGTGGCGCCGATTAGCGAAGAACGCGTTATTGATGTCGCACCGCCTTCTTACGCTTCGCGCGTTGGCGTCCGTGAACCGCTGATTACCGGTGTGCGCGCGATTGACGGGTTATTGACCTGTGGCGTAGGCCAGCGAATGGGCATTTTTGCCTCCGCAGGATGCGGTAAGACCATGCTGATGCATATGCTGATCGAGCAAACGGAGGCAGATGTTTTTGTTATTGGTCTTATCGGTGAACGAGGCCGCGAGGTCACTGAATTCGTGGATATGTTGCGCGCTTCGCATAAGAAAGAAAAATGCGTGCTGGTTTTTGCCACTTCCGATTTCCCCTCGGTCGATCGCTGCAATGCGGCGCAACTGGCGACAACCGTAGCGGAATATTTTCGCGACCAGGGAAAACGGGTCGTGCTTTTTATCGATTCCATGACCCGTTATGCGCGTGCTTTGCGAGACGTGGCACTGGCGTCAGGAGAGCGTCCGGCCCGTCGAGGTTATCCCGCCTCCGTATTCGATAATTTGCCCCGCTTGCTGGAACGCCCCGGGGCGACCAGCGAGGGAAGCATTACTGCCTTTTATACGGTACTGCTGGAAAGCGAGGAAGAGGCGGACCCGATGGCGGATGAAATTCGCTCTATCCTTGACGGTCACCTGTATCTGAGCAGAAAGCTGGCCGGGCAGGGACATTACCCGGCAATCGATGTACTGAAAAGCGTAAGCCGCGTTTTTGGACAAGTCACGACGCCGACACATGCTGAACAGGCATCTGCCGTGCGTAAATTAATGACGCGTCTGGAAGAGCTCCAGCTTTTCATTGACTTGGGAGAATATCGTCCTGGCGAAAATATCGATAACGATCGGGCGATGCAGATGCGGGATAGCCTGAAAGCCTGGTTATGCCAGCCGGTAGCGCAATATTCATCCTTTGATGACACGCTGAGCGGTATGAATGCATTCGCTGACCAGAATTAAAGTATTGCAGCGGCGCTGTACGGTATTTCATTCACAGTGTGAGTCGATATTACTTCGCTATCAGGATGAGGACCGCGGGCTGCAGGCCGAGGAGGAGGCGATCCTTGAACAAATAGCGGGTCTGAAATTGTTATTAGATACGCTGCGTGCAGAAAACAGACAGCTCAGTCGTGAGGAAATTTATACGTTATTACGTAAGCAGTCTATTGTTCGCCGGCAGATAAAAGATTTAGAACTCCAGATTATACAAATTCAGGAAAAACGGAGCGAGCTGGAAAAGAAAAGGGAAGAGTTTCAGAAAAAAAGTAAATATTGGTTGCGCAAAGAAGGGAACTATCAACGCTGGATAATCCGTCAGAAAAGACACTATATCCAGCGAGAGATACAGCAGGAAGAGGCCGAGTCAGAGGAGATAATTTAATGGGCGATGTGTCAGCTGTCAGTTCATCCGGGAACATTTTACTGCCGCAGCAGGATGAGGTTGGCGGTTTATCAGAAGCATTAAAAAAAGCGGTGGAAAAACATAAGACAGAATATTCCGGTGATAAAAAAGATCGCGACTATGGCGATGCTTTCGTAATGCATAAAGAAACGGCTTTACCGGTATTACTGGCGGCATGGCGACATGGCGCGCCAGCGAAATCAGAACATCACAATGGCAACGTTTCTGGTCTGCATCATAACGGAAAAGGCGAACTCAGGATTGCTGAAAAACTGTTGAAAGTCACTGCTGAAAAATCTGTCGGTTTGATCTCTGCGGAGGCCAAAGTAGATAAATCCGCAGCGTTGCTATCGCCTAAAAATAGGCCGTTAGAAAGCGTAAGCGGTAAAAAATTATCTGCTGATTTAAAAGCTGTGGAATCCGTTAGTGAAGTAACCGATAACGCCACGGGAATCTCTGACGATAATATCAAGGCATTGCCTGGGGATAATAAAGCCATCGCGGGCGAAGGCGTTCGTAAAGAGGGCGCGCCGCTGGCGCGGGATGTCGCACCTGCCCGAATGGCCGCAGCCAATACCGGTAAGCCTGACGATAAAGATCATAAAAAGGTTAAAGATGTTTCTCAGCTTCCGCTGCAACCAACCACTATCGCCGATCTTAGCCAATTAACCGGCGGCGATGAAAAAATGCCTTTAGCGGCGCAATCAAAGCCGATGATGACTATTTTTCCCACTGCCGATGGCGTGAAAGGAGAGGATAGCTCGCTGACTTACCGTTTTCAGCGCTGGGGAAATGACTATTCCGTCAATATTCAGGCGCGGCAAGCAGGGGAGTTTTCGTTAATACCGTCAAATACGCAGGTTGAACATCGTTTGCATGATCAATGGCAAAACGGTAATCCCCAGCGCTGGCACCTGACGCGAGACGATCAACAAAATCCGCAGCAGCAACAGCACAGACAACAATCTGGCGAGGAGGATGACGCCTGATGTCATTGCGTGTGAGACAGATTGATCGTCGCGAATGGCTATTGGCGCAAACCGCGACAGAATGCCAGCGCCATGGCCGGGAAGCGACGCTGGAATATCCGACGCGACAGGGAATGTGGGTTCGGTTGAGCGATGCAGAAAAACGGTGGTCGGCGTGGATTCAACCTGGGGACTGGCTTGAGCATGTCTCTCCCGCTCTGGCGGGGGCGGCGGTTTCTGCTGGCGCTGAGCACCTGGTCGTTCCCTGGCTTGCTGCGACAGAGCGACCGTTTGAGTTGCCCGTGCCGCATTTGTCCTGTCGGCGTTTATGCGTAGAGAACCCCGTGCCGGGAAGCGCGCTGCCGGAAGGGAAATTGTTGCACATTATGAGCGATCGGGGCGGCCTGTGGTTTGAATATCTTCCTGAACTGCCTGCAGTCGGGGGCGGCAGGCCGAAAATGCTGCGTTGGCCGTTGCGCTTTGTAATCGGTAGCAGTGATACGCAGCGTTCGTTGCTGGGCCGAATCGGGATCGGAGATGTACTCCTGATTCGTACTTCCGGTGCGGAAGTTTATTGCTACGCGAAAAAGTTAGGTCATTTCAACCGTGTTGAAGGGGGAATTATTGTGGAAACGTTAGATATTCAACATATCGAAGAAGAAAATAATACAACTGAAACTGCAGAAACTCTGCCTGGCTTGAATCAATTGCCCGTCAAACTGGAATTTGTTTTGTATCGTAAGAACGTTACCCTCGCCGAACTCGAAGCCATGGGGCAGCAACAGCTATTATCACTGCCGACCAATGCTGAACTTAACGTTGAAATTATGGCGAATGGTGTTTTGCTGGGTAATGGCGAACTGGTACAGATGAATGACACCTTAGGCGTTGAGATCCATGAATGGCTGAGCGAGTCTGGTAATGGGGAATGATATCTCATTAATTGCCTTACTGGCATTTTCCACCCTGTTGCCATTTATTATTGCGTCAGGAACCTGTTTCGTTAAATTTTCTATTGTATTTGTCATGGTGCGTAACGCCCTGGGATTGCAGCAGATACCTTCAAATATGACGCTTAACGGCGTCGCATTGCTGCTTTCTATGTTTGTTATGTGGCCCATAATGCATGATGCCTACGTCTATTTTGAGGACGAAGATGTCACCTTTAATGATATTTCGTCATTAAGTAAACACGTTGATGAAGGCCTGGATGGTTATCGCGATTATCTGATCAAATATTCAGATCGCGAGTTAGTTCAGTTTTTTGAAAACGCGCAACTGAAGCGTCAGTATGGAGAAGAGACCGAGACGGTAAAGCGTGACAAAGATGAAATTGAAAAACCATCAATATTTGCGTTATTACCTGCTTATGCGCTGAGCGAAATAAAAAGCGCGTTTAAAATTGGTTTTTATCTTTATTTGCCCTTTGTCGTCGTCGACCTGGTGGTATCCAGCGTGCTACTGGCGCTGGGGATGATGATGATGAGTCCGGTGACGATATCTACACCTATTAAGCTGGTGCTTTTTGTCGCGCTTGATGGCTGGACCTTACTGTCTAAGGGATTGATATTACAGTATATGGACATTGCAACATGACATCATTACGAGACGGGATAGTTAAATGGATGATTTAGTGTTTGCAGGTAATAAGGCGCTCTATCTTGTTTTGATCCTGTCAGGGTGGCCGACGATTGTCGCAACGATTATCGGCCTCCTGGTAGGGTTATTCCAGACGGTAACGCAATTACAGGAACAGACGCTGCCTTTTGGCATTAAATTACTTGGCGTGTGTTTATGCTTGTTTTTACTGTCTGGCTGGTATGGCGAAGTTTTACTCTCTTACGGGCGTCAGGTGATATTCCTGGCGTTGGCTAAGGGGTAAAAAATGTTTTACGCGTTGTACTTTGAAATTCATCACCTGGTTGCGTCTGCGGCGCTAGGGTTTGCTCGCGTGGCGCCGATTTTTTTCTTCCTGCCGTTTTTGAATAGCGGGGTATTAAGCGGTGCGCCGAGAAACGCCATTATCATCTTGGTGGCATTGGGAGTATGGCCGCATGCATTGAACGAGGCGCCGCCGTTTTTATCGGTGGCGATGATCCCGTTAGTTCTGCAAGAAGCGGCGGTAGGCGTCATGCTGGGCTGTCTGCTGTCATGGCCTTTTTGGGTTATGCATGCGCTGGGTTGTATTATCGATAACCAGCGAGGGGCAACGCTAAGTAGCAGTATCGATCCGGCAAACGGCATTGATACCTCGGAAATGGCTAATTTCCTGAATATGTTTGCCGCTGTCGTTTATTTACAAAACGGCGGTCTGGTCACGATGGTTGACGTGTTAAATAAAAGCTATCAGCTATGCGATCCGATGAACGAGTGCACGCCTTCATTACCGCCGCTATTAACGTTTATTAATCAGGTGGCTCAAAACGCGTTGGTTCTGGCCAGTCCGGTGGTATTAGTGCTGTTGCTGTCAGAAGTATTCCTGGGTTTATTGTCGCGCTTTGCTCCGCAAATGAACGCTTTTGCGATTTCACTGACGGTAAAAAGCGGTATTGCTGTTTTAATTATGCTGCTTTATTTCTCCCCGGTACTACCGGACAATGTACTGCGACTCTCTTTCCAGGCCACAGGATTAAGCAGTTGGTTTTACGAGCGAGGGGCGACGCATGTCCTCGAATAAAACAGAAAAACCGACTAAAAAACGGCTGGAAGACTCCGCTAAAAAAGGCCAGTCATTTAAAAGTAAAGATCTCATTATCGCCTGCCTGACGCTGGGAGGAATTGCCTATCTGGTGTCGTATGGCTCATTTAATGAGTTTATGGGGATAATTAAGATCATTATTGCGGATAATTTTGATCAGAGCATGGCTGATTACAGTTTGGCCGTTTTTGGGATAGGATTAAAATATCTGATTCCATTTATGCTGCTCTGTTTAGTGTGTTCCGCATTACCGGCATTATTACAGGCCGGTTTTGTGCTGGCGACAGAAGCATTAAAACCTAATTTATCGGCGTTAAACCCGGTAGAAGGGGCGAAAAAACTTTTTAGTATGCGCACGGTTAAAGATACGGTCAAAACCCTACTGTATCTCTCATCCTTTGTGGTGGCCGCCATCATTTGCTGGAAGAAATATAAGGTTGAAATCTTTTCTCAGTTAAATGGCAATGTTGTGGATATTGCCGTCATTTGGCGTGAACTTCTCCTCGCATTGGTATTAACTTGCCTTGCTTGCGCATTGATTGTCTTATTATTGGATGCTATTGCGGAATATTTCCTGACCATGAAAGATATGAAAATGGATAAGGAAGAAGTGAAGCGTGAAATGAAGGAGCAGGAAGGGAACCCAGAGGTTAAATCTAAAAGACGTGAAGTTCATATGGAAATTCTGTCTGAACAGGTGAAATCCGATATTGAAAACTCACGCCTGATTGTTGCCAACCCCACGCATATTACGATCGGGATTTATTTTAAACCCGAACTGATGCCGATTCCGATGATCTCGGTGTATGAAACGAATCAGCGCGCGCTGGCCGTCCGCGCCTATGCGGAGAAGGTTGGCGTACCTGTGATCGTCGATATCAAACTGGCACGCAGTCTTTTCAAAACCCATCGCCGTTATGATCTGGTGAGTCTGGAAGAAATTGATGAAGTTTTACGTCTTCTGGTTTGGCTGGAAGAGGTAGAAAACGCGGGCAAAGACGTTATTCAGCCACAAGAAAACGAGGTACGGCATTGAGCCGCGTAAAGCAGTAGCGATGTATTCATTGGGCGTTTTTTGAATGTTCACTAACCACCGTCGGGGTTTAATAACTGCATCAGATAAACGCAGTCGTTAAGTTCTACAAAGTCGGTGACAGATAACAGGAGTAAGTAATGGATTATCAAAATAATGTCAGCGAAGAACGTGTTGCGGAAATGATTTGGGATGCCGTTAGTGAAGGCGCCACGCTAAAAGACGTTCATGGGATCCCTCAAGATATGATGGACGGTTTATATGCTCATGCTTATGAGTTTTATAACCAGGGACGACTGGATGAAGCTGAGACATTCTTTCGTTTCTTATGCATTTATGATTTTTACAATCCCGATTACACCATGGGACTGGCGGCGGTATGCCAACTGAAAAAACAATTTCAGAAAGCATGTGACCTTTATGCAGTAGCGTTTACGTTACTTAAAAATGATTATCGCCCCGTTTTTTTTACCGGGCAGTGTCAATTATTAATGCGTAAGGCGGCAAAAGCCAGGCAGTGTTTTGAACTTGTCAATGAACGTACTGAAGATGAGTCTCTGCGGGCAAAAGCGTTGGTCTATCTGGAGGCGCTAAAAACGGCGGAGACAGAGCAGCACAGTGAACAAGAAAAGGAATAATTATGGTAAATGACGCAAGTAGCATTAGCCGTAGCGGATATACCCAAAATCCGCGCCTCGCTGAGGCGGCTTTTGAAGGCGTTCGTAAGAACACGGACTTTTTAAAAGCGGCGGATAAAGCTTTTAAAGATGTGGTGGCAACGAAAGCGGGCGACCTTAAAGCCGGAACAAAGTCCGGCGAGAGCGCTATTAATACGGTGGGTCTGAAGCCGCCTACGGACGCCGCCCGGGAAAAACTCTCCAGCGAAGGACAATTGACATTACTGCTTGGCAAGTTAATGACACTACTGGGCGATGTTTCGCTGTCTCAACTGGAGTCTCGTCTGGCGGTATGGCAGGCGATGATTGAGTCACAAAAAGAGATGGGGATTCAGGTATCGAAAGAATTCCAGACGGCTCTGGGAGAGGCTCAGGAGGCGACGGATCTCTATGAAGCCAGTATCAAAAAGACGGATACCGCCAAGAGTGTTTATGACGCTGCGACCAAAAAACTGACGCAGGCGCAAAATAAATTGCAATCGCTGGACCCGGCTGACCCCGGCTATGCACAAGCTGAAGCCGCGGTAGAACAGGCCGGAAAAGAAGCGACAGAGGCGAAAGAGGCCTTAGATAAGGCCACGGATGCGACGGTTAAAGCAGGCACAGACGCCAAAGCGAAAGCCGAGAAAGCGGATAACATTCTGACCAAATTCCAGGGAACGGCTAATGCCGCCTCTCAGAATCAGGTTTCCCAGGGTGAGCAGGATAATCTGTCAAATGTCGCCCGCCTCACTATGCTCATGGCCATGTTTATTGAGATTGTGGGCAAAAATACGGAAGAAAGCCTGCAAAACGATCTTGCGCTTTTCAACGCCTTGCAGGAAGGGCGTCAGGCGGAGATGGAAAAGAAATCGGCTGAATTCCAGGAAGAGACGCGCAAAGCCGAGGAAACGAACCGCATTATGGGATGTATCGGGAAAGTCCTCGGCGCGCTGCTAACCATTGTCAGCGTTGTGGCAGCTGTTTTTACCGGTGGGGCGAGTCTGGCGCTGGCTGCGGTGGGACTTGCGGTAATGGTTGCCGATGAAATTGTGAAGGCGGCGACGGGGGTGTCGTTTATTCAGCAGGCGCTAAACCCGATTATGGAGCATGTGCTGAAGCCGTTAATGGAGCTGATTGGCAAGGCGATTACCAAAGCGCTGGAAGGATTAGGCGTCGATAAGAAAACGGCAGAGATGGCAGGCAGCATTGTTGGTGCGATTGTTGCCGCTATTGCGATGGTAGCGGTCATTGTGGTGGTCGCAGTTGTCGGGAAAGGCGCGGCGGCGAAACTGGGTAACGCGCTGAGCAAAATGATGGGCGAAACGATTAAGAAGTTGGTGCCTAACGTGCTGAAACAGTTAGCACAAAACGGCAGCAAACTCTTTACCCAGGGGATGCAACGTATTACTAGCGGCCTGGGTAATGTGGGTAGCAAGATGGGCCTGCAAACGAATGCCTTAAGTAAAGAGCTGGTAGGTAATACCCTAAATAAAGTGGCGTTGGGCATGGAAGTCACGAATACCGCAGCCCAGTCAGCCGGTGGTGTTGCCGAGGGGGTATTTATTAAAAATGCCAGCGAGGCGCTTGCTGATTTTATGCTCGCCCGTTTTGCCATGGATCAAATTCAGCAGTGGCTTAAACAATCCGTAGAAATATTTGGTGAAAACCAGAAGGTAACGGCGGAACTGCAAAAAGCCATGTCTTCTGCGGTACAGCAAAATGCGGATGCTTCGCGTTTTATTCTGCGCCAGAGTCGCGCATAAAAACTGCCAAAATAAAGGGAGAAAAATATGTTAATTAGTAATGTGGGAATAAATCCCGCCGCTTATTTAAATAATCATTCTGTTGAGAATAGTTCACAGACAGCTTCGCAATCCGTTAGCGCTAAAGATATTCTGAATAGTATTGGTATTAGCAGCAGTAAAGTCAGTGACCTGGGGTTGAGTCCTACACTGAGCGCGCCTGCGCCAGGGGTATTAACGCAAACCCCCGGAACGATCACGTCCTTTTTAAAAGCCAGTATTCAAAATACCGACATGAATCAGGATTTGAATGCTCTGGCAAATAATGTCACGACTAAAGCGAATGAGGTTGTGCAAACCCAGTTACGCGAGCAGCAGGCAGAAGTCGGAAAGTTTTTTGATATTAGCGGAATGTCTTCCAGTGCCGTTGCGCTGTTGGCTGCCGCGAATACGTTAATGCTGACGTTGAACCAGGCTGATAGCAAACTGTCTGGTAAGTTGTCATTAGTCAGCTTTGATGCAGCTAAAACGACGGCAAGCTCCATGATGCGCGAAGGGATGAATGCGTTGTCCGGTAGTATTTCTCAGAGCGCGCTTCAGTTGGGGATCACTGGCGTGGGTGCCAAACTGGAATATAAGGGGCTGCAGAATGAAAGAGGCGCGCTTAAACATAATGCCGCGAAGATCGATAAACTGACCACTGAAAGCCACAGTATTAAAAACGTGCTGAACGGGCAGAATAGCGTCAAACTCGGTGCTGAAGGCGTCGATTCTCTGAAATCGTTAAATATGAAGAAAACCGGTACCGATGCGACGAAAAATCTTAATGATGCGACGCTTAAATCTAATGCCGGAACCAGCGCCACGGAAAGTCTGGGTATTAAAGACAGTAATAAACAAATCTCCCCTGAACATCAGGCTATTCTGTCGAAACGTCTTGAGTCTGTCGAATCCGATATTCGTCTTGAGCAGAATACCATGGATATGACCCGAATTGATGCGCGCAAGATGCAGATGACGGGCGATCTGATTATGAAGAACTCGGTCACGGTCGGTGGTATTGCAGGGGCGTCCGGGCAGTACGCCGCTACTCAGGAACGTTCCGAGCAGCAAATTAGCCAGGTGAATAACCGTGTTGCCAGCACCGCATCGGACGAAGCCCGTGAAAGTTCACGTAAATCGACCAGCCTGATTCAGGAAATGCTGAAAACAATGGAGAGCATTAACCAGTCGAAAGCATCCGCACTTGCTGCTATCGCAGGCAATATTCGCGCTTAATCTGAAAGGTCATCTATACGCCATCATGGGTGTGATTTAATCGCGCTCCTGATGGCGAACTGGGGATATTATGCTTAATATTCAAAATTATTCCGCTTCTCCTCATCCGGGGATCGTTGCCGAACGGCCGCAGACTCCCTCGGCGAGCGAGCACGTCGAGACTGCCGTGGTACCGTCTACCACAGAACATCGCGGTACAGATATCATTTCATTATCGCAGGCGGCTACTAAAATCCAGCAGGCACAGCAGACGCTGCAGTCAACGCCACCGATCTCTGAAGAGAATAATGACGAGCGCACGCTGGCGCGCCAGCAGTTGACCAGCAGCCTGAATGCGCTGGCGAAGTCTGGCGTGTCATTATCCGCAGAACAAAATGAGAACCTGCGGAGCGCGTTTTCTGCGCCGACGTCGGCCTTATTTAGCGCTTCGCCTATGGCGCAGCCGAGAACAACCATTTCTGATGCTGAGATTTGGGATATGGTTTCCCAAAATATATCGGCGATAGGTGACAGCTATCTGGGCGTTTATGAAAACGTTGTCGCAGTCTATACCGATTTTTATCAGGCCTTCAGTGATATTCTTTCCAAAATGGGAGGCTGGTTATTACCAGGTAAGGACGGTAATACCGTTAAGCTAGATGTTACCTCACTCAAAAATGATTTAAACAGTTTAGTCAATAAATATAATCAAATAAACAGTAATACCGTTTTATTTCCAGCGCAGTCAGGCAGCGGCGTTAAAGTAGCCACTGAAGCGGAAGCGAGACAGTGGCTCAGTGAATTGAATTTACCGAATAGCTGCCTGAAATCTTATGGATCCGGTTATGTCATCACCGTTGATCTGACGCCATTACAAAAAATGGTTCAGGATATTGATGGTTTAGGCGCGCCGGGAAAAGACTCAAAACTCGAAATGGATAACGCCAAATATCAAGCCTGGCAGTCGGGTTTTAAAGCGCAGGAAGAAAATATGAAAACCACATTACAGACGCTGACGCAAAAATATAGCAATGCCAATTCATTGTACGACAACCTGGTAAAAGTGCTGAGCAGTACGATAAGTAGCAGCCTGGAAACCGCCAAAAGCTTCCTGCAAGGATAACAGAAGAGGATATTAATAATGGTTACAAGTGTAAGGACTCAGCCCCCCGTCATAATGCCAGGTATGCAGACCGAGATCAAAACGCAGGCCACGAATCTTGCGGCGAATCTTTCCGCAGTCAGAGAAAGTGCCACAGCGACGCTGTCAGGGGAAATTAAAGGCCCGCAACTGGAAGATTTTCCCGCGCTGATCAAACAGGCGAGTCTGGATGCATTGTTTAAATGCGGGAAAGACGCTGAGGCGTTAAAAGAAGTTTTTACCAATTCAAATAATGTCGCCGGTAAGAAAGCGATAATGGAGTTTGCCGGGCTCTTTCGTTCAGCGCTCAACGCCACCAGTGATTCTCCTGAGGCGAAGACGCTACTGATGAAGGTGGGGGCAGAGTATACCGCGCAAATCATAAAAGATGGCCTGAAAGAAAAGTCAGCTTTTGGGCCATGGCTGCCAGAAACAAAGAAAGCGGAAGCGAAGCTGGAAAACCTGGAAAAGCAGCTGTTAGATATTATCAAAAATAACACTGGCGGTGAATTAAGTAAATTATCGACGAATTTTGTTATGCAGGAGGTGATGCCCTATATTGCCAGCTGCATTGAACATAACTTTGGCTGTACGTTAGATCCGTTAACCCGCAGCAATCTTACGCACCTTGTTGACAAAGCGGCGGCGAAGGCGGTTGAGGCGCTTGATATGTGCCACCAAAAATTAACGCAAGAGCAGGGTACCAGCGTAGGACGGGAAGCCCGGCACCTTGAAATGCAAACGTTGATACCCCTGCTGCTACGTAATGTTTTTGCACAAATTCCTGCAGATAAACTGCCTGACCCTAAAATTCCGGAGCCTGCGGCTGGACCAGTACCTGATGGTGGGAAAAAAGCAGAACCTACGGGTATTAATATCAATATTAATATTGATAGCAGTAACCATAGCGTGGATAACAGTAAGCATATTAACAATAGCCGAAGCCATGTCGATAATAGCCAGCGCCATATCGATAATAGCAACCATGATAATAGCCGGAAGACGATTGATAATAGCCGAACATTTATTGATAACAGCCAACGCAATGGCGAGTCACACCATTCGACTAACAGCAGCAACGTAAGTCATAGTCATTCGCGTGTGGATTCGACTACGCATCAAACGGAGACGGCACACAGCGCCAGCACAGGGGCAATTGACCATGGCATCGCGGGTAAAATTGACGTCACGGCTCATGCGACGGCAGAGGCTGTGACCAACGCTTCATCCGAAAGTAAAGATGGAAAGGTGGTCACGTCAGAAAAGGGCACTACGGGTGAAACAACCTCTTTTGATGAAGTCGATGGCGTAACCAGCAAGAGCATTATCGGCAAGCCGGTACAGGCCACGGTGCACGGCGTTGATGATAATAAACAGCAAAGCCAGACGGCAGAGATTGTGAATGTGAAGCCGCTTGCCAGTCAACTGGCTGGCGTCGAGAATGTTAAAACCGATACCTTACAATCAGACACGACGGTAATTACAGGTAATAAAGCCGGTACGACCGATAATGATAATAGTCAGACAGATAAGACTGGCCCATTTTCTGGTTTGAAGTTTAAGCAAAATAGTTTCCTCTCAACAGTACCGAGCGTTACGAATATGCATTCAATGCATTTCGACGCCCGTGAGACGTTTTTGGGTGTGATACGTAAAGCCCTGGAGCCAGATACCTCCACACCGTTCCCTGTACGCAGAGCGTTTGACGGCTTGCGTGCGGAAATATTACCCAATGACACGATAAAGAGTGCAGCGTTGAAAGCGCAATGTAGCGATATTGACAAGCACCCAGAATTGAAAGCGAAAATGGAGACTCTCAAAGAGGTCATTACTCATCATCCACAAAAAGAAAAACTGGCTGAGATTGCACTGCAGTTTGCCAGAGAGGCGGGGCTGACCAGACTAAAAGGGGAAACTGACTATGTGTTAAGTAATGTGCTGGACGGCCTTATCGGAGACGGTAGCTGGCGAGCTGGCCCGGCTTACGAGTCATACCTGAATAAACCTGGCGTGGATCGGGTTATTACTACCGTTGATGGCTTGCACATGCAGCGTTAATTAACCGGGAAAGATGCGATGAATATGGATATTGAAGCAAGAGTCAAAAAAGTGATCACCTCCTGTATTGCCGTTGATGTTGATAGTATCAATGGTCAGACCCATCTGGTTGAGGACCTTTACGCTGACTCATTGGATTTAATTGATATTGTATTTGGTCTTAGTGAGGAGTTTGACATTAGTTGCAATGAAAACGATCTTCCTGATATGACGACCTTTGCGGATATATGCCGTGTTGTTAAAAAAAGTCTTGAGTCCAGGGTGTAGTATTTTTCTCTCGCTTGACAACAATTGAATAAGATTAATTGTTATGAAAATCATCACACATGTAGTACCCGGTTCAGGTATGGCTGCAATATATGATGATATTGCTGACAGTTCGCGTTTTGTTATTAAAGGCAAGTTACGTCATGTTGAAAATGATCCGAAGGAGTTGCTGATATGTGTTCCGATGCGTAGTGAATGGCTATTCTACTGGATTAAAGGAGAGAAATATTGCGCCCGGCGATGGGCGCGAAAAAATATCAAGACATTGTGTAACCAGATTAAATTTGAAGAAGCAATCTTATAAAAGATATAATTTAAGAGGAAAGTAAATTGCAAGCACACCAGGATATTATCGCTAATATTGGTGAGAAATTGGGTTTACCGCTCACTTTTGACGACAACAATCAGTGCTTATTACTACTCGATAGCGATATTTTTACGTCTATTGAAGCTAAAGATGATATCTGGTTATTGAACGGTATGATTATACCGTTATCGCCTGTTTGTGGCGATTCTATCTGGCGGCAGATTATGGTGATTAATGGTGAACTGGCTGCGAATAATGAAGGTACGTTAGCGTATATTGATGCTGCAGAGACGTTGTTGTTTATACATGCAATTACCGATCTGACAAATACTTACCATATTATATCGCAGCTTGAGTCATTTGTGAATCAGCAGGAAGCGCTCAAAAACATACTGCAGGAATATGCTAAAGTATGAGGAGAGAAAATTGAATAATTTAACGTTGTCTTCGTTTTCAAAAGTTGGTGTGTCGAATGATGCACGACTTTATATTGCTAAGGAAAATACTGACAAGGCATATGTTGCGCCTGAAAAACTTTCGTCAAAAGTATTAACCTGGCTTGGAAAAATGCCGTTATTTAAAAACACTGAAGTGGTGCAAAAACATACGGAAAATATCAGAGTACAGGACCAAAAGATTTTACAGACATTTCTCCAGGCACTAACGGAAAAATATGGGGAAACAGCGGTTAATGACGCACTGTTAATGTCCCGTATAAATATGAACAAACCCCTTACCCAACGTTTAGCAGTGCAGATCACGGAGTGTGTAAAAGCTGCTGACGAAGGGTTTATAAACCTTATTAAGAGCAAGGATAATGTTGGTGTCAGGAATGCCGCTTTAGTCATAAAAGGCGGCGATACAAAAGTGGCAGAAAAAAATAACGATGTTGGAGCAGAAAGTAAGCAACCTTTACTCGATATCGCGCTAAAGGGACTTAAAAGAACATTACCGCAACTGGAACAAATGGATGGAAATAGCCTGCGAGAAAACTTCCAGGAGATGGCTTCAGGTAACGGCCCGCTGCGTTCATTAATGACGAATTTACAGAATTTAAATAAAATTCCAGAGGCTAAACAACTTAATGATTATGTTACAACGTTAACAAATATTAAGGTCGGTGTAGCCCGGTTCTCACAATGGGGAACCTGTGGAGGAGAGGTTGAGAGGTGGGTTGATAAAGCCTCTACTCATGAATTAACCCAGGCTGTAAAAAAAATTCACGTTATTGCTAAAGAACTGAAAAATGTTACAGCTGAACTTGAGAAAATAGAAGCCGGCGCGCCAATGCCACAGACGATGAGCGGACCGACACTGGGCCTGGCACGGTTTGCGGTCAGCAGCATTCCAATTAATCAGCAAACCCAGGTGAAACTGAGCGATGGAATGCCTGTGCCAGTGAATACGTTAACTTTTGACGGTAAGCCTGTGGCATTAGCCGGTTCGTACCCAAAAAATACGCCGGACGCGCTGGAAGCGCATATGAAAATGCTTCTTGAAAAAGAATGCTCGTGCCTGGTGGTGTTAACGTCGGAAGATCAGATGCAGGCAAAACAATTACCAGCCTATTTCAGAGGGAGCTACACCTTTGGCGAGGTGCATACCAACAGCCAAAAAGTGAGTTCAGCCAGTCAGGGAGAAGCGATAGACCAATACAATATGCAACTGTCCTGCGGGGAAAAGCAGTATACAATCCCGGTATTGCATGTGAAAAATTGGCCAGATCACCAGCCGTTACCGTCTACTGATCAGTTAGAATACCTGGCGGATAGAGTGAAAAATAGTAACCAAAATGGCGCGCCGGGGCGTAGTTCATCAGATAAGCATTTACCGATGATTCATTGTCTGGGCGGAGTGGGAAGAACCGGAACGATGGCGGCGGCCCTTGTACTTAAGGATAATCCTCATAGTAATCTGGAGCAGGTACGTGCAGATTTCCGGAATTCACGGAACAATAGAATGCTGGAAGACGCCTCACAGTTTGTACAACTAAAAGCAATGCAAGCCCAGTTGCTTATGACGACGGCAAGCTGATAAAAACATAGCTTACTTTTAGAACTATCTGAAAGTAAGCTATTTCTGTATAATTATTTGTTTACCGCGATAGAAAGTCTTTTGTTTTTCTCTTCTGCTGACATCTCTTTTAATTTTCTATAATTCTCCCAAATTTTTTTAGCATAACGCTTCCTTATATCCGATCGTTTCGGAGACGTCCCGGCATTATAAGCGCCAACGGCCTCCCAGCTATAACCGTAGATTTTCATCATATCTGATAAAATGGATGCGCCCACAATGACAGAAATGCAGGGATCCTGTAACAACTGTTTTTCACTAATCCCCATTTTTTTCAGCCTTTTCATATGGAAGCTGTTAATTTGCATCAGGCCAAGATCGGTTGAACCATCTCGGTTATGGCCAATGGCGCCAGGTTTCATCGCCGATTCCTGCTGGGCGATAGCGTAAAGTAGTTCGGATTCAATATTGAACATTTTTTCAGCCTGAAGCCAGCAATCAGCCCATGCCGTATTTATGCTAAGCAACCAGATTACGATGATAAAAAAATAATGCATATCTCCTCTCTCAGATTTTACCGTAATTTAATCAAGCGGGGATCCTGTTTCCATCTTTTGAACCAAATATTGTCTTCGTTTTTAAATTTATTCCACATTTTCTCGGCAATAGCTTCGCCGTGGGCAACCAGCACTAACGGTAATAATCCCGGATTATTATCTATACGCTGTTCACTTTCCAGAAATTCTCTTATCGTCGGTAAGGCACGCTCACTATTCTGACAATATTCAGCGTAAAGAAGATTAACAGCAATAAGTCCTGTTATTTCCTGCGTGGATATTTCTTTAGTTAATTTTCGTGCCAGTTCATGTTTACCTTTAAGCGAAAGAAACATAACCTGCATACTTAATAATATTGGATTATCCTGCAGGTGTTGTGAGCGTAATTCATCGCCTAAACGTATAGCATCATCAATACCGGTATGATAATAGGTAATCCACAGCTTAGTGATCCCTGCGGCTGCGCGCGTTGGGTCCAATTTTAAACACTCGTTAATCGTTTGTAAGGCCTCCTCCAACTGACCAGCCATGAAAAGATTCCAGCCATAATAATATTTAATATCTGCAGAAATGGGCGAAAGTAAGTTAGCTTGTTTGAATAGCAAACTCCCGACGATGTATTCTGAGTGAATCGTATTAATTAGCCCCAGTAATCCTAAAGCTTGTGGATTATTGTGGTCCAGCTCTGTCGCCTTAATCGCATGTTCTTTAGCTTTGATCATAGCGTTTTGTTTATCAAAAATCCCCATTTGCGCCATGCTGAGGTAGCATTCTGCCAGCGCACAGTAAGGCGCAATGCTGTTTGGCGACATGTTAACGCATTGAGTCAGCAATTTAAGCGCTTGCTGTAAGCTATAGGGGGTGTATTGATTTAACTCATGCTTACCGCGTAAGTAAACCATAGTACTGTCAATCGAATTTAGCTCGCTAATCTGCTTTGTGTCCCAGCGAAGTCCGGGAATACATCTGAGCAAAAGATTCGCAATTTTGTTTTGCAAGAGAGAAGCGGGTTGGTGTTCTATCAACTTAATGCTTTCCTGGTGCAGCAGGTGATAACCTTTAACCCGAACTATCTCAATCTGTACAATATTATCATTACCATCGGGTATCATCTGCCCGGAGATATAATAATCGGGGCGTAATTGATCCATGAGCTCAAGAATATCCTTAACACTGCGGCAGTTCTTCGTAATGGTCACCGGCAGCACGCTCAGGCCAAAGGGCGCATACTGCGATAATCCCTTCACGATAGAGTAATGCAGACTCTCGGATTGAACCTGATCCTGCATCTGAAAAGGAAGTATCGCCAATGTATGAGTCGTAGGTTGCGGCGCTGGCGGAGACACCACTACGACCGGACGATTAAACCGATAGCCCTGTCCGTACAGTGTTTCAATGTAACGATGCTCTTTATCTTCCGACAGAATACGTCGTAAGGCATAAATACAGCGGGTAAGAGATTCTTCGTTAACTTCCGCGTCGCCCCATACCTGGTCCAGTAAGGTGTTTTTACTCACAATCTCGCCGGCGGCTTCGAGCAGGATGACCAGAACGGCATATTCTTTTGGCGGAATATTGACTTTCTTTTCTGAGCGTAGCAGGGAGCCGTCCATGTTGAGTATGAAATCATCAAAGACGAATTTTTTATTCGATACAGGAACAGGATTAAAATGTGGCATGATAATAGTGTATTCTCTTACAGGGTGAAAAGTTATAATAGCTAATACAAGTCGTTAGGATAGAATCTACTGTTTCAGTAATTCTGCTGTTAGTACTAACGGTCAGGTTGAGCTTTTATTATGAGCTTAATGTCATATTTTACGGGCTCGGGTTTATATGTTTTTAACATTTGATTATTTAGCTTATGCCTGTGCTTTAAATAACTGACATGTTGGTAATAATATTGTTATAACTAACCGTGATTATCGAATGGACGCTGTCGTATATCCTGGTGCAGAGAGTCAGCGCCGGGCATCTAAATATTTACATATTTAACTTGGCCTCATTGCAATAGAGATTAGTTTTGTAGCTATCTTACTGCATTTTTTGGGGGTGTAAATGCTGCTTATTATATCTTCATGGTTAATGGTCTGATAATTACACCATCAGAACCATTTTTCTCGAAGATTTCCACTAAATGACCATTCGTTGAAAGTTTAAGAGTGTAATTTGTCTTAGGTGTCAAAATATAAATGAAAGACTGTTTTTAATGGTGCGCTTATTTTTATATTTTTTTGCAAAATAATGATATCGTCTTTCTTTACTCCCTTCAGCTATAGCGTCAAAAAGGCAGGGGGGTTATGAGCAGTATCATCCTCAGGCTGGCCCCCAGGCATTATATCGATATCAGGAGGAAGAGAAGAGGTATGCCTGGCAGAAAGCTAACAAGCGTGACTGTTTCGGTGTAGACCGTTCAGGCAAATAGTTCTCAGAGAGAACGGATGATGTATAAATATGAATAAAATGCCGGCCTTAATCCACAGGGTTAAAGCCGGAAGGAGATAGTGTCATCTGGACGAATTCTTACGCTGTGAATAAGGCAATATCGGTTTACCAGTCATCATAGCGATGACAAGTTCACAAAAATCGTGTTATATAATCAGCCTTACTTTAAATTACCAGAGATATCAGTATAAGCTGTCTTCCGGACAGAACAATGATATTGAATAGCCTCCCATTCTGATATAGCGTGTTAATGCGCAGTCTGAATTTTAAACTATTACAATTTTAATAAAAATCTTTACTTGAGTGACAGATACAAAAAATGTTAATGGTTCGCCATTTTTATGAATGTCGATGGCGTAGTTTTAAAATATTTTTTGAAACATTGAATGAAGTAGGACGTGCTGTCATAACCACATTTTAATGCTACAGCATTAACATTATGGTTGCCTATGCGTAAAAGTTTTGCTGCCTGATTCATTCTTGCCGATAAGTAGATGTCGCTAAAGCTGGTACCTTCTTCTGCAAGTTTCCGTTTGAGCGTTGACGTACTCATAAATATATGATCGGCAACATCTGTAAGCTTCCACTGTCTACTGGGTGACGAAGATATAATGTTGTAAACGCGCTCCTTTAACGTTATCTGAGCTGAGCTAAGGATGATCTCATAACTCTCCGGGAGTCGGAGAAAAGCAGTAAGCAGGAACAGCAGAAAATAAGGAATTAACTCTTCATTTTCAATACAACTTTTGTTGTTACAGTTACTGCAACCTTTGCTTGTATCCTTCGTACAGGAGAACGCCGTTTTCAGATGTTCAAATACCTCTCTTCTGGCAGGAAAGTCAGGCGTATAGAAGATCTTCTGCGCTTTCTCTGTGGGTACCGCCATTTTGGTTTGCTGCTCGTTTGGGATAAGTGCATAGAGAGCGCCAAGTCGTTGCGTCGGTATCTCGAGTATATCGAAATCCATGTGGCCATTGACCTCTTCAAGCGTCACGTTAACTACCTGCTCTTTTTTGAGCACCAACATCCCAGGTTCGTCACAGTAAATCGTATCGTGATTATTGCTAATCGTCAGTTTACCGCTCCGAAAGCAAACTAAAGTGAAACTGCTTACATAAAGATTTTTGATGGTAACCTGCTGAGTCTGACTTTTAATTTGCTGCCGGGTATTTGTCAAAAGTGATTTTAATTTCTGTAAGTTATCTGCGGCAGGACGCTGATGACTATTACTTACAAAGGTTACATTTTCCATATTATCCCTTTGTTGATGTTATTTTAATGTTCCTTACTGGTATCCTACTGAAAAAATCTGAGTTGTAAATGCTCTTTATTAGCGTGTGTTGGCAATGGTCTGATTGTTACACCAAAAGAACCCAAATTTGGGTAATTTATCTACAGTAGTTTAAGCTCCAATGGGGATGATGGTTCTTTTAATATGTGTTGAGACGCATTATACAGAATAAATTGATTTTATTTCTCACTTTTCATTCTATTTTCATCAGGAATCCCTGTGTCCTGTGCGGTAATCTGCTGCTATCGAGAACGACAGACATCGCTAACAGTATATATGGAAACATCAAAAGAGAAGACGATAACAAGCCCTGGGCCATACATAGTTCGATTACTTAACAGCTCACTGAACGGCTGTGAGTTTCCATTGCTGACAGGCCGAACACTCTTTGTGGTAGGTCAGAGTGATGCGCTCACTGCTTCAGGCCAACTCCCTGATATACCTGCCGATAGCTTTTTTATCCCGCTGGACCATGGCGGAGTAAATTTTGAAATCCAGGTGGATACGGATGCGACCGAAATTATACTCCATGAGCTGAAAGAAGGAAATTCTGAATCTCGTTCGGTGCAATTAAATACGCCAATACAGGTCGGTGAATTGCTTATCCTGATTCGCCCGGAAAGCGAGCCGTGGGTGCCCGAGCAGCCTGAGAAGTTAGAAACGTCTGCAAAAAAGAACGAGCCGCGTTTTAAAAACGGAATTGTAGCCGCACTGGCCGGGTTTTTTATATTGGGAATTGGGACGGTGGGGACGTTATGGATACTTAACTCGCCGCAGCGGCAGGCCGCAGAGCTCGATTCGTTATTGGGGCAGGAGAAGGAGCGCTTTCAGGTGTTGCCAGGACGGGACAAAATGCTCTATGTCGCTGCGCAAAATGAAAGAGATACGCTGTGGGCTCGTCAGGTTTTAGCGAGGGGCGATTATGATAAAAATGCGCGAGTGATTAACGAAAACGAAGAAAATAAGCGTATCTCTACCTGGCTGGATACCTATTATCCGCAGCTGGCTTATTATCGGCTTCATTTCGATGAGCCGCGTAAACCCGTTTTCTGGCTAAGCCGCCAGCGAAACACGATGAGCAAGAAAGAGCTCGAGGTGTTAAGTCAAAAGCTGAGAGCGCTAATGCCTTACGCGGATTCGGTTAACATCACGTTGATGGACGATGTTACCGCCGCAGGCCAGGCGGAAGCGGGGCTAAAACAGCAGGCGTTACCTTATTCCCGCAGGAATCATAAGGGGGGCGTAACGTTTGTTATTCAGGGGGCGCTCGATGATGTAGAAATACTCAGAGCCCGTCAATTTGTCGATAGCTATTACCGTACATGGGGAGGACGCTATGTGCAGTTTGCGATCGAATTAAAAGATGACTGGCTCAAGGGACGCTCATTTCAGTACGGGGCGGAAGGTTATATCAAAATGAGCCCAGGCCATTGGTATTTCCCAAGCCCACTTTAATTTAACGCAAATAAGGAAGTCATTATGCCAACACCTTGGTCAGGCTATCTGGATGAAGTTTCAGCAAAATTTGATACAGGCGTTGATAATCTACAAACGCAGGTAACAGAAGCGCTGGATAAATTAGCAGCAAAACCCTCCGATCCGGCGCTACTGGCGGCGTATCAGAGTAAGCTCTCGGAATATAACTTGTACCGTAACGCGCAATCGAACACGGTAAAAGTCTTTAAGGATATTGATGCTGCCATTATTCAGAACTTCCGTTAATCAGTTATAAGGTGGATTATGTCGATTGCAACTATTGTCCCTGAGAATGCCGTTATAGGGCAGGCGGTCAATATCAGGTCTATGGAGACGGACATTGTCTCGCTGGATGACCGGCTACTCCAGGCTTTTTCTGGTTCGGCGATTGCCACGGCTGTGGATAAACAGACGATTACCAACAGGATTGAGGACCCTAATCTGGTGACGGATCCTAAAGAGCTGGCTATTTCGCAAGAGATGATTTCAGATTATAACCTGTATGTTTCTATGGTAAGTACCCTTACTCGTAAAGGAGTCGGGGCTGTTGAAACGCTATTACGCTCATGATTCGTCGATATCTATATACCTTTCTGCTGGTAATGACCCTTGCCGGCTGTAAGGATAAGGATCTTTTAAAAGGACTGGACCAGGAACAGGCTAATGAGGTCATTGCCGTTCTGCAAATGCACAATATAGAGGCGAATAAAATTGATAGCGGAAAATTGGGCTATAGCATTACCGTTGCTGAGCCTGATTTTACCGCTGCGGTGTACTGGATTAAAACTTATCAGCTTCCTCCCCGGCCACGGGTGGAAATAGCGCAGATGTTCCCGGCGGATTCGCTGGTATCGTCTCCGCGAGCTGAAAAGGCCAGGTTATATTCGGCTATTGAACAGCGACTGGAACAGTCATTACAGACGATGGAGGGCGTGCTCTCCGCCAGGGTCCATATTAGTTATGATATTGATGCTGGTGAAAATGGCCGTCCGCCAAAACCTGTTCATCTGTCGGCATTAGCCGTATATGAACGAGGTTCGCCGCTTGCGCATCAGATCAGCGATATCAAGCGTTTCTTAAAGAATAGTTTTGCCGATGTGGATTATGACAACATTTCTGTTGTGTTGTCAGAACGTTCTGATGCCCAATTACAGGCTCCCGGCACACCAGTAAAACGTAATTCTTTTGCAACCAGTTGGATTGTGTTGATTATTTTGTTATCCGTGATGTCAGCAGGCTTTGGCGTCTGGTATTACAAAAACCATTATGCCCGCAATAAGAAAGGCATAACGGCTGATGATAAGGCGAAATCGTCAAATGAATAGGCAGCCATTACCCATTATCTGGCAAAGAATCATTTTTGATCCGTTATCGTATATCCATCCTCAGCGGTTGCAGATAGCGCCGGAAATGATTGTCAGACCCGCCGCCAGGGCGGCGGCAAATGAGTTAATACTGGCGGCATGGCGGCTTAAGAACGGAGAAAAGGAGTGTATTCAAAACTCACTGACGCAGCTGTGGCTGCGTCAGTGGCGCCGACTGCCGCAAGTAGCGTATTTACTCGGTTGCCATAAACTGAGAGCCGATCTGGCAAGGCAGGGAGCCTTGCTTGGCCTGCCGGATTGGGCGCAAGCATTTTTGGCAATGCATCAGGGAACAAGTTTATCTGTCTGCAATAAGGCGCCGAATCACCGGTTTTTACTTAGCGTCGGGTATGCACAGTTAAATGCCCTAAATGAATTTTTACCTGAATCTTTAGCACAGCGTTTTCCTTTGCTTTTTCCTCCATTTATTGAGGAGGCATTGAAGCAGGATGCTGTAGAAATGTCAATTTTGCTACTGGCCTTACAATATGCTCAAAAATATCCCAATACCGTCCCCGCTTTCGCCTGTTGAGGGGATACTGATAAAGCGTAAAACGCTGGAACGTTATTTCTCTATTGAAAGATTAGAACAGCAGGCGCATCAACGGGCTAAGCGTATTTTGCGAGAGGCGGAAGAAGAGGCAAAGACCTTGCGGATGTACGCCTATCAGGAAGGTTACGAGCAGGGAATGATAGACGCGTTACAGCAGGTCGCCGCTTATCTTACTGATAATCAGACAATGGCCTGGAAGTGGATGGAAAAAATACAGATTTATGCCCGCGAGTTATTTTCAGCTGCGGTCGACCATCCCGAAACGCTTTTAACCGTCCTGGATGAGTGGCTAAGGGATTTCGATAAGCCTGAGGGGCAACTTTTTTTAACACTGCCAGTTAATGCGAAAAAAGATCACCAAAAACTGATGGTGTTGCTTATGGAAAACTGGCCAGGCACTTTTAATCTTAAATATCATCAGGAACAGCGCTTTATCATGAGTTGCGGCGATCAGATCGCAGAATTTTCACCTGAACAATTTGTTGAAACGGCAGTAGGCGTCATTAAGCATCATCTTGATGAACTTCCACAAGACTGCCGGACAATTTCTGATAACGCCATTAACGCACTTATTGATGAATGGAAGACAAAAACGCAAGCGGAGGTTATAAGGTGATACCGGGTACGATTCCGACTTCTTATTTGGTCCCGACAGCAGATACTGAAGCGACGGGTGTGGTTTCGTTGAGTGCCAGGGCCGCTATGCTGAATAATGTGGATAGCGCGCCTTTAAGCAATGGCGGCGACGTTGATCTTTATGATGCATTCTACCAACGACTTTTGGCGCTTCCTGAGTCAGCCTCTTCTGAAACGCTTAAAGATAGCATTTATCAAGAGATGAATGCCTTCAAAGATCCTAACAGTGGTGATTCGGCTTTTGTTTCTTTTGAGCAGCAAACGGCTATGCTACAAAACATGTTAGCAAAAGTTGAACCGGGCACCCATTTATATGAGGCTTTAAACGGGGTATTAGTTGGTACAATGAACGCACAGTCACAAATGACCTCCTGGATGCAGGAGATTATTTTATCGGGCGGGGAAAACAAAGAGGCAATTGACTGGTGAACCCCCATTGCTGGCGATTTGTGATAAGGTATGGTGTATATATCAGCAAATAATGCAGAAAATGCACCATGCCAGTGTGTCTATCTTATTGATGTATATGGATTATTAAGATGTCTGCCAGCCGTTTTATTCTGAAATGATTATATTAATATTGTAAGCTTTCATTACAAAATTGTGCATAAAGTTTGTAAGGGTATCTTTTTGTGACGAAATGAACGCGCGTTGGAATGTAATTATTGGCTATAATAATAAAAAAATCGGATTTAAATCATCTCTGTGAGTTTTAATTATTTGTTTATAAGAATATAACGATTTTGAGTTCCTTATAGCACACAGGATAAAATATGGTATTGCCTTCAATGAATAAATCAGTTGAGGCCATTAGCAATAATCACCTTCAACAGCCGAACAAATTTCCATTAATAAATGGATTAGCTGACGTAAGAGACTATTATGTCGCAAACTGCTTATTGTTTAAACTTAATAAAGGCAGTTTGCGAATTGAAAACGAATTTGGGGAGTTCATCGAACAATCTGCGCCGTGTTTATTTTTATTGGAAAAAGATCAAACAATCACGCTTAGTATGAGCGAAATAGAAGGGCATATTGATTTTTCTTCACTGGAAGTTTCCTATGACTTAATGCAAAAATTCTACAAAGTTTTTTACAGTACAAGAAACTATAATGATCGAGAGCTATCATTAAAAACGAAACCAAAGTATTTTTTTCATGCGGACTTGTTGCCAGGGATGAGTGATACTTTTGACTCTATTTTGCATGGTGTGGCATGTCCACGGGTTTGTAGTAATGTGAGTATTGATGATCATGATTATTCATATTTCTCATTGATGTATCTTATATCGGCATTTGTACGTAAGCCCGGTGGGTTTGATTTCCTTGAGCGAGCAATAAAAATTACGACAAAAGAGAAAGTTTATAACATTATTATCAGCGATCTCACCCGCAAATGGTCACAGGCTGAGGTGGCGGGAAAGCTGTTTATGAGCGTATCAAGTCTGAAGCGAAAACTGGCCGCTGAAGAGGTGAGTTTTAGCAAAATATACCTGGATGCTCGTATGAATCAGGCTATAAAATTATTACGTATGGGGGCTGGAAATATTTCACAAGTCGCGACGATGTGTGGCTATGATACGCCTTCTTATTTTATCGCTATTTTTAAACGGCATTTTAAGATTACACCGCTTAGCTTTATGCGTACGATGAACCATTGATTTGTGAAATTATTTTAAACGTTACTATCTGTTTGCGTTACAGATACCAAATATTTTTTTAATCGTAGTGTATATTTCAGTATCGCTACACCAGTGATATATAGTTAATGAAAGGGAATCGAAAGCGTTCATTGTCAGACATACATGGCCGCCAGGCGCCGGGCAATGGTTGTACTCTAAGAGATTACAGTAAAGTAAAACAGCAAATTTAATCATTATCAGATTTGTAAAAGGAATTCATTTCGGTAACGACATTGCGCATGTAATAACGTATCTGGTCTTATTACCTTTGTAGTAAGAAGGCGTTATCTACTTGCGCAGTAGTCGCCCAGGAAGAAAAATCATTACCGAAGCTGTGGTCAGTTTTCAAAAAAGGATAAATAAATGAGAAATGTAATTATATACGGTATTAACTGGACTAATTGTTATGCCCTTCAGTCTATTTTTAAGCAAAAATATCCGGAAAAGTGCGTTAAAACGTGTAACTCATTAACCGCACTTTTGCATTCTCTATCCGATATGCCGGACGCCGGGCTGATTTTAGCTTTGAACCCGCATGAGCATGTTTATCTTTTTCATGCGTTGCAAACGCGGTTGCAGAACCGTAAAGTTTTGGTAGTGGCAGATCGCTTGTATTATATCGATCGCTGTGTGCTGCAATATTTTGGCGTTATGGATTATGTTTTAAAAGACGAACTATCCTGCGCTATCCGCTCGGATCGAGAGAAGCTACGTCTTCCGGAAGCCTGGCTGCGTTTCTGCCACAGGCCACAAAAGAAAACCGTGGCTGCTACGTATGCTTTTAATGTCGGCGAGACGCCGGAAGAGGTATTGTTTAATATCAATCAATACGCCTGGTGGAATCTACCTCCCGGCGTCACTCAGGCGAAGTATGCGCTGCTGATATTATTATCCTCGGGACATCCGGCAATTGAACTGGCGAAAAAATTTGGTCTGGGAACAAAAACCGTCAGTATTTATCGTAAGAAGGTTATGTATCGTTTGGGGATGGACTCTTCACCGCTATCGCTGTTCCGGGGACTGAAACTAGACGCGCATTTACAGCGCACTGCTTTTGCACATAACCCTGGTGTACCTGACGATAATTGCGCGTTACCGATTGCGGTAGGAATGAATTAAACTATTTTTTATCATTTATGACCATGTATTGAGCTTTTATTATAAAAAAGATTTTTTGAGTAGTAATTCTTATATATAATCATCTGGAGGTGATTGGTTGCCTGGCTCAATCATTGAGGCATATTTTTGCGGGCAATATATTGAATCTGAAAAGTTAAAGATGATATTTTCGGTGCAGGAGCTATCATGTGGAGGGAAAAGTATGCTAAGTCCTACGGCTCGTAATATGGGGGCGAGTTTATCGCCTCAGCCTGACGTCAGCGGGGAGCTAAACACCGAAGCATTGACCTGTATTGTTGAGCGTCTGGAAAGTGAAATTATAGATGGCAGCTGGATTCATATCAGTTACGAGGAAACCGATCTCGAAATGATGCCTTTTCTTGTTGCACAGGCCAATAAGAAGTATCCAGAGTTAAATCTTAAATTTGTTATGTCAGTCCATGAGCTTGTTTCCTCTATAAAGGAGACCAGAATGGAAGGCGTTGAATCTGCCCGATTTATCGTAAATATGGGAAGTTCAGGTATCCATATTTCAGTCGTCGATTTTAGAGTTATGGACGGAAAGACATCGGTGATTTTGTTCGAACCAGCAGCGTGTAGCGCTTTTGGACCTGCTTTACTGGCGTTGAGGACCAAAGCAGCTCTTGAACGTGAACAATTGCCTGATTGTTATTTTGCTATGGTCGAGCTGGACATTCAACGAAGCTCTTCTGAATGTGGTATTTTTAGCCTGGCGCTCGCCAAAAAACTTCAGCTTGAATTTATGAACTTAGTAAAAATTCATGAAGATAATATTTGTGAACGTCTGTGTGGTGAAGAACCTTTTCTCCCGTCTGATAAAGCAGACCGTTATCTGCCGGTGAGTTTTTACAAACATACTCAAGGCGTACAACGATTAAATGAATATGTGCAGGCCAATCCGGCGGCGGGAAGCAGTATAGTAAACAAAAAGAATGAAACGCTTTATGAGCGATTCGATAACAATGCCGTTATGCTAAACGATAAAAAACTCTCTATATCCGCTCATAAAAAAAGGATAGCTGAATATAAGTCTTTACTTAAACCGTAATGAAATTATGAGGTTGCCTGCCAGAGGAAATCCTTCCAGCGCCATAAAACTACTCTATATTATGACCGTATGTTTCCTGAATAGCAGGCAAAAAAGTGTTAACCTTGCGCCTCTGGTACGATTTCATTACGCCTGTCGCGCCATGTTGCGTAAATAAATGCCGCAATAAACACGATGGCAAATAATACCACGATGGTCGGCGCTGGCGCGCTATCAAGATAAAAAGACAGATAGACGCCCGCAAAAGCGGTAATAACTGACAGACTCACCGCTAATGCCAGCGCGCGCGCAAAGCGTCGCGTCAGCAAAATGGCAATTGCGCCGGGGGCGATAAGTAGTGAGATTGACAGAATAATGCCCACCGATTTCAGCGTGGCGACGATAGTCAGCGCAATCATACATAGCAGGCCATAATGCAGTAGCGTGGTATTCAGCCCGCTGGCTTTCGCCTGGTGCGGGTCAAAAGCGTGTAGCAGGAGATCTTTCCATTTCAGCCCAATGATTAACGCAATACCCAGTGCAATAACTGACGTTTGTACGATATCCCCCAGCGATACGCCCAGCATATCCCCAAACAGGATGTGATCCAGATGCACTTCCGATTGAATAGAAACATAGAGCACCAGACCTGCGCCAAACATCCCGGAAAAGACGATGCCCATCACCGTATCACGTTTGATGCGGCTGTTATCGTCCAGATAGCCGGTGGCGATAGCGCAAAATAATCCGGCAATGAAAGCGCCAATCGCCAGGGGGATCCCCACAATATATGCCAGCACGACCCCGGGGAATACCGCATGACTCATTGCATCGCCCATTAACGCCCAGCCTTTTAACACTAAAAACACGGACAGTAAGGCGCAGGGAATCGCCACAATGACCGAAACCATAAGGGCGTTCACCATAAAATCAAACTGAAAGGGTTCCAGTAACGTTGTTAAGAACATGTCGGCTCCTTCTGCAGGCGGGCGCGTCGACGGTTGGCTAACAGACCGTGTTTCGGGGCGAAAATAAAGGCTGTGATGAACAGTAAGGTTTGCATGACGACAATAATTCCACCCGTGGCGCCATCCAGCCAGTAGCTAAGCCATGCGCCCAGAAAACTGGTCAGGCTGCCAATCACGACGGCAATCATGAGCAGACGTGGAAAACGGTCGGTGAGTAACCAGGCCGTCGCGCCCGGCGTGACGACGAGACAGATCACCAGGAACGCCCCAACGGTTTGCAGGGCCGCCACGGTAGAGACGGACAATAGAGTGAAAAACAACAGCTTTAGTCGACCCGGATTAAGCCCGATAGAACGCGCATGGGTTTCATCGAAAAAGACGACCATCAGATCTTTCCACTTTAACAGCAGAATCGTCAGCGAGACTGCGCCGATAATCGCCAGTTGCGCAATATCCGCTGGCGCGATCGCCAGCACGTTGCCGAGAATAATCGTCTGGATATTCACCGACATCGGATTTAGCGACACCATAAAAAGGCCGACGCCAAAAAAAGAGGAGAAGATAAGCCCGATAATCGCGTCTTCTTTCAGGCGTGAGCGTTGGTTAAGAAAGAGCATACTGCCTGCCGCCAGTCCGCCGGAAAGAAACGCGCCGAGCGAGAAAGGCAGCCCTAACATCCAGGCGCCAGCGACGCCAGGCACAATAGAGTGAGATAGCGCATCGCCAATGAGCGACCAGCCTTTGAGCATCAAATAGCAGGAGAGAAACGCGCACAGACCGCCCACCATCGCGGAGACCCACATCGCGTTGAGCATATACTGGTAGCCAAACGGCTCAACAAGCCAGTTCATGACGATTTTCCTCCGCTGGCCACGCGCCGGGAAATAAAGGGGCGCTCGTCATCGGTGATGATGTGCTCTTCGCCTCCGCTTAGCGCGATATGACGTAGAACGCCGCTAAACGCCTGTTCCAGATTCGCGGCGGTAAACGTGGTTTCGGTAGGGCCGCTGGCCAGTACGGTTCCTTTAATCATTACCGTATAGTCGCAAAACTCGGTGACGGAGCCGAGATTATGCGTTGAGACCAGCATCGTGCGGCCTTCATCGCGCAGTTCCCGCAGTAGATCGATGATTCGCGCTTCGGTTTTTACATCCACGCCGGTAAAAGGTTCATCCAACAGGATTACCTGTCCATCCTGAGCGATGGCCCTGGCAAGAAACACACGTTTTTTCTGCCCGCCGGACAGTTCGCCAATCTGCCTGTGACGATATTCCTGCATATCCACCCGCGCCAGCGCGGCGTCAACACAGGCGTGATCATGCGCAGTGGGACGGCGTAGCCAGCCCATATGGCCGTAGCGTCCCATCATCACCACATCTTCTACCAGCACCGGAAATGACCAGTCCACTTCTTCCGATTGCGGAACATAAGCAATGAGGTTTTTTTTCAGCGCCTTGTTGACTGACTGTTGCAGGATAGTGATATCGCCCTGCGCAAGATGCACAAAGCCCATTAACGCTTTAAATAACGTAGACTTACCGGAGCCATTTACGCCTACCAGCGCGGCGATTGAACCGCCTGGCACCTGAAAAGTGGTGTCCCGTAGGGCGGTATGACCGTTGCGATACGTCACCGTGACTTGATCAACGGTAATCGCAGATTGACTCATTGTTGACTCCTCAGTCCGTCGTTAATGCCGTTGACGATGGTTTCGGTCGTGACGCGCAGCAGATCCAGATAGGTTGGCACAGGGCCGTCAGCGGCGCTCAGAGAATCGACATACAGTACGCCGCCATAATGCGCGCCGGATTCACGCGCGACCTGGCGGGCGGGTTTATCGGAAACCGTACTCTCGCTAAAGATGGCGGGAATATGGTGCTTTTTAATGGTATCAATCACTTTACGCACCTGTTTTGGCGTCCCCTGTTGATCGGCGTTAATTGGCCAGAGATAAAGCTCTTTCATGTCATTATCGCGCGCCAGGTAAGAGAACGCGCCTTCACTGGTGACCAGCCAGCGCTGATCGGCGGGAATTTTTTCCAGTTCGGCACGCAACGGATCGGCCATCTGGCGAATTTTCGCTTTATAGCGCTCGGCGTTTTGCTTATAGATCTGCGCATTATCCGGATCGTACTTCACCAGGGCGTCGCGAATGTTATCGACATAAATCAGCGCGTTTTCTGCCGACATCCAGGCGTGCGGGTTCGGTTTACCGTTATACGGGCCTTCGGTAATGCCCATCGGTTTGACACCGGTGGAGACGATGACTTCCGGTACGCCGGAAAGGTGCTGATAAAAGCGGGCGAACCATCGCTCCAGGTTCAGACCATTCGCGAGGATAAGCTGTGCCCCCTGCGCTCGTTTAATATCGCCGGGCGTTGGCTGATACTCATGGATTTCAGCGCCGGGTTTGGTAATCGAGCTGACTTCCGCTGCGTCGCCCGCCACGTTTTTCGCCATGTCGGCAATAACGGTAAACGTGGTGATGACTTTAAATTTCTCTTTTGCATAGGCTGGCGATAGCGCGAGTATCGCGACAATACCGGCAATCAGGAGTGTTTTCAGACGATGTAGATTCGTCATAGTATCCCTCGCAACAATGTGGTTAATTAATCATCGAATATAGCCTTTGCTATGTTATATAGCACAAGGCATGAATAAATGAAAATAATTCTTATTTGCGAAATAGCGACGATATGCAGTGATAGTGCTAAAGAGGGATAAGGTGTAAAATAAATACATCTTAATGTTCGGAGAGAGCACGATGCCTGGTAAACGTATCGCTCGTGAAAAACTGACGATCAAAAAAATGATCGCGCTGTATGAAAGCCAGTGCCCACAGGCGTCAGCGGTGCAGGGGCATTACGACGCGCTGTACGCCTACGCGCAAAAACGTCTTGATAAATGCGTATTTGGCGAGGAAAAACCCGCCTGTAAGCAGTGCCCGGTGCACTGCTATCAGCCGGCTAAACGCGAGGAGATGAAGCAGATTATGCGTTGGGCAGGTCCGCGAATGCTTTGGCGACACCCTGTCCTGACCGTGCGGCACCTTATCGACGATAAGCGCCCCGTTCCGGAATTGCCGGAAAAATATCAGCGCAAGAAGTGAAGGGGAAGCGCCAGGCCTACGGCGCGCATCATCTCCAGGCCGGATCAGATCCGGCAACCCGTTACGCTAACGCGTCTTTATCAATACCCAATCGCTTCATACGCGACAGCAGGGTGGTTCGTTTAAGCCCCAGACGCTGCGCCGCGCCTTTTGGTCCAGCCACTACGCCATTGGTCTCTTTCAGAACGCGTATAATAAGCTGATATTCATCTTCGCCTTCTTTGGCGCTTTCAGTCGCAACAGGCGAGGTATCGGGCGTTACGGCGGTAATATCCGGCAGCGACAGTTGTAGCACATTGCCGCGCGTCAGCAGCACGGCGCGCTCGACGACATTCTCCAGTTCGCGAACGTTCCCCGGCCATTCCATGCTGCTGAGCGTGCGCAGCGTTTCGGCGGGAATGCTGTCGATATTACGCCCCATTCGGCGGGCGATTTTGAAGGTGAATGCTTTGACCAGTAGTGGTATATCTTCCGGACGTTCGCGTAACGGAGGAAGCTGGATCGGAAAAACATTCAGCCGATAGTAGAGATCGTTACGGAATTCGCGATCGGCGACCATTTTTTTCAGATCGCGGTTAGTCGCGGCGATCAGCCGCACGTCGGTCTGGATCAGTTTATTGCTGCCGAGACGTTCAAACTCTTGCTCCTGAAGGACGCGCAGCAGCTTAGGCTGTAGCTCCAGCGGCATGTCGCCCACTTCATCCAGAAACAGCGAGCTTTTATCCGCCAGCTCGAAACGGCCAATCCGCTGCGCGCTGGCGCCGGTAAACGCGCCGCGCTCATGACCAAACAAATCGCTTTCCAGCAGCCCCGCCGGCATCGCGGCGCAGTTCATCTTTACCATCCTGCGCCCGCTACGTCCGCTCAGGTTGTGAATGGCGCGGGCAATCAACTCTTTACCGGTTCCCGTTTCGCCCAGAATCAGTACGGTACTGTCGCTCTGCGCCACCATCTCAACCTGCTTTAGCACGTTGTACATCGCTTCGCTGCGTCCGATGATCTCGCCAAACTCGCTGTCGACGTTATTAAGCTGCTCCGTGAGCGCCAGGTTTTCGTCGACCAGGCGTTCCTTCAGTCGGTGGATTTCCTGATAGGCCAGCGCATTATCCACGGCAATGGCTACCCGTTCGGCAATCTGACGCAGCAGCTTGAGGTTGGCGGTGGTAAACACTTTTTCTTCGCACTGGGCCAGTTTGAGCACGCCAAGCATCGTCTTGCCGGACATCAACGGCAGCAGGCAAAGCGTCTGGATCTGATTGCCCCAGGTATCGAACAGCATGCGTTCGTAGGGGGCAAGCGGATCGCGTTCGTTGAGGTTGATAAGCAGCATCTCTTTACTTTTAAAGACGCGCTCCGTGAGCGTGCCGGCTTCGTCGACTTCGCTCTGTTCGTGCGCCGGATGATGCTCATCAAGGTAGTGGGTGGAGTAGATATTCAGCTTATTTTTGCGATGGCTGCGCAACACGATGCTGATTGCGTCGATATTGAAATAGTGGTGGATCTCTTTTGCGACTTCGCTTACCAGTTCATCAATATCCAGACGCGACAGGACGGCGTTGGTAATCGCAACCAGAATACGGAAGTTATCGCGTTCGCGGCACAACAGATCATAATCGACGTTATTGTTTACCCGGTTTTGAATTTGCTCGGCGACCACGCCGACAATTTGGGTAAACGTATGCAGACGGTCATATTCCTTTTCACTCCAGGGGCGATCTTCCTGACGGATGAATTCGCAGCCGCCGAAAATACGGCCCTCCGCGGCTAAAGGAAGCAGACAGTAATGACCAAATTCAGGGTAGAGGCCGCTCGCGGCAAGCTGCGGCCAGGTTTCGGTAAACTCATGGAAATTACAGTGCAATGCATCGGGGCGAGAAAGGATGCGACGTACCGGGCCGTGCGCCAGTACGGTTTCATCTTCATATTCAACAGGACGGCCATTTTCTCGCGTCGCATAATATTGTGCGCGTTGCGACAGCGCCTGCCATAGCACAATGCCGGCGCTGTCGGCGAGCGCTGAACGCTTTACCAGATGCGAAAGCGCTTCACTGAGCGACGCCAAATCGGGCTGCTGCAATAAGGTACGAGTGATATCGAACAAGCCTTGCTGTCCAAGATCGCTCATGGGTGTATACGACATGTTGCTTTTCCAGGAAAATACCGCAAAACGGTGCGAAAACGGTAAATGAATTATAGGTATAAGTCGTAAGTTATTGCCGGATGGCTGACCGCAAGCTCGCTGGTCACACACTCCGTAGGCCTGATAAGCAAAGCGCCATCAGGCGTTAATGCAGCGTTAATGCCGGATGTCGACGCAAATGCGTCTTATCCGGCCTACAGTATGCTGCCAACAGGCTGCTAGCATATACGAGGTAATGGTTCGGCGTGTGGCAAATCAAGGGTTCGCTTCACGCCATAGAGTCCGGCTAAGCGAACGCCTTTGCGTTCCACGACTTCGCCAATCAGCGCCGCATCACGTCCCAGCGGATGCGCGCGTAATGCCGCCAACGCCCGATCTGCGGCCTGCCGTTCAACGGCAATCACCAGTTTTCCTTCGTTGGCAAAGTTCAGGGCATCCAGCCCCAACAGCTCGCAGACGCCGCGCACGGCAGGTTTGAGCGGCAGTGCGGATTCGGACAATTCAATACCGTAACCGCAGGACGCCGCAAACTCATGGGCGACCGCATTCACGCCGCCGCGCGTGGCGTCACGCAATGCCTTCACTCCGTCAATATGACGCAGCGTCTGAATTAGCGGCGTTAATACTGCGCAGTCGCTCGCCAGCTCGCCATCCAGTCCCAGTTGCTCGCGCAGGTTGAGGATAGTGGCGCCGTGATCGCCAAGCGTACCGCTGACTAACAGCACATCGCCAACGCTCAGCGTTTGCGCGCCCCAGCGAATATCGGCGGGAATCGCCCCCATGCCGGCAGTGTTGATAAATAATTTATCCGCCGCGCCGCGCTGCACAACTTTGGTGTCGCCGGTTACAATGGCGATACCCGCTTCCCGCGCGGTCGCCGCCATGCTATTGACCACGCTTTTTAACGTCTCCATCGGCAGCCCTTCTTCAAGGATAAAGCCGCAGGAGAGATAGCGGGGGATCGCGCCGCTCACCGCTACGTCGTTCGCCGTACCGCAAATCGCCAGTTTGCCGATATTGCCGCCGGGGAAAAAGAGCGGATCAATCACATAGCTATCGGTAGAAAACGCCAGACGGTCGCCCTCCGCCGTCAGTTGCGCCAGCTCCAGACGCGCCTGATCTTCTTGTTCCGCCAGCCACGGGTTGGCAAAGGCCTCCATAAACAGGCTATTAATCAACTGTTGCATAGCCTGGCCGCCGCTGCCGTGGGCGAGTTGTATATTGTTCAAACTTCACACTCCTGCTGACGATACTGATACCAGGCGGCGCATGCGCCTTCGGAAGAGACCATCAGCGCGCCGAACGCGGTCTCTGGATTACATGTTTTACCAAATAGCGGGCACTGATGCGGCTTGCATCTGCCGGTCAGCACTTCGCCGCAGCGGGCGCGCGGATCGTCATAGACCTGCTGTGGCGCTGGGCGGAAATGCGCTTCGGCGTCAAAGCGCTGATACTCTGGCGTCAGGTGGACGCCGGAGGATTCAATCACGCCCAGACCGCGCCACTCGCTATCGCCATTAACGCAGAACACATCGGCGATGGCCTGCTGCGCCAGCATGTTTCCGGCATCCGGCACCACGCGACGGTATTGGTTTTCAACCTGGCTTAGGGCCGCTATTTTCTGCTCAACCAGCATGACCACGCCTTGCAGTAGATCAAGCGGTTCGAATCCAGCCACCACCAGCGGGCGATTAAAATCGGCGGCGATAAACTGGTACGCCTCGGTGCCGATGACCATGCTGACGTGGCCTGGCGCAAGAAAGGCGTCAATGCCGTTGTCCGGCTGCTCCAGTAGGCTACGCAGCGTCGGGATCAGCGTAATGTGCTGGCAGAAAAAGTAGAAGTTTCGCACGTCACGCTGTTTTGCCTGCTGTAGCGTGATGGCTGTGGTCGGCATGGTGGTTTCAAAGCCCAGCCCGAAAAATACCACTTTGCGGGTCGGGTTATCCTGCGCCAGCTTCAGCGCGTCCATCGGAGAGTAAACAATACGGACATCCGCGCCGCGCGCTTTAGCCTGCAACAGAGAACCCTGTTTCCCCGGCACGCGCATGGCATCGCCAAAGGTGCAGAAAATCACCTCCGGATGGCTGGCGATTTCCACGCAACTGTCGATGCGTCCCATCGGCAGCACGCAGACCGGACAACCGGGGCCGTGAATAAATTCCACGTTTTCGGGCAGTAACTGATCGAGACCAAATTTAAAAATTGCGTGGGTATGACCCCCGCAGACTTCCATAATGCGCAACGGACGTTCGGCAGTGTAAGGAAGAAGGGCGGCGCGTTCACGCAGGTGTTCAATGAGCTGCATTACCTGTTCCGGCGCACGGTACTCGTCAACAAAACGCATTATCTCTCCTCACCATACAGCAGTGCGCCGACGTCCGGCTCAACATCAAACATATTTTGTAGCGCGTCGAGCGTGTCGCGCGCTTCCGCTTCGTTAATGACGCTCATGGCGAATCCGACATGAACCAGCACCCACTGACCCAGACGCGGCTGACCGTTTTCATCACAACTGCCGACTAATGTGAGATCGACGTCGCGCTGAATGCCGCAGACGTCAACTTTTGCCTGATTGCCGTCAATGGCGCGGATTTGACCCGGCACGCCTATGCACATCGCTGCGCCTCCAGCCAGGCCAGCCACTGATCCATGCCTTCGCCGCTGGTGGCGGAAATCAGGATAATTTCAATCTCCGGGTTCACTTCACGCGCGCTGGCGATGCACTTCTCAACGTCAAAATTGAGGTAGGGCAGCAGATCGACTTTATTGAGCAGCATGAGCGACGCCGCGGCAAACATATGAGGATACTTCAGCGGCTTATCTTCACCTTCGGTCACGGAAAGCACTGCGACTTTATGCTTTTCGCCCAGATCGAAGCTGGCCGGGCAGACAAGATTACCGACGTTTTCGATAAACAGAATACCGCGGTCATCCAGCGGCAGGCGCGGCGCGGCGTCGGCGATCATTTGCGCGTCAAGATGGCAGCCTTTACCGGTGTTGACCTGAATGGCGGGCGTGCCGGTAGCGCGGATGCGGGCGGCGTCGTTCACTGTCTGCTGGTCGCCTTCAATCACCGCGCACGGTACACGGTCTTTCAATTTCATTAGCGTTTCAGTCAGCAGGGTGGTTTTACCGGACCCGGGGCTGGACACCAGGTTGAGCACCAGTTGCTGGCGGGCGGCGAAACGGGCGCGGTTGCGCTCAGCCAGACGATTATTTTTGTCCAGCACGTCGATTTCAACCTCCAGCATCCGCCGCTGACTCATACCAGGCGCGTGGGTTCCGGCTTCGCCGTGGCCGTAATGCAGATCGCCTTCTGCGGTCTGACTTGGGGCAAAGTCAGGCGTTTTAATGCCGGTAATATTCAGCGCCGGGCGAGCCGCTGGGGCAAAGGGCGCGCTACGAAACGCTGAGTGCGGATTATGTTCATCGCCTTCTATATAAAGGTTGCCTTCAGCGCAACCGCAAGTCGTACACATCGCTTACTCCTGATCTTTTTCTTGTTACAGGCTTTCTGCCGGATGGCGACGCGAGCGTCTATCCGGCATTAATCTTCAGTTTCATCAATCTCTATGCGCCGAATTTGTAAGCCGTCATCGGCCACAATTCGCAGCGTATCGCTATGACATTGCGGACAACGACGTACACGGTGGGTTAACAACGTGACATATTGTTGACAATGCTCACACCAGCATTCGGCTTCCTGTTCTTCGAGGTGCAGTTTACAACCTTCTGCTATCGTGCCGCGGCATACCAGATCAAAACAAAAGGAAAGAGCGCTGGTTTCCACGCAAGAAAATGCGCCAATTTTGATCCAGACGGCTGTCACACGTTTTGCACCGTATGCTGAAGCCTGTTGTTCAATCAATTCCAGTGCCCGTTGGCAGAGGGTGATTTCGTGCATATCGCCTCCCGTAGTGGTTGCCCCTGTAAAGCAATATTTATGCCAATATTTTTATCCCATGGCAGGTTAATGTCGACGATGACGAAATGACATGTCGTCACCGCGTCGAAACGGCAGTAACTGCGCTCGTCTGCTATTAAAAACAATAAGTTAAAAATTGGCATGGAAAATGCTTAACGCAGGCATCTCTGTTAAACGGGTAACCTGACATGACTATTTGGGAAATAAGCGAAAAGGCCGATTACATCGCGCAACGGCATCGTCGCCTACAGGACCAGTGGCATATTTACTGCAACTCGCTGGTTCAGGGGATCACCCTCTCGAAAGCGCGCCTGCATCACGCAATGAGCTGCGCGCCGGAAAGGGATCTTTGCTTTGTCCTGTTTGAGCACTTTCGTATTTACGTCGCGTTGGCGGATGGTTTTAACAGCCACACCATTGAGTACTACGTTGAAACCAAAGATGGCGAAGATAAACAATTGATTGCACAGGCGCAGCTCGATATCGACGGCAAGGTTGACGAACGGGTTAACAACCGCGATCGCGAGCAGGTGCTGGAGCACTATCTGGAAAAAATCGCCAGCGTTTACGACAGCCTCTATACCGCTGTAGAAACCAACTCGCCGGTTAATTTGCGTCAATTGGTAAAGGGAAACAGCCCGGCGGTATAAGCCTGAGGTGTTGCCCGCTTTGATTCTCGATATGGCGTTGCGCCATGTCATGAATGTTTTGGGGATGGGCGTGTCGATAAGTGTCGAAAATGACATTTCAACGGCATGTTTTCGTCAAAAATGACAATCACCTGAGGAATGCCTGGTGAATCGTTTTGTAATTGCTGACTCCACTCTCTGTATCGGCTGCCACACCTGTGAGGCCGCCTGTTCAGAGACGCATCGCCAGCATGGCCTGCAGTCAATGCCGCGCCTGAAAGTGATGCTGAATGAAAAAGAATCTGCGCCGCAGCTTTGTCACCACTGTGAAGATGCGCCATGCGCCACGGTATGCCCGGTTAACGCGATTAATCGCGTTGACGGCGCTGTCCAGCTTAATGAAAGCCTGTGCGTGAGCTGCAAACTGTGCGGTATTGCCTGTCCGTTTGGCGCTATTGAGTTTTCCGGCAGCCGTCCGCTGCATATTCCAGCGAACGCCAATACGCCGAAAGCGCCGCCCGCGCCGCCAGCGCCTGCGCGCGTCAGTACGTTGCTCGACTGGGTGCCGGGCGTACGCGCTATCGCGGTGAAATGCGACCTGTGCAGCTTTGACGAGCAAGGCCCGGCCTGTGTGCGGATGTGCCCGACTAAAGCGCTACACCTGGTGGAGAACACGGATATCGCCCGCGCCAGCAAACGTAAACGTGAGCTGACGTTTAATACCGATTTTGGCGATCTCACCTTGTTTCAGCAGGCTCAGAGTGGGGATGCATAATGAGTTCACTTTCACTGATTACTAGCGGCGTCGCGTGGTTTGCCGCCGCCGCCGTTCTGGCGTTTCTGTTTTCGTTTCATAAAGCGCTGAGCGGCTGGATTGCCGGTATCGGCGGCGCGGTCGGCAGCCTGTGTACGGCAGGCGCGGGGTTCACCGCGCTGACCAGCGCCGTTACGGTGAGCGGCGTGATGCCGTTTACCGGTCACATGCTGCAAATTACGCCGCTGAATGCTATCTGGCTGATTACGCTGGGGCTGTGCGGCCTGTTCGTCAGCCTGTTCAATATCGACTGGCATCGCCATCCACAGGTAAAAGCCAACGGACTGTTGATCAACCTGCTGATGGCGGCAGCCGTCTGCGCCGTGGTCGCCAGTAACCTGGGGACGATGGTGGTGATGGCGGAAATCATGGCGCTCTGCGCCGTGTTCCTCACCGGCGGTAGCAAAGAGGGCAAACTGTGGTTTGCGCTGGGCCGTCTCGGTACGCTGCTGCTGGCAATCGCCTGCTGGCTGGTGTGGCAGCGCTACGGCACGCTGGATCTGGGGCTGCTGGATCAACGTGCTCAGCAACTGCCGCTGGGCTCCGATATCTGGCTGCTCGGCGTTATCGGCTTCGGTCTGCTGGCCGGGATTATCCCGCTACACGGTTGGGTGCCGCAGGCGCACGCCAACGCCAGCGCTCCCGCCGCCGCGCTGTTCTCGACCGTGGTGATGAAAATCGGGTTGCTGGGCATTCTCACGCTATCTCTGCTTGGCGGCAATGCGCCGCTGTGGTGGGGCGTGGCGCTGTTGGTGCTTGGGATGATCACCGCCTTTGTCGGTGGTTTGTACGCGCTGATGGAGCATAACATTCAGCGCCTGCTGGCCTATCACACGCTGGAAAATATCGGCATCATTTTGCTCGGTCTGGGCGCAGGCGTTACCGGGATTGCTCTCAATCAGCCGGTACTGATCGCGCTGGGTCTGACCGGCGGGCTCTATCACCTGCTGAACCATAGCCTGTTCAAAAGCGTGCTGTTTCTGGGCGCGGGCAGCATCTGGTTCCGTACCGGTCATCGCGATATCGAAAAACTGGGCGGTATTGGTAAACGGATGCCGGTTATTTCTATCGCCATGCTGGTCGGTCTGATGGCGATGGCAGCGTTGCCGCCGCTGAACGGCTTTGCCGGCGAGTGGGTGATTTACCAGTCCTTCTTCAAACTGGGCAACAGCGGCGCATTTGTTGGTCGTCTGTTAGGACCGCTGCTGGCGGTTGGCTTGGCGATTACCGGCGCGCTGGCGGTGATGTGTATGGCGAAAGTTTACGGCGTGACGTTCCTTGGCGCGCCGCGCACGAAGGAAGCTGAAAACGCCAGCTGCGCGCCGATCCTGATGGGCGTCAGCGTGGTGGCATTGGCGATTTGCTGCGTACTGGGCGGGGTTGCCGCGCCGTGGCTGCTGCCGATGATTTCCACTGCGGTACCGTTGCCGCTGGAAACCGCGCACACCACCGTATCGCAGCCGATGATCACGCTGCTGTTGGTCGCCTGTCCGCTACTGCCGTTCATCATTATGGCGATGTTCAAAGGCAACCGTCTGCCGTCGCGTTCTCGCGGCGCGGCCTGGGTGTGCGGCTACGACCATGAGCAGTCGATGGTGATTACCGCGCACGGTTTCGCCATGCCGGTGAAAGAGGCCTTTGCCCCGGTACTCAAACTGCGTAAATGGCTGAACCCGGTATCGCTGGTGCCGGGCTGGCAGAACGCGGCGGCCGCGGTGCTGTTCCGTCGTCTGGCGCTGATTGAGCTGGCGGTGCTGGTGGTGATTGTGGTTTCACGAGGAGCCTGAAAATGAGTGTGTTTTATCCGTTAATTCAGGCGCTGGTGCTATTTGCCGTTGCGCCATTGCTGTCCGGTATTACTCGCGTGGCGCGCGCCCGTCTACACAATCGCCGTGGGCCGGGCGTGTTGCAGGAGTACCGCGACATTATCAAACTGCTCGGTCGCCAGAGTATTGCGCCCGCTGATTCCGGCTGGGTTTTTCGCCTGACGCCGTTTGTGATGGTCGGCGTGATGCTGACTATCGCCACCGCGCTGCCGGTTGTCACCGTTGGATCTCCGTTGCCGCAACTGGGTGATTTAATCACCCTGATTTACCTGTTCGCCATCGCCCGTTTCTTCTTCTCTATTGCAGGCCTGGATACCGGCAGTCCGTTCACCGCGATCGGCGCCAGCCGTGAAGCGATGCTCGGCGTGCTGGTGGAGCCGATTCTGCTGCTGGGTCTGTGGGTCGCCGCGCAGGTGGCGGGTTCAACTCATATCAGCAATATCGCTGATACCATTTATCACTGGCCTGTCGCGCGCAGTATTCCGCTGATTCTGGCGCTGTGCGCCTGCGCCTTCGCCACCTTTATCGAAATGGGCAAGCTGCCGTTCGACCTGGCGGAAGCGGAGCAGGAGTTGCAGGAAGGGCCGTTGACCGAATACAGCGGTAGCGGCTTTGCGGTGCTGAAATGGGGCATCAGCCTTAAGCAACTGGTGGTGCTGCAAATGTTCGTCGGCGTGTTTCTGCCGTGGGGACAGATGGAAACCTTCAGCGCAGGCGGACTGTTGCTGGCGCTGGTGATTGCCATCGTCAAGCTGATTGTCGGCGTACTGGTGATCGCCCTGTTTGAAAACAGCATGGCGCGACTGCGTTTTTGCGCCACTTCACGCGTGACCTGGGCCGGTTTTGGGTTTGCGTTTTTAGCCTTCGTCTCCTTGCTGGCGGCGTGATTTAAGAGAGTTTGAGCATGTCTGAAGAAAAATTAGGTCAACAATACCTTGCGGCGCTGCACCAGGCGTTTCCGGGCGTCGTGCTGGACGAAGCCTGGCAGACCAAAGATCAGCTGACTATTACGGTAAAAGTGAACTATCTGCCGGAAGTGGTGGAGTTTCTTTACTACCAGCAGGGTGGGTGGCTGTCGGTGCTGTTCGGTAATGACGAACGCCAGCTGTGCGGCCACTATGCCGTTTATTACGTGCTGTCGATGGAGCAGGGCACGAAGTGCTGGATTACCGTTCGCGTTGAAGTGGATGCCAATAAGCTGGAATTCCCATCCGTTACGCCGCGCGTGCCGGCTGCCGTGTGGGGTGAGCGCGAAGTACGCGACATGTACGGTTTAATCCCGGTCGGTCTGCCGGACGAGCGCCGTCTGGTGCTGCCGGACGACTGGCCGGATGAACTCTATCCGCTGCGTAAAGACAGTATGGATTATCGTCAGCGCCCGGCGCCGACCACCGATGCGGAAACCTACGAGTTCATTAACGAGCTGGGTGACAAGAAAAATAACGTGGTGCCGATTGGCCCGCTGCATGTTACTTCCGATGAACCGGGCCACTTCCGTCTGTTCGTCGATGGCGAAAACATTATCGACGCCGACTACCGCCTGTTCTACGTCCACCGTGGTATGGAAAAACTGGCGGAAACCCGCATGGGTTATAACGAAGTCACCTTCCTGTCGGATCGCGTGTGTGGTATCTGCGGCTTCGCCCACAGCACCGCCTACACCACTTCCGTGGAAAACGCGATGGGCATTCAGGTGCCGGAGCGTGCGCAAATGATCCGCGCTATTCTGCTGGAAGTGGAACGCCTGCACTCGCATCTGCTCAACCTTGGCCTGGCCTGTCACTTCACCGGCTTTGACTCCGGCTTTATGCAGTTCTTCCGCGTGCGTGAAACCTCCATGAAAATGGCAGAGATACTGACCGGGGCGCGCAAAACTTACGGACTGAACCTGATCGGCGGGATTCGCCGCGATCTGCTCAAAGAGGACATGATCCAGACCCGTCAACTGGCGCAGCAGATGCGTCGTGACGTGCAGGAGCTGGTGGACATGCTGCTGAGCACGCCGAATATGGAACAGCGTACCGTGGGTATCGGCCGTCTGGACCCGGAAATTGCCCGCGACTTCAGTAATGTCGGCCCGATGGTGCGCGCCAGTGGCCACGCCCGCGACACCCGCGCCGATCACCCGTTTGTCGGTTACGGTCTGCTGCCGATGGAAGTACATAGCGAGCAGGGCTGCGATGTGATTTCTCGTCTGAAAGTCCGTATCAACGAAGTCTACACCTCTCTGAATATGATCGATTTCGGTCTGGATAATCTGCCGGGCGGCCCGCTGATGGTGGAAGGGTTCACCTATATTCCGCACCGTTTTGCGCTCGGCTTTGCCGAAGCGCCGCGTGGCGATGATATCCACTGGAGCATGACCGGCGACAACCAAAAGCTGTACCGCTGGCGCTGTCGTGCGGCGACCTACGCCAACTGGCCGACGCTGCGCTATATGCTGCGCGGCAACACCGTCTCCGATGCGCCGCTGATTATCGGCAGCCTCGACCCTTGCTACTCCTGTACCGACCGGATGACCGTGGTCGATGTGCGTAAGAAGAAGAGCAAAGTCGTGCCGTACAAAGAACTTGAGCGCTACAGCATTGAGCGTAAAAACTCGCCGCTGAAATAAGGAATCGCCATGTTTACCTTTATCAAAAAAGTTATCAAAACCGGCACGGCGACCTCGTCTTATCCGCTGGAGCCGATTGCGGTTGATAAAAACTTCCGCGGCAAGCCGGAACATAATCCGCAGCAGTGCATCGGCTGCGCCGCCTGCGTTAATGCCTGCCCGTCTAACGCGCTGACGGTGGAAACCGATCTTGCGACCAATGAGCTGGCGTGGCAATTCAATCTTGGCCGCTGCATCTTCTGCGGCCGCTGCGAAGAAGTTTGCCCGACGGCGGCGATCAAACTGTCGCAAGAGTACGAACTGGCAGTGTGGAAGAAAGAAGACTTCCTGCAACAGTCCCGCTTTGCGCTGTGCAATTGCCGCGTGTGCAATCGTCCTTTCGCCGTACAGAAAGAGATTGACTACGCCATTGCGCTGCTTGCGCACAACGGCGACAGCCGCGCGGAAAACCACCGCGAAAGCTTTGAGACCTGCCCGGACTGTAAGCGTCAGAAATGCCTGGTGCCGTCCGACCGTATTGAACTGACTCGCCATATGAAAGAGGTCAGCTAATGAGCAATTTATTAGGCCCGCGTGACGCCAACGGCATTCCGGTACCGATGACGGTGGATGAATCCATCGCCAGCATGAAGGCGTCTCTACTGAAAAATATTAAGCGTTCGGCATACGTTTACCGCGTGGACTGCGGCGGCTGTAACGGCTGTGAAATCGAAATCTTTGCGACGCTGTCGCCGCTGTTTGATGCCGAGCGTTTCGGCATCAAAGTAGTACCGTCGCCGCGTCATGCCGATATTCTGCTGTTTACCGGCGCGGTGACCCGCGCCATGCGCTCTCCGGCGCTGCGCGCCTGGCAGTCGGCGCCGGATCCGAAAATTTGTATCTCTTACGGCGCCTGCGGCAACAGCGGCGGTATTTTCCACGATCTCTACTGCGTCTGGGGCGGTACCGACAAAATCGTCCCGGTGGATGTGTATATTCCAGGCTGCCCGCCAACGCCTGCCGCCACGCTGTATGGCTTTGCGATGGCGCTTGGCCTGCTGGAGCAGAAAATCCACGCCCGCGCGCCGGGTGAGCTGGACGATCAGCCCGCAGAGATCCTGCATCCGGATATGGTGCAGCCGCTGCGCGTGAAGGTGGATCGCGCGGCGCGCCGGCTGGCGGGTTATCGCTATGGTCGTCAGATCGCCGATGATTACCTGACACAGTTGGGGCAGGGCGAGCAGCAAGTGGCGCGTTGGCTGGAAGCGGAAAACGATCCGCGTTTAACCGAAATTGTCACCCATCTCAATCATGTTGTTGAAGAGGCGCGTATCCGATGAGCGAACAGGTGGTGTTCAGTCAACTGAGCCGTAAGTTTATTGATGAGAACGATGCGACGCCCGCCGAGGCGCAGCAGGTTGTCTATTACAGCCTGGCGATTGGTCACCACCTGGGGGTTATCGATTGCCTGGAGGCCGCGCTCACCTGCCCATGGGATGAGTATCTGGCGTGGATCGCCACCCTGGAAGCCGGTAGCGATGCCCGGCGTAAAATGGAAGGCGTGCCGAAGTATGGCGAGATCGTCATCGATTTCAACCATGTGCAAATGCTGGCGCGCGCGTTTGATGAGGCGCGCGCCGCGCAGACCCCGCAGCAGCAAGAATGGAGCAAACTGATGCTCAGTATGCTGCATGACATTCATCAGGAAAGCGCCATCTACCTGATGGTGAGGAGGCTTCGTGACTGACGTTTTACTCTGTGTCGGTAACAGTATGATGGGCGACGACGGCGCAGGCCCGTTACTGGCGGAAATGTGCGCGGCGCAGCCGAAGGGCAACTGGGTTGTCATCGATGGCGGCAGCGCGCCGGAAAACGACATTGTGGCGATTCGCGAACTGCGCCCGCAGCGTCTGTTGATTGTCGACGCCACCGACATGGGACTTAATCCGGGCGAGATCCGCATTATCGATCCGGATGATATCGTCGAAATGTTTATGATGACCACCCACAATATGCCGCTCAACTACCTGGTCGATCAGCTCAAAGAGGATGTCGGCGAGGTGATTTTTGTTGGTATCCAACCGGATATCGTCGGGTTTTATTATCCGATGACTCAACCGATTAAGGACGCGGTAAATATCGTCTATCAGCGCCTGGAAGGCTGGCAGGGAAACGGCGGATTTGCCGCGCTGGAAGCGCCGGAGGCGTAAAATTCGCACATATTTAGGGAGAATTTGTGTTACACGGCAAAGGCGGTAAGAAGGACGTGAAGGTTATCGTATGGAGCGGACTGCTATTTTTCTGCATCGCCGCGCGCGCACTGGCCACCGGTTTTGTCGGTTACCTGCCGATGAGCGACGGTGAATATGCGCAAAAGCGTGCGCTGAAGCCGCTGTTGACCCTGCCTTATTCTGTATCGCCCGACCAGACCTGGCATTTTCGCCAGGTCGGAGTCAGTGGCGTGACGCTACTGCCGGAGCCGAAAAAAGATAACGAATGGCGGATTAGCGGAAAAGACAGAGCCGGTAATTCGTGGGTTGTCCCGGTGGGAATGCTGATTAATTTGGCGGGTAATGCGCAATTTTATCGCGCTGACCTCGATCGTAACGGCATTCAGGATCTGGTTATCTGGTTGGGTAATCCTGGGTTGGGCCTGGCGCCGAGCGCGCAATACATCATTTTCACCTTTCTCAAGAATGGCCGCCCCTGCGTCTTTGAACCGTGGGGGTTTTATACCGCGACCGATACTGGCGTCGATGATTTGCTTGATTTACAGGGCAATGGGCGCACGCAACTGTTGGATATGCAGTTTGACTCAGGCTACTGGATAACCAATTTATATCAGGTGAAGGACGCCCGCTGGCAGCGCGTACACGGCTGGTTTGGCCGGTTGAGTTATCCGGCGCTGACCCGTTTTAATCACTATCCTGGCCGTAAATTAATTATCAAACCTATTGCCGGAAGGAATCCGCAAACGGACGATCTTTCCCTTACGCAGCGCTGTTTAATACGCGGTAACGTATTGCCAGGCGTTAATCAGGATTGATGCCAGTTGCGGTGCAGAGTTGGCTGGCTATCACTGCAAATTTTGACCACCACTGGCGACATTACGTGTCATCGACACTTGTGACGATGACACGTAAATGCTCACGAAAATAGAAATAATATTCTTAAATAACAATGAAATAAAAATTGGCACGATTCGTGTATATATCGGCACATCATCTGTTATTGCTGGAGAATTTGATGAACCGTTTCATCATTGCAGACGCGAGTAAGTGCATTGGTTGCCGTACCTGTGAAGTGGCTTGCGTCGTATCCCATCAGGAAAATCAGGATTGCGCATCGCTGACCCCTGAAACCTTTTTACCTCGTATCCATGTCATCAAAGGCGTGAATGTTTCCACGGCAACGCTGTGTCGCCAGTGTGAAGACGCGCCGTGCGCCAACGTTTGCCCGAATGGCGCCATCAGCCGTGACAAAGGCTTTGTTCATGTGATGCAGGAACGCTGCATTGGCTGTAAAACTTGCGTAGTGGCATGTCCTTACGGCGCCATGGAAGTGGTGGTACGTCCGGTGGTTCGCAATAGCGGCGCGGGGCTGAACGTGCGTGCCGAAAAAGCCGAAGCCAACAAGTGCGATCTGTGTCACCACCGTGAAGCCGGTCCGGCCTGTATGGCCGCTTGCCCAACGCACGCCCTCATCTGCGTGGACCGCAATAAGCTTGAACAGCTGAGCGCGGAAAAACGCCGTCGTGCAGCGCTGGATTCAACGGCATCGCTGCTTTTCTGATTTCTGCGATTGCGCGTAGAATACGCCACAAAGCATTGCCGGATGGCGGCATCAATGCCTTATCCGGTCTACGGTCCGTGCGGTTGTAGGCCTGATAAGCGTCGCGCCATCAGGCATCCGGGTTCGATGATGGCGGGAAAATAAGATGGCGATAGACACACCTTCCGGCGTACAGCTACGCATTCGGGGCAAAGTACAGGGCGTCGGTTTTCGTCCTTTTGTCTGGCAGCTGGCGCAGCAGTTGCAATTACACGGCGACGTGTGTAATGACGGCGACGGCGTCGTCGTTCGGCTGCTGGAAGATCCGTCGCAATTTATTGCCGCGCTCTATCAGGATTGCCCGCCGCTGGCGCGCATTGACAGCGTTGAACACGCGTCGTTGGTATGGGAGCGCGCACCGACGGATTTCACCATTCGTCAGAGCGCAGGCGGTTCGATGAACACGCAAATCGTGCCGGATGCGGCGACCTGCCCGGCATGTCTTGCCGAGATGAATACCCCAGGCGAGCGGCGCTACCGTTATCCTTTCATCAATTGCACCCACTGCGGACCACGCTTCACCATTATTCGCGCTATGCCCTATGACCGGCCATTTACGGTGATGGCGGCGTTTCCCTTGTGTCCGGAATGCGACAGCGAATACCGCGATCCGTACGATCGCCGTTTTCATGCCCAGCCCGTTGCCTGTCCGTCATGCGGGCCGCATCTTGAGTGGCGGAGCCAACATGAACGAGCGGAAAAAGAGGCGGCTTTGCAGGCGGCGGTCGCCCAACTGAACGCCGGAGGCATTATTGCCGTTAAAGGGCTGGGTGGTTTTCATCTGGCCTGCGATGCGCGCAACGCTAACGCAGTGGCGATGCTGCGGGCGCGTAAACATCGTCCGGCGAAACCATTGGCGGTGATGTTGCCCACGGCGCAAACGCTGCCGACCGCGGCGCGTTCGCTGCTGACCACGCCAGCGGCCCCGATTGTACTGGTGGATAAGCAGTATGTACCTTCGCTGAGTGAGGGCATCGCGCCAGGACTTACGGAGGTGGGTGTGATGCTGCCAGCCAACCCATTGCAACACCTCTTGTTGCAGGCGCTCAATTACCCGCTGGTGATGACATCCGGCAACCTGAGCGGCAAACCGCCCGCCATCACCAACGAACAGGCGCTGGACGATTTACACGATATTGCCGATGGTTTTCTGTTGCACAATCGCGACATTGTACAGCGCATGGACGACTCTGTCGTACGCGACAGCGGCGAAATGCTGCGTCGTTCGCGGGGATACGTGCCGGACGCGATTGCGTTGCCGCCCGGATTTCGCGATGTGCCGCCGATACTTTGTCTGGGCGCGGATCTGAAAAACACGTTCTGTCTGGTACGCGGCGAACAGGCGGTTGTCAGCCAGCATTTAGGCGATCTCAGCGATGACGGTATCCAGGCGCAGTGGCGCGAGGCATTGCGTCTGATCCAGTCAATCTACGATTTTACCCCAGAGCGTATCGTCTGTGATGCGCATCCGGGCTATGTTTCCAGTCAGTGGGCCAGTGAGATGCGTTTGCCGACAGAGACGGTGTTACACCATCATGCCCATGCGGCGGCTTGCCTGGCCGAGCATGGTTGGCCGCTGGACGGTGGAGAAGTGATTGCCCTGACGGTAGACGGTATCGGCATGGGTGAGAATGGCGCGCTATGGGGCGGAGAATGTCTGCGGGTCAATTATCGCGAGTGCGAACATTTAGGCGGTTTACCCGCCGTGGCGCTGCCGGGAGGCGATCTGGCTGCCAAACAGCCGTGGCGTAATCTGTTGGCGCAGTGCCTGCGCTTTGTGCCGGACTGGCAGGATTACCCGGAGACAGCGGGGCTGCAACAGCAAAACTGGAGTGTCCTGGCGCGCGCCATTGAGCGCGGCGTCAATGCCCCGTTGGCCTCTTCCTGCGGGCGGTTGTTTGACGCGGTGGCCGCCGCGCTTCGCTGCGCGCCAGCATCGCTTAGCTATGAGGGCGAGGCCGCCTGCGCGCTGGAGGCGCTGGCCTCTCAATGCGCTAACGTTGAGCATCCGGTAACGATGCCGCTTAACGGCGCTCAACTGGACGTCGCTGTTTTCTGGCGGCAATGGTTGAACTGGCAGGCTACGCCCGCGCAACGCGCCTGGGCTTTTCATGATGCGCTGGCGTGCGGGTTTGCCACGCTAATGCGCCAGCAGGCTACGGCGCGGGGGATAACCACTCTGGTCTTCAGCGGCGGGGTGATACACAACCGCTTACTGCGCGCGCGTCTTGCCTTTTATCTTTCTGATTTTAAATTGTTATTTCCTCAGCGGTTACCAGCGGGCGACGGCGGGCTGTCGTTTGGACAGGGTGTGATTGCCGCAGCGCGAGCATTAAGGGAAGTGTAGGGCACCGGATGGCGGCTGCGCCTTATTCGGCCTGTAAACAGATGCTCACTCGTAGGCCGGATAAGACGCGAAGCGGCGCTATCCGGCATCACAGGCTTATACCGACAACGTTTTCAGCAGTGCAAAGGCCTCTTTCATGCGGTCTTCACTCACCACAAAGGCGCGTAGCTGGCCTTCTCCACTCATGCCTTTGGCAATCATACCGTCAGATTCTGCGGTAATCTGCCAGCTTAAATCGCGGCGCTGAGTTTCTCCCGCCAGATGCAGCGGCAGTTCCGGCGTTTTGACTTTGACCAGCATCGCCGGTAGCTTCAGCGGCGCGTTGCCGCCGAGCAGATTTTTCGCCAGGTACATCGCGCTTAACTGGATCGGTTGCAGGAAGGGCAGCACCTGACCATTGATTTCCGCGCAATCGCCGATCGCATAAATATCCGGGTGACTGGTCTGTAGATAGCTATCCACGCAGACGCCGCGGTTGACGGCTACCCCGGCGCGGCGCGCCAGAGCGGTCTCCGGGCGTAAGCCGGTGGCGGCAATCACCGCATCGACCTCAATACTACGCTGGCTTGCCAGCGTAGCGCGGATACCGGCTTCGATTTTCTCCAGTTTTTGCAACTGCGATTTCAGCAGCAGATGCACCCCCATATCGGTCAGGTGATGCTGTAAGCGACTGCTCACTTCCGGTGGCATCAGTGAGGCGAGAAGGCTGGCGGCGTTATCCATCAGCGTTACCGTTTTCCCGGCGCGGCAGAAATCCATCGCTAATTCACTGCCAATGAGACCGCCGCCGACAATCAGCACTCGCTGCGCGTCGCGCAGTTGTGTCTCACAGGCTCGGTACTCCTGCTGGCTATTCAAAGTAAGCATTAACTCACGTCCTGCAATCGGCGGCACAAAGGCTGTCGCCCCGGTCGCCAGTACCAGCTTGTCGTACTGCCACTGCTTATCCTGACTTTTCACCACATGGGCATCGGCATCAATGTCAGCAACCCAGGTATGCGGGAGCAGTCGCAGATTAAACTGTTCAGCAAATTCCCCCGCTAACTGGCGGGTGAGATCATCGGCGCGCTGCGACTGGCTGATAACGTGGCTGAGATCGGGCTTGTTGTACTCATCCATGCTGTCCGCAGCAATCAGGGTTAACGGCACATGCGCATCTTGTTTACGGATATTTTTGACAAGCTGGCGGGCGGCGAAGCCCGACCCAATAATGATGATCCCCCGACTCATTTTGCCTCCGTCGCCAGTACGTCGAACACGTCTTTACCTAATGAACATTCCGGGCACAGGAAGTTATCCGGCACGTCGTTCCACGGCGTACCCGGCGCGACATCCTGCAACGGCTCGCCCAGCGCAGGGTCGTAAATCCACTGGCATACGCTGCATTGCATTTTGGGGCCGAGGTCTGCGGCGGCGCAGGTTGTGGTTTCTTCGACTGGCGCGGTTTTCTGTGTGGTTTCCGGCAGCGGAGCAAGCGCCCACTGACGCGCGATGTCGCGACCGTGCTGACGGCACAACTCCAGCGCATCCAGATCCGGACGCCATTTCGCTTTCAGACTCAGGGACATTTCAAAACCGGCATCCTGTAAGCGCGTGGACAGTCGATCCACAGCGCCGCCGCTCCAGCCATGAGAACCGAAGGCGCTGGCGCGTTTGTTGCGAAAGCGCAGGCCGGTCATCTCTTCCACCAGACCAGCGATTTTCGGCATCATCACGTTGTTCATGGTAGAAGTGCCGACCAGCACGCCTTTCGAACGGAAGACGTTGGTCAATATTTCATTTTTATCGCTGCGGGCGACGTTAAAGATTTTGACCGCCACGTTGGGGTCCACTTCATTGATACCCTGTGCGATGGCATCCGCCATCATGCGAGTATTGTTCGACATGGTATCGTAGAAAATAGTGATACGATCTTCCTGATAATCTGCCGCCCATTTCAGATACAGCTCCACGATTTGCGTTGGGTTGTCGCGCCATACCACGCCGTGTGAGGTGGCAATCATATCCACCGGCAGGTTGAAGCCGAGGATTTCGGTAATTTTTGGCGTTACCAGACGGCTGAACGGCGTCAGGATATTGGCGTAGTAGCGCTGGCATTGTTCAAACAGTTCGGTTTGGTCCACTTCATCATTGAACAGGCGCTCGTCGCAGTAGTGCTGACCAAAGGCGTCGTTGCTGAATAACACCGCGTCGCCGGTCATATAGGTCATCATGCTGTCCGGCCAGTGCAGCATCGGCGTTTCCACGAAGATCAACTGCTTGCCGTTGCCGATATCCAGCGTATCGCCGGTTTTCACCACCTTAAAATTCCATTCCGGATGATGATGATGGCCGTTGATAGAATCAATGGCGTTGGCGGTACAGTAGATAGGCGTGTCCGGGATCTGCGCCATCAGTTCGGTCAGCGCGCCTGCATGGTCTTCTTCGGCATGGTTAATGATGATGTAGTCGATATCCGCGAGGTCGATTTCACTGCGCAGGTTTTGCACAAACTCACGGCTAAACTTATGATCGACGGTATCGATCAGCACATTCTTTTCTTCACGAATGAGATAGCTGTTATAGCTGCTGCCGCGCAGCGTTTTGTATTCAGTGCCGTGAAAATCACGTACTTCCCAGTCGCGTTGGCCAACCCAATGAATATTATTTTTAACCAGAATAGACATAACCACCTCAATTCATTCAACGTTTACAAAAAGTTGTTTTGCTTATTGCAGGTAGTGTGCCAACTTTTCATCTTATTGATTTATATGAAGTTATATTGGTTTTTTATTTTTGACGTAGTCAAAAAGACTATAAATGATGCTGTCAATATGACACTATAGGTTGTCAAAATGACAATGAGGTAACCATGAGTTTTTCCGTGGAGGTATTGGCGGGCATCGCCATTGAGTTACAACGCGGCATTGGGCATCAGGATCGTTTTCAGCGGCTGATTACTACGCTGCGTCAGGTGCTGGCGTGCGACGCCTCGGCGCTGCTGCGCTATGAATCACGACAATTTATTCCACTGGCGATTGATGGCCTGGCGCAGGACGTTCTCGGCAGACGTTTTACCCTGGAAGGGCATCCGCGCCTGGAAGCCATCGCCCGCGCGGGGGACGTGGTGCGTTTTCCGGCTGATAGCGATTTACCCGATCCGTATGACGGGTTAATTCCCGGACAGGAAAGCCTGAAAGTCCACGCCTGTGTTGGTCTGCCGCTGTTTGCCGGACAGAACCTCATCGGTGCGCTGACCCTTGATGCTATGACGCCGGAGCAGTTCGAGGTATTTAGCGATGAAGAGCTACGGCTTGTCGCCGCGCTGGCCGCCGGGGCATTGAGTAATGCGCTGTTAATTGAACAACTGGAAAGCCAGAACATGCTGCCGGGGTCGTCAGGCGTGTTTGAACCGATAAAAGAGACGCACATGATCGGCTTGTCGCCGGCGATGACGCAGTTGAAAAAAGAGATCGAGATTGTGGCGGGCTCCGATCTTAACGTGCTGATCGGCGGTGAAACGGGGACCGGTAAAGAGCTGGTGGCGAAAGCTATTCACCAGGGCTCCCCCAGAGCGGTTAATCCGCTGGTCTATCTCAACTGCGCCGCGCTGCCGGAAAGCGTGGCGGAGAGCGAGTTGTTTGGTCATGTAAAAGGGGCTTTTACCGGGGCTATCAGTAATCGTAGCGGTAAGTTCGAAATGGCCGACAACGGTACGCTGTTTCTGGATGAGATTGGCGAACTGTCGCTGGCGCTACAGGCCAAACTACTTCGCGTGTTGCAGTATGGCGATATTCAACGCGTCGGCGACGATCGTAGCCTGCGCGTGGATGTGCGGGTGTTGGCGGCGACCAACCGTGACCTGCGTGAAGAGGTGCTGGCGGGGCGTTTTCGCGCCGATCTGTTCCATCGCCTGAGCGTTTTCCCGCTCTTTGTGCCGCCGCTGCGCGAGCGCGGCGATGATGTGGTGCTGTTGGCGGGCTATTTTTGCGAGCAGTGCCGACTGCGGCTGGGGCTGTCCCGCGTGGTGCTGAGTCCCGGCGCGCGCCGCCATTTGCTCAACTATGGCTGGCCGGGCAACGTCCGGGAACTGGAACATGCCATTCACCGTGCGGTTGTACTGGCGAGAGCGACCCGGCCAGGGGATGAGGTGATACTGGAGGCGCAGCATTTTGCCTTGTCAGAGGACGTTTTACCCGCGCCGCCTGCGGAAAGCTTTCTGGCGCTGCCGACTTGCCGCAATTTACGCGAATCGACGGAGAACTTCCAGCGAGAGATGATTCGCCAGGCGCTGGCGCAAAATAATCATAACTGGGCGGCCAGCGCGCGGGCGCTGGAAACCGACGTCGCCAACCTGCATCGGCTGGCGAAGCGTCTGGGACTGAAGGATTAGATAATCCCCGCCTGGTAGAAATCCTGTAGGTTAATGGCGCCGGTGAGTTTGCCGTTTTCATCGACCACTGGCGCGGCGGTAATTTTGCGCTTCATCAGGAGCTCTTTGGCGTCAATGGCGCGGCTTTGCGCCTGGAGCGTAATACCGTTGGGCGTCATGGCTTCGCTTACCGGCGTGGTGAGCGCGCCGCCGCCTACCAGCCAGCGACGCAGGTCGCCGTCGGTAAAGACGCCTTTCACAACATGTTGCTCATCGCAAACCGCCACCAGCCCCAGCCCGGTACGGCTAAGTTCCAGCATGGCATCCATCACGCTGGTGGCGAGCATCACCTGCGGTATTGCATCGCCCTGGCGCATCAGGTGATGCACATTATTGAGCAAACGCGCGCCCAGTGCGCCAGCCGGATGCGAACGGGCGAAATCTTCTTCGTTAAAACCGCGCGCCTGCATGACCGCCATCGCCAGCGCATCGCCCATCATCAGCGTATTGACGGTACTGGATGTCGGCGCCAGATGCATCGGGCAGGCTTCTCGCTCGACGGAAATATCCAGAACGGCTTTTGCCGCTCGCCCCAGCGGAGAGTGAAGTTTACCGGTCATCGCCAGCAGCGCGACGGATTTATCTTCCAGACGCGGGATGATGAGGTCGAGTTCTTTTGCGCCGCCGGAATAGGAGATAAATAACATCACGTCGCGGCTTTCAATCATCCCCAGATCGCCATGCAGTGCTTCCGCCGGATGAACAAAAAAAGCGGGAGTACCGGTACTGGCAAGCGTCGCGGCGATTTTTTTACCAATATGACCTGACTTGCCAATGCCGGAAACGATCACTTTGCCTTCACAGTGAATAATGATATTGGCGGCGCGGACAAAATCATCGCCCAGACGCTCCGGCAGACGGCTGGCTTCCTGTAGCTCCAGCATTAAGGTCTGACGGCCCGCGTTTAGTAGTGCATCACTCATTGCTTTCTCCGGTTATGATTACTTCAATCCCTTTTGCTTCCAGCGCCTGACGAAATGCCGGATCGATCCCCGCGTCCGTGATCAGTTTGTCGACGGTTTCCAGACTGCACACCACATTGGGGCTTTTACGACCAAATTTTGAGGAGTCCGCCATCAGAATCACCTCGCGTGCTGCATTGCACATTGCGTTACTGACGGTGTAAACCTCATTGAACGTGGTCACACCGACATTCAGGTCAATACCGTCAGTTCCCATGAATAGTTTATCAAAGCTGAATTGCTCAAAGGCGTTTTCCGCCAGTTGACCGTGAAACGACGCCGATTTTTTACGGAAGGTGCCGCCGGGCATCAGGATAGTTTGTTCGTTGTCCAGTTCCGATAGCGCGTTGACAATATGGAGGCTGTTGGTCATCACTGTGATGTTGCTAAAACGCGAAAGCAACGGCACCATCTGTAACACGGTACTTCCGGCGTCCAGAATAATGGAATCGCCATCATGGATATATTTCACAGCGGCTGCGGCTATCAGCGCTTTTTTGTGGGTGTTGATAAGCGTTTTGTGATCAATAGGCGGATCGGACTCTTCTTTATTCAACACCACGCCGCCATAGGTGCGGATGACGGTTCCGGCATTTTCCAGAATGACCAGATCTTTACGGATAGTGGTGCCTGTCGTGTCAAAGTACTGGGCCAGTTCTTCAACCGAGCATTTTCCCTGTTTTTGCAGGTGCTCCAGAATCGCGGCCTGACGCTGACGAGGTTTCATAGGCGTGATTACCCTGACTTATGTATTTACCCGTCATACTTCACGCTGCATGTGCGTTGGCTTTCCTCGCTTACCCCGGTTACGTACTGATGTACGCTCCTGGGATTCACTGCGTCGCCGCCTTCCTGCAACTCGAATTATTTAGGGTATTGGTTGCAAAATGATAATTTCGCAAGCTATACGCATTCACAACGAAATTACCCATGTTTCAGTTTAAGCGCCAATGATAGTGCATTCTGCGCGAGCGAATCATGGGGAAAGATCACATCAGGCTGTAATTCATGCAAATGTTTTCCTTGCATTGCGGCAATTTTAACCGGTCTGGCGAATACCGTAAGGCCTTTCATCAATAAAGTGTCCGTCACCCGCTGCTGTTCGTCCAGCGCCACGGCAACCACCACCCGGGGCTTAAAACGCCCGCCGGAGCGCCCGACGCCGACCCGCCCCTGTTGGCTAAGTTTATCGAAAGCCCGATTAAAGCGGGAAATCTGCCAGCCGCCCAGCGCCAGTTGCGCACACCAGGCGATAACGGCGACGGTAATCAGAGTGGAAACCATAATGTGCTCCTGTTGGTTTGCCTGATGGCGGCGTAACCGTCTTATCCGGCCTACGGCGCCATCCGGCAATTCACGGTCAGAACATCACTTGACCGCCGGTTACGTTGATCGACTGCCCGGTGCAATAAGACGCTTTCGGGCTGGCATAAAATAGCAGCATGTTCAGCACATCCTGATAATCACACCCGCGTTTGAGCGGTACCTTATCAATGTAATACTGCTCCACCTCGTCGGGCTTAATGCCCAGTTTAGTGGCGTATTGCGGCAGCAGTGACTGGAACATCGGCGATTTCAACAGGTTGCCGAGCATCAACGAGTGTACGGTAATGCCGTATTCCGCCAGATCCAGCGCCAGAGACTGGGTTAACCCCACGCCGCCGAATTTCGCCGCGCTGTAGCCGGAGTTGTGTTTACTGCCCACTTTGCCGGATTTAGAGTTAATCTGAATAATGCGCCCCTGAATGCCGTCGCGGATCATCAGGCGGGAAAACTCACGGGCGCAGAGGAAATAGCCCACCAGATTCACCTGTAGCGAGCGGTCAAAATCGCCCAACTGGAAATCGCTGATAAACGCCGCTTTGGCGATACCCGCGCTGTAAACCAGCAGATCGACGCGCCCGAAAATCTCGTCTACGCCGCGGGAAAGCGCCAGCACGCTCTGCTCGCTGGTGGCGTCGGCGCCAAAACCGTACGCCATACCTTCGCCAAAATCGGCGTTAATTTCCTGGGCGACATTCGCGGCTTTATCGCTTTGAATATCAACGACCGCCACGCGGTATCCTTCTTCTGCAAGCCCACGGCAAAGGAATGCCCCCAGGGTCTGGCCTCCGCCAATGACAACGGCAACTTGATTCATGTTTTTTCTCCTTAAGCGACAAACGTCAAAATACAGCCCGGCGCGATATCGTCCGGTACAGGCCCCGCAACGTGTACGGTGCCGGGAAATTCCGCTTCACGCAGACCATCGAAGCGCAAAGTGATATGCCCCAGTTCACGCAGGTTTTGCTCGGCTACGCTGCCGACCGCCGTGACCGGATAGCAATGTTGGCCCAATTCACACCGCGCGCCAGGCTGCAGCGCGCCGGTCAGTTCGCCATGACAATGGATGAAGCAAAATTCTTCGATATCCGCCGGCGCGCCTTCCCGAAACGTAATCAGCATCTGTTCGCCGAGCGCCTCCTTCGCGCTCTGGCCGATACGGGTGATGGTGGTTTGATAAATCACGCTCATGTCTGAACCTCTTATTGATAGATAAAGCCGGAAACAAACCAGGCGATAAGTACCGTGGGCGCGCCAGTCAGGAAGCGTCCGACCAGCACAGAAGGTACGCCGACGCGAACGGTGTCTTGTTTCGCTTCCGCCAGTGACAGGCCGACCGGGATAAAGTCGCAGGCCGCCTGCGCGTTAATCGCGAACAGGGCGGGAAGCGCCAGATGCGGGGGGATATTGCCCAGGCCTATCTGAACGCCGATCAGGACGCCAATGACCTGAGCGATAACCGCGCCAGGGCCGAGAAAGGGCGACAGCAGCGGGAAAGAGCAGATCAATGCCAGCGTCACCAGCCCCAGTGGATGGCTGGCTAATGGCGCCAGGCCGTGGGCGATCCAGTCGCCAAGACCTGAGGCCATAATGATGCCGATCAGCGCCGAAACGAACGCCATAAACGGCAGGATTGTTTTCAGGACCGTATCAATGGTGTCGCGACCGGACTGGAACAGTACCGCCACGGCGGAGCCCATTCCCATACCGACTTTTGCCAGCAGCCCGTCGCTCTGCTCGGTGATTTTTTTGCTGGTGTCGTAGTCACGTCCTAATGTCGTTTTGGCAGGCTGGGGACTGGCAGGCGTTTCGCCGACAAGAGTAATGTTTTCTTCTTTTACGCCGGAGACATAAATATCCTCAACAATATACTGCGCCAGTGGGCCGGACTTACCCGTCGAGTGAATATTAATGGTTGGAATCCGGCGTTTCGGATAGATACCGCAGCGCAGCGTACCGCCGCAGTCGATAATGGCCGCGCCGATTTCCGCTTCCGGCGGTTCGCCTTCTTTAAAGCCGTCCACCGCTTGCCAGCCTGTTAGTTGCGCCAGTTTGTCGACGATCGCCGGGCGCGTACCGGCTGTGATATAGACGATCTTTTTGCCTGGCGTAACGTCCAGTTCAAGCGGGCCGCCCCAGCCGCCGGCGCCTTTCTCAATACGAACCCGTGTCATGATACCGCTCCTGTCAGATGAACTTTCTGCTCAAGTTGAATCCCCATTTTTTTCTCAAAAATAGCGGTGGTGAGATCGGTGACCCAACCGCGGAAGAAGTTCGTCACCAGACCTACCAGCAGATAGCTCACCGCGAGCGGGCCGAGAGGAAGCCCTAACGTGGTGAGTCCGCTGGCGATACCCAGATAAACAAACAGTTCGCCGGGATTGATATGTGGAAACAGACCGTTCATGGAGTGACAGCTATAGGAGGCCGCCGCGTAATAGCTCGGCTTGTACTTCTCCGGCATAAAGCGTCCCAGGCTCAGGGTCATCGGATTACAAAAAACAAATGTCCCGATAAACGGTAAAAGCAGGTAACGGGATAGCGGATTTCCGGCACAACGTTGGGCAAAACGCTCAATACGCTGCTGGCCGATAAAATTGATGAGCGCATTCATGATAACCAGCAGGCTTATCAGTAGAGGAAGAATACCTGTCACCATACCGGTAAACACCTCTCCGCCTTTCTGGAATAACCCGATGAACCACTCCGCACCATGTGTAATGGTTTCGATCATTGTTCTCTCCTGTAGGGTTTTTAGTTTTCTTGCTAATTTCCTGTTCATTGTAATCATGTTGAAAGATTAAAAAGTGTTATTTTGATCGCAAAATAAAAGAAAAATATTTTAAGTTGAAAGATTGCGGGAGTGGGGGAGCGGATACAAACTGAAAAGAGGAGAAAGGTGATTTATTCTCTTGTGCCGCTTCCTTGTGCGGCGGGGGATGCTTTACCATACTTCTCCCTGGCTGAATTTGTTTAATGGATCTCTCATGTTCAAGCGTCGTTATGTAGCGTTACTTCCACTTTGCGTATTGCTTGCTGCCTGTAGCAGCACGCCAAAATCTTCCGAGACTCAAGCGACGACGGGCACGTCTTCCGGCGGCTTCCTGCTTGAGCCGCAGCATAACGTCATGCAAATGGGCGGCGACTTCGCCAACAACCCTAATGCGCAGCAGTTCATTGATAAAATGGTCAGCAAACACGGTTTCGACCGTCAGCAGCTGCAGGAGATCCTCTCGCAGTCTAAAAGACTGGATTACGTCCTGCGTCTGATGGACAGACAAGCGCCGACCACTCAGCCGCCCGCCGGACCAAATGGCGCCTGGCTGCGCTACCGCAAACAATTTATTACGCCGGATAACGTGCAAAACGGCGTCGCGTTCTGGAATCAGTATGAAGACGCGCTGAACCGCGCCTGGCAGGTATACGGCGTACCGCCGGAAATCATCGTGGGGATTATCGGCGTGGAAACCCGCTGGGGACGTATTATGGGGAAAACGCGGATTCTGGACGCGCTGGCGACGCTGTCATTTAACTATCCGCGCCGGGCGGAATATTTCTCCGGCGAGCTGGAAACCTTCCTGCTCATGGCGCGCGATGAGCAAGACGATCCGCTCAATCTGAAAGGTTCCTTTGCGGGCGCGATGGGCTACGGCCAGTTTATGCCGTCTTCCTATAAAGAATATGCGGTCGATTTCAATGGCGATGGGCACATTAACTTGTGGGATCCGGTAGATGCCATCGGCAGTGTGGCGAACTACTTCAAGGCGCATGGTTGGGTGAAAGGCGATACGGTTGCGGTGCTGGCGAATGGTCAGGCGCCGGGACTGGCGAATGGTTTCAAAACAAAATACAGCCTCTCTCAGCTTGCCGCCGCAGGCTTAACGCCGCAGCAATCGTTGGGCAATCATCAGGAAGCCAGCCTGCTGCGTCTGGATATCGGTACGGGCTACCAGTACTGGTACGGCCTGCCGAACTTCTACACCATTACCCGATATAACCACAGCACGCATTATGCGATGGCGGTTTGGCAACTGGGCCAGGCGGTAGCGCTGGCGCGGGTGCGCTAATTTACGCTTAGGGAGGGGAGCACCCCCTCCGCTATTATTATGGCTTTTTGGGCTGATTCTCTGCCTGCAAGTGGGATATCTTCTTTGATAGTGCCAGACTATATCCCAGACATCCCAGGCCTAAGATAATTTGACCGCCGTCATACGGTTCAAAATAGCCTGACGACAATATATTCAGTACTCCCATGACAAGTGAACAGACGCCGCCAATTGTGGCCCATAGCCGTAGTTGGGTGGTTTGTTTCAGTTTGTGCTGTGTGCTTTCCGTTTTTTTGAGTGACATCCTTGCTTTCTCTCCGTGCGTGTAAATTTAGCGACATGGTACTGCTATTTAGTCATGTGCTACCTCATTTCATTCTGCATAAATAACCTGCTGGCATTTTTTCGGAATCCGACTCGTAAAATCGACTGCTCGTCCCCATCTCTGGTGAGAAAGTGCTATCTTGTGCGGCAGGATTTCTAACTGACAGAGGTCATGATGACTGACAGTGAACTGATGCGGCTTAGCGAGCAGGTCGGGCTGGCGTTAAAAGCGCGCGGGGCGACCGTAACGACAGCAGAGTCCTGTACCGGCGGCTGGCTGGCGAAAGCCATTACCGACATCGCCGGAAGCTCCGCCTGGTTTGAACGCGGCTTTGTCACCTATAGTAATGAAGCCAAAGCGCAGATGATTGGCGTGCGTGAAGAGACTCTGGCGCAGCATGGCGCGGTCAGCGAACCCATAGTGGTCGAAATGGCGATCGGGGCGCTGAAGGCCGCTCGCGCCGATTTTGCTGTCGCTATTAGCGGGATTGCCGGGCCGGATGGCGGCAGTGAAGAAAAGCCGGTTGGTACGGTGTGGTTTGCTTTCGCCAGCGTCAGCGGAGAAGGGATTACGCGTCGGGAATGCTTCAGCGGCGACCGTGAATCGGTGCGTCGACAGGCGACGACGTACGCGCTACAAACCCTGTGGCAACAATTTCTACAAAACACTTGATACTGTATGAGCATACAGTATAATTGCTTCAACAGTACGAATTCACTATCCGGTTCAATACCAAGTTGCATGACAGGAGTAATAATGGCTATCGACGAAAACAAACAGAAAGCGTTGGCGGCAGCACTGGGCCAAATTGAAAAGCAATTTGGTAAAGGCTCCATCATGCGTCTGGGTGAAGACCGTTCTATGGATGTGGAAACTATCTCCACCGGTTCGCTTTCACTGGACATCGCACTCGGTGCGGGCGGTCTGCCGATGGGGCGTATCGTCGAAATTTACGGGCCGGAATCTTCCGGTAAAACGACCCTGACGCTGCAGGTGATTGCCGCTGCGCAGCGTGAAGGTAAAACCTGTGCGTTTATCGATGCGGAACACGCGCTTGACCCCGTTTACGCACGCAAGCTGGGCGTCGATATCGATAACCTGCTCTGTTCTCAGCCGGATACCGGCGAGCAGGCGCTGGAAATCTGTGACGCGCTGGCGCGTTCAGGCGCGGTGGACGTCATTGTGGTCGACTCCGTAGCGGCGCTAACGCCGAAAGCGGAAATCGAAGGCGAAATCGGCGACTCTCACATGGGCCTCGCGGCGCGTATGATGAGCCAGGCGATGCGTAAGCTGGCGGGGAACCTGAAACAGTCCAACACGCTGTTGATTTTCATCAACCAGATCCGTATGAAGATTGGCGTGATGTTCGGTAACCCGGAAACCACCACCGGCGGTAACGCGCTGAAATTCTACGCCTCTGTTCGTCTTGATATCCGTCGTATTGGCGCGGTGAAAGAGGGCGATAATGTCGTGGGTAGCGAAACGCGTGTGAAAGTGGTGAAAAACAAAATCGCCGCGCCGTTTAAGCAGGCCGAGTTCCAGATCCTCTACGGTGAAGGCATCAACTTCTATGGCGAACTGGTTGACCTGGGCGTGAAAGAGAAGCTGATCGAGAAAGCGGGCGCATGGTACAGCTACAACGGCGAGAAGATTGGCCAGGGTAAAGCGAACGCGACTACCTGGCTGAAAGAGAACCCGGCGACAGCGAAAGAGATCGAGAAAAGGGTTCGTGAATTACTGTTGAGTAATCAGAATGCCACGCCCGATTTCGCCGTTGACGATAGCGAAGGCGTTGCAGAAACCAACGAAGATTTTTAATCATCAGGTGATGGTGGGTCGGGCAAAACGAAGCCGCCATTCAGCAAAACGTTAAATTACCATCAAGGGCTGCATTTATGCGGCCCTTTTGGCATTTCTCCCTGTTAAGGTTTTTTATGAGTGAACCCACATCGCGCCGTCCCGCTTATGCTCGTCTCCTTGATCGTGCGGTACGTATTCTTGCTGTCCGCGATCACAGCGAGCAGGAATTACGGCGTAAACTCTCCGCGCCGGTGATGGGCAAAAATGGGCCGGAAGAGATTGATGCGACGGCAGACGATTATGAACGCGTGATCGCCTGGTGCCACGAACATCACTATCTTGATGACGAGCGCTTCGTGATGCGCTTTATCGCCAGTCGTAGCCGCAAAGGCTATGGCCCGGCGCGTATTCGCCAGGAATTGAATCAGAAAGGCATTTCCCGTGAATCGACTGAAAAAGCGATGCGAGAATGTGAAATTGACTGGAGTGAAATGGCACATGAACAGGCCGTTCGCAAATATGGCGAGCCGCTCCCTTCAAACTTTTCAGAAAAGGTTAAGGTACAGCGCTTTTTGCTCTATCGCGGGTATCTGATGGACGATATCCAGCAAATATGGCGAAATTTTGCAGATTGAGCGCATACGGGATTTTACTTCCCGGTAAAGAAAACTTATCTTATTCCCACTTTTTCCGTCTGGACGCGGGTTGCTTAACGGCGAACAGCGTCTGCGACGAATATTCCTTAAATACACAAAATCATTCAAGCCGCATCAAAGCGGCAAGTGAGCCTCGGGAACGCGTGACCGGGAAACTCGCAGCCAACGCAGAGGCGGCCTGAAGGATGAAGTGTAGCTTGATTTCAGGATAATTATGAGCAAGAGCACCGCTGAGATCCGTCAGGCGTTTCTCGACTTTTTCCATAGTAAAGGGCATCAGGTAGTTGCCAGCAGTTCCCTGGTGCCTAACAATGACCCCACTCTGTTGTTTACCAATGCTGGGATGAACCAGTTCAAGGATGTTTTCCTTGGGCTCGATAAACGTAATTATTCCCGTGCAACCACTTCCCAGCGTTGCGTACGCGCGGGGGGTAAACACAACGATCTGGAAAACGTCGGATACACTGCACGTCACCATACTTTCTTCGAAATGCTGGGCAACTTCAGCTTCGGCGATTACTTCAAACACGACGCCATTCAGTTCGCATGGGAATTACTGACCGGTGAAAACTGGTTTGCTCTGCCAAAAGAGCGTTTATGGGTCACCGTTTATGAAACCGACGACGAAGCCTATGAGATCTGGGAAAAAGAAGTCGGCATCCCGCGCGAGCGTATTATCCGCATCGGCGACAATAAAGGCGCGCCATACGCATCGGATAACTTCTGGCAGATGGGCGACACCGGTCCCTGCGGTCCGTGCACCGAAATCTTCTACGATCATGGCGACCACATCTGGGGCGGCCCTCCGGGAAGCCCGGAAGAAGACGGCGATCGCTATATTGAGATCTGGAACATCGTCTTTATGCAGTTCAACCGTCAGGCTGACGGGACGATGGAACCATTGCCGAAACCGTCTGTAGATACCGGTATGGGGCTGGAGCGTATTGCCGCGGTACTGCAACACGTTAACTCTAACTATGACATCGACCTGTTCCGCACGTTGATTGAAGCGGTAGCGAAAGTCACCGGCGCCACCGATCTGGGTAATAAATCGCTGCGTGTTATCGCCGACCACATCCGTTCCTGCGCATTCCTGGTTGCCGATGGCGTGCTGCCGTCGAATGAAAACCGTGGCTATGTGCTGCGTCGCATTATTCGTCGCGCGGTGCGTCACGGCAACATGCTGGGCGCGAAAGAGACCTTCTTCTACAAGCTGGTTGGGCCGCTGATTGAGGTAATGGGCTCCGCAGGCGAAGAGTTGAAACGTCAGCAGGCGCAGGTCGAGCAGGTTCTGAAAACGGAAGAAGAGCAGTTCGCCCGTACGCTGGAGCGCGGTCTGGCGCTGCTGGATGAAGAACTGGCGAAATTGCAGGGCGACACCCTGGACGGCGAAACCGCTTTCCGTCTGTATGATACTTATGGTTTCCCGGTCGATCTAACGGCGGACGTCTGCCGTGAGCGCAATATCAAAGTCGACGAAGCCGGTTTTGAAGCCGCTATGGAAGAGCAACGCCGTCGCGCGCGCGAAGCTAGCGGTTTTGGCGCGGACTACAACGCGATGATCCGCGTTGACAGCGCTTCTGAATTTAAAGGTTATGACCATCTGGAACTGAACGGCAAAGTGACCGCGCTGTTTGTCGATGGTAAAGCGGTTGAAGTGATTAACGCGGGACAGGAAGCAGTTGTCGTGCTGGATCAGACCCCATTCTATGCGGAATCAGGCGGTCAGGTTGGCGATAAAGGCGAGCTGAAAGGCGCTGGATTTACTTTCGCTGTGGACGACACGCAAAAATATGGTCAGGCGATTGGTCATATCGGCAAATTGTCTGCGGGCGCTCTGAAAGTGGGCGATGCGGTACAGGCTGACGTAGATGAAGCGCGCCGCGCACGTATCCGTCTGAACCACTCCGCCACGCACCTGATGCACGCGGCGTTGCGCCAGGTGCTTGGGACACACGTTGCGCAGAAAGGTTCGCTGGTTAGCGATAAAGTGCTGCGTTTCGACTTCTCGCACAATGAAGCGATGAAGCCGTCGGAGATTCGTCAGGTTGAAGATTTGGTGAATGCGCAAATTCGCCGCAACCTGCCGATTGAAACGAACATCATGGATCTCGACGCGGCGAAGGCGAAAGGGGCCATGGCGCTGTTTGGCGAGAAATATGACGAACGTGTACGCGTTCTGAGCATGGGCGATTTCTCTACCGAACTGTGCGGCGGTACTCACGCCAGTCGTACCGGTGATATCGGTCTATTCCGTATTATCTCTGAGTCCGGCACCGCAGCGGGCATTCGTCGTATTGAGGCGGTAACCGGTGAAGGCGCTATGGCCACCGTTCACGCGCAAAGCGATCGCTTAAACGATATTGCGCATCTGCTGAAGGGCGACAGCCAGAATCTGGGCGACAAAGTGCGCGCCGTGCTGGAACGTACACGTCAGCTGGAAAAAGAGTTGCAGCAGTTGAAGGACCAGGCCGCAGCGCAGGAGAGTGCAAATCTTTCCAGTAAAGCGGTCGATCTCAACGGCGTGAAGCTCCTGGTCAGCGAGCTTGCTGGTATTGAGCCGAAAATGCTGCGAACCATGGTTGATGATCTGAAAAATCAACTGGGGTCTACCGTTATCGTACTGGCAACGGTTGTTGAAGGTAAGGTTTCTCTGATTGCGGGCGTGTCGAAGGATGTGACCGACCGGGTTAAAGCAGGGGAATTGATTGGGATGGTCGCTCAGCAGGTGGGCGGTAAGGGTGGCGGTCGTCCGGACATGGCGCAAGCCGGTGGTACGGATGCGGCAGCTCTGCCTGCAGCGTTAGCCAGTGTACAAGGCTGGGTCAGCGCAAAATTGCAATAATTATAAGCGTTCGTTGGCGCCGCAGCCCATGCTGCGGCGTTTACTTCAACGCTATCGACAACGATAAAGTCAGGTTGAAGTTTTGTATATCGGCTAAACTTAGGTTTAACAGAATGTAATGCCATGACTGCTTACACCTTAGGTGTTTGTCATCGCTTACTTTTTGGCGTTATATGATGGATAATGCCGGGATACAGAGAGACCCGACTCTTTTAATCTTTCAAGGAGCAAAGAATGCTGATTCTGACTCGTCGAGTTGGTGAGACCCTCATGATTGGCGATGAGGTCACCGTGACAGTTTTAGGGGTGAAGGGCAACCAGGTGCGTATTGGCGTGAACGCCCCGAAAGAAGTTTCTGTCCATCGTGAAGAGATCTACCAGCGTATCCAGGCTGAAAAATCCCAGCAGTCCAGTTACTAAGGTTTTCGCGTCTCACTTTTCGGGTGAGACGCAGCCTCTCTTCTCGCTCGCCCGCGTTGTCCCTTCATGACTTTTTTCAACCTCATTGTTGATATGGTGCGCTTTTGGCGGCCAGCGTGTCATCAAATTATCTGTTGATAAAACACTCTTTTTGGCTTTTTTACAGACTAATTGAGCGTGAAGTGTGCAAACGATAAAAGCTCTGGAAAAATTGTTTGACTTATAAGTCCCAGAAAGTAATATGTGCGCCACGCAGCGACGATGAGCAGAACAAGTTCTTCGAAGCACTCGTAAGAGGCGTGTGGTGAGGTGGCCGAGAGGCTGAAGGCGCTCCCCTGCTAAGGGAGTATGCGGTCAAAAGCTGCATCCGGGGTTCGAATCCCCGCCTCACCGCCATTTGCATCCGTAGCTCAGCTGGATAGAGTACTCGGCTACGAACCGAGCGGTCGGAGGTTCGAATCCTCCCGGATGCACCATCTCTTACTTGATACGGCTTTCCCGCGGTATCAAAATCTGCAGTAAAGTAAGTTTCCCGATGCATCCGTAGCTCAGCTGGATAGAGTACTCGGCTACGAACCGAGCGGTCGGAGGTTCGAATCCTCCCGGATGCACCATCTCTTACTTGATACGGCTTTCACCGCGGTATCAATATCGGCAGTAAAGCAAGTTTTCCGATGCATCCGTAGCTCAGCTGGATAGAGTACTCGGCTACGAACCGAGCGGTCGGAGGTTCGAATCCTCCCGGATGCACCATATTCTCCGTACTTTCAGTGATGAAGATACGGATAAGATAGCGGTAATCACCGCTGGCACCAGGAAGGATAACGTTGCGTCAGCAACGGCCCGAAGGGCGAGCCGTAAGGCGAGTAATCCTCCCGGATGCACCATCCCTTACTTGATACGGCTTTCCCGCGGTATCAAAATCTGCAGTAAAGTAAGTTTCCCGATGCATCCGTAGCTCAGCTGGATAGAGTACTCGGCTACGAACCGAGCGGTCGGAGGTTCGAATCCTCCCGGATGCACCATATTCTCCATACTTTATTCTCCATACTTTCAGCGATGAAGATGCAGATAAGATAGCGATAATCACCGCTGGTATCAGAAGGGTAACGTTGCGTCAGCAACGGCCCATAAGGCGAATAATCCTCCCGGATACGTCACTGCCCCGCAATCGCTTTTCCCCTTATCCTGAACATACCTCTTCATCTCTATTAGCGACAAAATCAACCAATTGCGATAAAGTACTGTCTGGTTATTCGGTTTGCGAGAACACGATGTACGCACGTTATGCTGGTTTGATTTTTGATATGGACGGTACTCTCCTGGATACCGAACCCACGCATCGCAAAGCGTGGCGTGAGGTTTTGGGGCGCTATGGTCTTCGTTTTGATGAACAGGCAATGGTCGCGCTTAACGGTTCGCCAACCTGGCTTATCGCCCAGTCAATCATTGAGCTTAACCATGCCGATCTTGATCCCCTGTCACTGGCGCGTGAGAAAACCGACGCGGTAAAAAGCATCCTGCTGGACTGCGTAGAACCGCTGCCGCTGGTTGAGGTGGTTAAAGCGTGGCATGGGCGGCGTCCCATGTCGGTCGGTACCGGTAGCGAAAGCGCTATCGCGGAAGCCTTGTTAGCGCATCTGGGGCTGCGTCGTTATTTTGATGCGGTTGTGGCGGCAGATCACGTACAGCATCACAAACCTGCGCCTGACACCTTCCTACTGTGCGCCCAGCAGATGGGCGTCATGCCGACGCAGTGCGTGGTATTTGAAGATGCCGATTTTGGTTTACAGGCGGCGCGGGCGGCGGGAATGGATGCCGTGGATGTTCGACTATTGTGAGTGACGGACTGTCGCTCCTGTCTCTGTTTGCCAGTAGTTTTCTCAGCGCGACGCTGTTACCCGGTAATTCTGAGGTGGTTTTGGTTGCTATGCTGGTCTCCGGCGTCAGCCATCCCTGGGTCTTAGTCTTAACAGCAACAATGGGTAATAGCCTTGGAGGGGTAACTAACGTTATTCTTGGGCGTTTCTTTCCGCTGCGCAAAACGTCGCGCTGGCAGGAAAAAGCGACTGGCTGGCTAAAGCGTTATGGCGCAGCCACACTATTATTAAGCTGGATGCCGGTCATCGGTGATTTGTTGTGCCTGTTAGCGGGATGGATGCGCATCCCGTGGGGGCGGACGATCTTTTTTTTGTGTCTTGGTAAGGCGCTGCGCTATGTTGCGCTCGCAGCGGCGACGGTTCAGGGCATGATGTGGTGGTAATAATTGTAGGTTTGGCATGTATGGCCGCCATTACAGTTATGCTTATTAAAACGATTTGGACAGGCGGGAGGTCAATTTGATCCCGGACGTATCACAGGCTCTGGCCTGGCTGGAAAAACATCCTCAGGCGTTAAAGGGGATACAGCGCGGGTTAGAGCGCGAAACGCTGCGTGTCAATGCTGATGGCACGCTGGCGACAACAGGTCATCCTGAAGCGTTAGGTTCAGCGCTGACCCATAAATGGATTACCACGGATTTTGCGGAAGCCCTACTGGAGTTTATTACGCCAGTCGATGGCGATATCCAGCATATGCTCACTTTTATGCGCGATCTCCATCGGTATACGGCCAGGAAACTGGGCGATGAGCGGATGTGGCCATTAAGTATGCCCTGCTATATTGCGGAAGGGCAGGACATAGAGCTGGCGCAGTACGGCACATCCAATACCGGGCGCTTTAAGACGCTCTATCGCGAAGGGCTGAAAAATCGTTATGGCGCCTTGATGCAAACCATCTCCGGCGTACATTACAATTTTTCATTACCGATGGCGTTCTGGCAGGCGAAATGCGGCGTTACGGAAGGCGAAGCGGCAAAAGAAAAAATTTCTGCCGGCTATTTTCGTCTGATTCGCAACTATTACCGTTTTGGCTGGGTCATCCCCTATCTGTTTGGCGCGTCTCCGGCCATTTGCTCCTCTTTCCTGCAAGGAAAGCCAACCACATTACCGTTTGAAAAAACGGACTGCGGCATGTACTACCTGCCGTATGCGACGTCGCTGCGTTTGAGTGATTTGGGCTATACCAATAAGTCGCAAAGCAATCTCGGAATTACGTTTAACGATTTGCATGAGTATGTGGCAGGTCTGAAGCGGGCGATTAAAACCCCTTCCGAGGAGTACGCGCGGATTGGTGTGGAAAAAGACGGTAAGCGGCTACAGATTAACAGCAACGTTCTGCAAATTGAAAATGAGCTGTACGCGCCCATTCGTCCCAAGCGCGTGACGCGCAGCGGCGAATCGCCTTCTGACGCGCTTCTGCGTGGTGGTATTGAGTATATTGAAGTTCGTTCTCTCGATATTAATCCGTTCTCACCGATCGGCGTAGACGAGCAACAGGTGCGCTTCCTCGATCTGTTTATGGTCTGGTGCGTATTGGCCGATGCGCCGGAAATGAGTAGCGATGAGCTGTTATGTACGCGTACTAACTGGAATCGCGTTATTCTGGAAGGGCGTAAGCCGGGCCTGACGTTAGGCATTGGCTGTGAAACTGCGCAGTTCCCGCTGCCCAAAGTCGGGAAAGATCTTTTCCGCGATCTGAAACGCGTGGCGCAAACGCTGGACAGTATCCACGGGGGAGAGGAGTATCAAAAGGTGTGTGACGAGTTGGTCGCCTGCTTTGATAATCCTGAACTGACATTCTCCGCCCGGATCCTACGGTCTATGATTGATGAAGGCATTGGCGGCACCGGGAAAGCGTTCGGTGAGGCTTACCGTAATCTGTTACGCGAAGAGCCGCTGGAGATTTTACAGGAAGAAGAGTTTATTGCTGAACGTGACGCTTCAGTACGTCGTCAGCAGGAGATTGAGGCGGCGGATACCGAGCCGTTTGCCGCATGGCTTGCAAAACACGCCTGACCCAAAAGAAAAAGGCCACTCACGGAGTGGCCAAAATTTCATCGCTGAAAACAGGGATGATGATAACAAATGCGCGTCTTTCATATACTCAGACTCGCCCCGGAACAAAGAGTTCAGTTTATTTTTAAAAAATTATCGGAGGTGACTAAATGCCATTATTAGATAGCTTCGCAGTCGATCATACCCGGATGCAAGCGCCGGCGGTCCGGGTTGCAAAAACGATGAACACCCCGCATGGCGACGCAATCACCGTGTTTGATCTGCGTTTTTGCATTCCGAACAAAGAAGTGATGCCGGAAAAAGGGATTCATACGCTTGAGCATCTGTTTGCTGGCTTTATGCGCGACCACCTCAACGGTAACGGCGTTGAGATTATCGATATCTCGCCGATGGGCTGCCGTACCGGTTTCTACATGAGCCTGATTGGCACGCCGGACGAGCAGCGTGTTGCCGACGCCTGGAAAGCGGCGATGGCGGATGTGCTGAAAGTGCAGGATCAAAACCAGATCCCGGAGCTGAACGTTTACCAGTGCGGTACGTATCAGATGCACTCGCTCAGTGAAGCGCAGGACATTGCCCGTCATATTCTGGAGCGTGATGTGCGCGTGAACAGCAATAAAGAGCTGGCGCTGCCGAAAGAAAAACTGCAGGAATTGCATATTTAGTCTTATTGGTGAGCGGTTCCAGTATTTAAATTAACCCCGGTTTATGACCGGGGTTTTTTATTGCTTAATATAATTTGTATTTATTATATTTGCGGCAGGAATACATTTTAAATTAAGTAATGCCTGGCCTGTTAAATAATAAAATGTGATCTGGTAAACAGAAAAGGCGGATAACTCACGATGCCAGAGTGTATTGATCACATAAACTAAAAATCATAAATAATTAATAGAAAAACATAATGGAATGCGCCAGATATCCAGGTAATAACAAGACTCTACTAATAGCCGGTCGATGGGGTTTTTAGCAAATCTTATCTGGTATACATCAAACTTAAGGGATAAAAAATGAAGGCTAAATATTTGGCGCTGATGATCGGTGCTTGCTTTTCTCATAACCTTTGGGCAGCGAATAATATCACTATTGAGCAGCGTCTGGCTGAACTGGAGCAACGTGTTGTTAATGCTGAAAAACGGGCATCCGATGCCGAGGCGCAAATTCGCTCGTTGAAACAGCAGCAGGTCGCCGCTACGCCGACGGTGAATGTCCAGTCCGCCGAGCCCATTGCAGCAGATAAAACGCCGCCGAAGCTGACCTTATCCGGATTCAGCGATATTAAGTTCTATGGCGATGTCGAATTTAATATGGATGCGGCAAGCCGTTCCGGTAGCCTGACCTCGATGAGAACGTCAGCGAATAAAGATTGGGCATCAGGAACCAATGAACGCTGGGATATTAACGGGCGCTTGTTGCTGGGCTTTGATGGCTACCAGCGGCTGGACAACGGTAATTTTGCCGGATTCTCTGTACAGCCTCTGGCGGACCTGACCGGAAAAATGAACCTTGATGATGCCGTTTTCTTCTTTGGTCGTGAGAATGACTGGAAAATTAAGGTTGGTCGTTTTGAAGCCTACGATATGTTCCCGCTGAATCAGGATACGTTTATTGAATATTCGGGGAATACAGCGAACGATCTTTACAGTGACGGTTACGGCTATATCTATATGATGAAAGAAGGACGGGGACGTAGCGACAGTGGGGGTAACTTCCTGCTGAGTAAAACCATCGACAACTGGTATTTCGAAGTTAACACATTGCTGGAAAATGGCAGTACGTTATATACCGAGAAGCAGTACCACGGAATGGATTTGAGCAACGATAAAAATGTGGCTTACGTCCGTCCGGTTATCGCCTGGCAAAACGGGCGTTTTTCAACGGCGATAGCGATGGAAAGTAACGTCGTTAACAACGCCTATGGCTATTATGAGAATGGGAAGTGGATCGATCAGTCAGATCGTACGGGCTATGGTTTTACCATGACCTGGAATGGTCAAAAAACTGACCCGGAAGATGGCGCAGTGATTAACCTGAATACCGCCTATATGGATGCGACCGATGAGACAGATTTTACCGCTGGGGTGAATGCGCTGTGGCATCGATTTGAACTGGGTTATATCTATGCGCATAACAAAATCGAAGCCTTCAATGCTACCAATATCGATGCCGTTTGTGAGGACGATTGTTGGATCACCGATCCCGGCAATTATGATATTCACACTATTCATGCCTCATATTTATTCCCCAACGTGATGGATATGAAAAACTTTAACATCTACCTCGGTGCCTATGCTTCATGGGTAGAGGCCAATCCGAATAATGGCGATAACAGTGAAGATGCGCGTTACGGCGGGCGTCTGAGATTCAAATATTTCTTCTGATTGTTGGTCTACTAAAAAAGGGATCCGCAGATCCCTTTTATCAGATAGTTAGTGCGCGCCGCCACCGCCGCCTCCCGCACCGAAGGGCGGTTTGGCGAACCACACCAGGCCGAGCAGCACCAGGAAGATCCCCGCCGACATCCAGAAGATTTCGTTGGCGGAAATAATCAGCCCCTGATTCGTGATTTGCTGGGCTATCCAGCCTGACGCCTGTTGGTGCGTCATCCCTAAGCCTTCCAGTTTATCGTACATAGCCTGAGCGTTTGGATTATACGCCGTAATCGACTCCGTGAGCTGCGCATGGTGTAGCGACTCACGATCGGTCCACATAGTGGTGGTAATCGAGGTGCCGATGGAGCCCGCCAGCGTTCGCGTGAAGTTCGACAGGCTTGATGCCGCCGCCAGCCGTTCTGGCGGTAACCCGGAGAGCGTAATGGTGGTCAGCGGCATAAAGAAGCAGGCGACGGCAAATCCCTGAATAAACTGCGGCCATGCGGAAGCGCCGAAATCCATACCCGGTTCGAACGTCCAGGCGCGCCAGTAAAAACAGACGGCGTACATAATGAAGCTGAACGTGACCAGCCTGCGCATATCCAGTTTATGCGCGAAGCGTCCGATAATCGGCGACAAAATTACCGGAATAATGCCGACTGGCGCCGACGCCAGACCTGCCCACGTTGCGGTATAGCCGTACACCTCTTGCAAAAGCTGCGGCAGTAGAACAATGGCGCCGAAATAGAGCATATAGGCAAGGCTGATGCACAAGCAGCCAATCGTGAAGTTACGCGATTTAAAAAGAGAAAGATCGACGATAGGGTGATCGTCGGTCAGTTCCCAGACGATCAGGAAACTGATGGCGATGACGGCGACCACGGTCAGGATGATAATTTCCTGCGAGGAGAACCAGTCCAGCTCTTTACCGCGATCGAGCATAATTTGCAGGCTGCCGATGCCAATCACCAGTAACGCCAGCCCGACGGCGTCAATACGTCGCCGTTCGGTATGCGTTTCACGTCCGCGCAGCGTGTGTAACGTCATCAGGACGACGGCGATGCCAATCGGCACGTTGATGAAGAAAATCCATCCCCAGTGGTAATTATCACTGATATAGCCCCCCAGAATCGGGCCGCAAATCGGCGCGACAATGACGGTCATTGACCAGAGCGCCAGCGCAATGGAGCGCTTTGCAGGCGGATAGTTATTCAGCAACAGGCTTTGCGAGAGCGGAATCAGCGGCCCGGCGACCACGCCCTGCACCACGCGGAAGAAGATCAGCATGTTCAGGCTGCTGGATACGCCACAGGCCCAGGAGGCCGCGGCAAAGGCGACCGTCGACCACATGAACAGTTTGACTTCGCCAAAACGTTTCGCCAGCCAGCCGGTTAAGGGAATCGAGATAGCGTTCGCCACCCCGAAAGAGGTGATAACCCATGTCCCCTGGCTTAGGGAAGAACCCAGGTTCCCGGCGATGGTCGGAATCGCCACGTTGGCAATGGTGGAGTCCAGCACCTGCATGAATGTCGCCAGCGACAGCGCGATCGTCATGATGACGAGCTGCGCGCCCTCCAGCGGTTTTTGCTGTTGCATCACACGCACCTCAGGATTAACCCGCGTTAGCCTGCACTATGTCGTCGATCAGTTTATTGACCGGCGCGAGATTAATTTCGCGTGCGTTACTTTCGGCAACCGGCGTCGTTCGTACCTGGCTGGCCAGTACCTGACCGTCGCGATTAGCGGTATCCACGGTGACCAGCGTCGATAAACCAATGCGCAGCGGATGTTGTTCTAACTGGCGGGCGTCCAGTTCGACGCGTACCGGCAGACGTTGAACCACTTTAATCCAGTTACCCGTCGCATTTTGCGCGGGCAGCAGGGAGAAGGCGCTGCCTGTTCCCATATCCAGACCGACGACTTTACCGGTGTATTTTACGTCGTCGCCATAAATATCAGTAATCACCGTCACTGGCTGCCCAATGCGCATATTCGCTAATTGGGTTTCTTTAAAGTTAGCGTCCACCCACAGATCGGTTGCAGGCACCACGGCCATCAGCGGCGTGGTGGGGCTGATTTGCGCGCCAGGCTGGACGGCACGGCGGGAGACATAACCAGTCATTGGGCTGACGATGCGAGTACGCTCCAGCGCCAGCCAGGCGTTACGCACTTCGGTCGCCGCTTGTTGAACCGCGGGCTGATCTTCCAGTTTACTGTTGAGTATCATTGCCTGGTTGGCATTGTACTGTTGAATGGCGACATCCAGCTGTGCCTGCGCGCTGGCGACGGCATCGCGGGCGTGTTGCAGCTCTTCACGGCCAATAAGATTGGCATTACCCAGCGGCACACGACGGTTAAGGTCGCTTTGCGCTTGCGCCAGGGCGGTTTTTTGCACGTCGATATTCGCCTGCAACTGCTTGCTGTTAATCATCAACTGGTGCGTCTGGCGCACACTGGAGGCCAGCGCCGTTTTGGCTTTTTCAAACGCTTGTTTGGCGTCAGTCTGATCGAGCGTGACCAGAACATCGCCCTCTTTTACAAAGTCGGTGTTATCAGCCCAGACTTTCGTCACGCTGCCTGACACCTGCGCCATGATTTGAACCTGGTTCCCTGCCACGTAAGCATCATCTGTCTCTTCAATATGACGCAATACTAAAAACCAATAAATTCCATATGCCACGGCAATAATAACAAAGAGCAAGGTAAGAAGTAGCAGCGCTGTTTTGCGTTTGCCTTTCTTCTTAGCCGGTTGCTGCGGGGTTTGGATCTCCGCATTTGCGCTCATGTTGTTCTCCACGATCTTATTATTCACATCGGCTGAGCCGACCTGTTGTCAGAAAGGCCAGCAGTAACGCGTGCCGGCCTGTCCGCTTTCCTGTTATTAATCTGGATTTTTGAGCGGGTCGGCGCTTTAGCGCAGCGCCTCAAGAACAGTGCCTTCCTGCTCCATTTGATCAAGACGCGTCAGGAGTTTACGAGTGATGTGCTCAAGTTGATCTTTTTCGGCAGTGCTAAGTGATGACCAGAGTTGATGCAGACAATGATGCTGAGGCGGAAGCACTTCTTGCAAAAATGCCTGACCTTTCTCCGTTAATTGCAGATGCAGGCAACGGCGGTCGTTATCGCTCTCACGACGCTCAATCCAGCCGCGTTTTTCCAGCTCATCTGCAATGCGTGTCGCATTGGTGCGAGATGAACCCAGCGCGCAGCTTAATTCAGACGGCTGAATACTGTGGTTTTCCTGAGACTCCAGCGTAATCAACGCCATAAACAACGTCTCGTTAATCCCTTGAGCCTTCAGCATCTTATTGCGGTTTTCCAGGAGCTTGCCTTGCATGTGCATACAAAGACGAGTCAAAAGAATTTCCTGATAAGGAAAGTCTTCGTGACGGCTGGCGCGAAATTTTAGCATTTGTTCAATGGGCGTAAACGAACTATCCATTTGGGCATGACCTCATTAATTTCAGCCGATATAGTAACGACAGTGACAAATAAAGTAAATGTATTATTAATACAAAATCATTCTTTCAGGCTATAAAGCAACCAATGATACGCAGACTGAGACGCCAGCGGGAACATTGGGCCCGGTAAAGCGCCGCCTGCGGCAAATCCAGGAATGACGAGAAAAGCGTGAGTGCCTGCATGAAAAAATCAGGAGAGAACGATAAGCGGGAGGGGCGAAAGCCGGGTAAACGGCCTTACAACCCGATGCAAAAGCCACCGGAATATCACGGATAGCTATCGGTGAACGACCTTCGAATCCTTGAACGGGCGCTATTGGCCTGGGAGCAGATGGGGATGCAGGGCTTTCCATAGAATTATATTATTCTTCACCGGTATAAAAATAACCATGATAAATGAATAGCATAACCTTAACAGACTGGGGAGCTCCTTAACACCCTAAGGAGCTTAAACAAAGGTAAACGCTCACTATCCGCTTAATTTACGGCTTCCTGTCGGTGAAAACCTCGCCACCAGACCAGTAAATTAAGTAAGGCTACCGTAACACCCGCCAGACAAACGCCGGCCCAGCCGGCATGTTGCCAGGCGGAGGCGGAAATCAGCGACCCCGCGGCGCCACCGATAAAGTAGCTGGTCATATAGCCGGCGGTGAGCCGGTTACGCGCATCCGGATGCAAACGATAGATGACCGTCTGATTGGTGATATGTACCCCCTGAACGGTGAGGTCCAGTACCAGAATGCCAATAATCAGCGCCAGTACCGAGGTGTGCCCAAGCCAGATAGCCAGCCAGGAGAGTAACAGCAGCAGTAAGCCGAATGTGGTGGTGAGGTGAGATTTACCTTTATCGGCAAATCCGCCCGCCGGACGCGCGCCTAAAGCGCCGGCGGCCCCCGCCAGGCCAAACAGGCCAATCATCCCCTCGGAATAGCTAAACGGCGGCGCGGCGAGCAAAAAGGCCATTGACGTCCAGAGGATGCTGAAATTAGCAAAGGTCAGACAGCCCAGCAGCGCGCGGGTACGCAGCAGCTTATCGTGAATAAACAGGCTGAATACAGAACCCAACAGCTGCGGGTAGTTAAGATGGGTGTCGGATTTGAGCTTTGGCAGTCCGCGCCACAACGCGACGGCCATCAGCGCCATCAGCGCCGACGCTACCCAAAATACGGTGCGCCAACCGCCGAGGTTTGCCAGCAGTCCGGCGACCGTTCGCGCCAGCAGGATCCCCAGCAACAGGCCGCTCATAATGGTGCCGACCACTTTACCGCGGGTGGCGGGCGTCGCAAGCGTGGCGGCCAGCGGAACCAGAATCTGCGCCACCACGGAGAACAGTCCGGTTAAGGCCGTTCCGAGTATCATCATGCTAAGCGACTGACTGCTGGCGGTGATCAGCATTCCGCCAGCCGCCAGCAACGTCATGGAGACAATCAGCGTTCGGCGTTCAAACATGTCGCCGAGCGGCACCAGAAACAACAGGCCAGCGGCATAGCCCAACTGCGCGGCGGTAACGATAAACCCTGCGGAGCTGGCGGAAAGCGAAAAGTGATGCGCGATGGTATCAAGCAGCGGCTGGGCGTAGTAGTTGCTGGCGACCGCCAGCCCCGTGGCCACAGACATTAAAACGATCAGCGCCGGGCTAAGCTCATGAGTGGGTTTCGTCATTATGGTAATCGTGATTCAGATAATTATTTCCTGGGAAAACAATCATAGCGGATGTTGATGAATAAAGGGGAACGGTGACGTGATGAATCGTGCGCTTTGAGGAGAGATTGCGTTGGCCGGATAGCGGCGCATGAACTGCGCCTTATCCGGCATAAAAAACGATCTTATTTCTGCGCGGCCAGCGCTTCTTTCACCCAGCCGTCAAACTGCTGCTGGTGGGCGTTGATCCAGCCGTCCACGTGACCCTGAACATCGGCTTCAGACGATTTACCGGCATGCATCATGGCGTTCTGCGCGTTGATATCCGCCAGCGGCAGCTTCATGATGGCGAACAGTTTCGCCGCCGCCGGGTTTTTCTCCGCCCATGCCTTATTGGCGACAATATGCATGGTATTAACCGGGAACCCATAGTTCGCGCCGTTCGGCAGTTTAGTATCAATATTTTTCTGTTCGCCCGGCAGAGAGGAGAACGGCACCTGTAGCCAGACGACATCTTTACCCGGCTTCATTACGTCGCTCACCCAGTACGGGGTCCAGGTGTAATACAGCACCGGCTTGCCTTCTTTAAAACGGGTAATGGTATCAGCCATCATCGCCGCATAGTTACCGTGGCTGACCTCAACGGTTTTTTGCAGATCAAACGCTTTATTCTGGTGATTGATCACGGCTTCGCAGCCCCAGCCCGGCGAGCAGCCCATCATGTCCGCTTTTCCGTCGCCATTGGTATCGAAGATTTTGGCGATTTTCGGATCTTTTAGCTGAGCGATATTGGTGATGTTGTACTGCTCGGCAGTTTTTTTATCGATCAGATAGCCCTGCGCAGCGCCGGAGACGAAGACGCCCTCGCGGTAAAACTTGTTGTCTCCGCCTGCTGCGGCATACATATCATCATGCAGCGGCTGCCAGTTCACGGCGGTAAACGTCGCATCGCCAGAGGCGATGGAGGTATAGCCTACGTTGTAATCGACTTCACTCGGCTTATTTACGGTATAACCCAACTTTTCCAGCGCCCGGCTGACCAGTAACGTCTGGAAGGACTCTTCAGAAATCGTGCTTTGGATAGGTTGAACGGTAATGCCTTTGCCAGGCAGGTCGGCAGCGAAAGCGCTGGCGGTGACAAGGGTGGCAAACGCTGAGGCAAATATCACGGTATGTCGCATCGTTGTTCCTTTAATTATGGTAGGGAGTTGTAAGCCCGGTAAGCGCAATGTCACCGGGCGTCAGGAGAGTTACTTAACGAAAGGGCGGGTGATTAGCCCAACAGGACCGGTGGTATACCAGCGACGGTTACCGCGGCTACGCGAGTCGCGCCCGACGGCCTGCGTCAGACGGTCCAGAATGATGGCGAGAATCACAATGCCGACGCCGCCGACGGTTGCCAGCCCCATATCAAGACGACCAATGCCGCGTAATACCATCTGGCCAAGCCCGCCGACCGCAATCATCGAGGCGATGACGACCATCGAGAGAGCCAGCATCAGCGTCTGATTAACGCCTGCCATAATGGTGGGCATCGCCAGCGGTAGTTGCACTTTGAACAACATTTGGCGCGGGCTGGCGCCGAACGAGCGCGACGCTTCAATTAAGTCGGCAGGCACCTGGTTAATGCCCAGGATCGTCAGGCGTATAATCGGCGGTAGAGCAAAAATAATCGTCACCACCACGCCCGGCACGTTACCGATGCCGAATAACATGACAATCGGCACCAGATAGACAAACGCGGGCGTGGTCTGCATCGCATCCAGCAGCGGACGAACTATTTTGGCCGCGCGCGGGCTGCGCGCCAGCCAGATTCCCATCGGTAATCCGATCACGACGCAGAACAACAGGGCGGTCAATACCAGCGCCAGGGTAATCATCGCCTGCGACCAGGCGCCGATCGCGCCGATGGCGATCAGCGATATCAGCGTTGCGATCCCCATGCCCACGCCGGAAACCTGCCAGGCAATCAGCGCAAAGAGAATAATCGCCACAGGGGCGGGCATTCCCAGCAGCAGTTGCTGAAAGCCGTTAAGGATGTAATCCACCGGCACACGAATCCCCTGAAAAAGGGGACGGAAATGGGTGACGACCCAGTCGATTCCCTCTGTGACCCAGCTATCCAGCGGGATCAGCGTCTTATGGAACGGGTCCAGAAGAGAAAAGTGTTCAGGGGCTGGCGCGGGCGCGCTGTTCAACCAGTCGGTACTGCCGCCGTCCGTGGCTACGCCTGCCGGTGTTCCCCAGGCATCAGCCGTTTGCGTCGTAGTATCGGCCACCTGTGCGGTATCCCACGGATTCGTTTGATCAGCCATTGTTACCCCCCTCGCGATCTAAAGCCTGTAGCAACATACGTTTTGAAATAATGCCAACATACTGGTGTTCTTCATCGACAACCGGCACCGCGCAGGGCGCCTGGCCGACGTGAGAGAGCAACTCGCTGAGTGGGGTTTGCGCGTCAACGACTAAAGGGTCGTCGATAAGCGCCGCTTCAATCCCTTGCGCCTGGCTTAATGCCGCTTTTAATGAGTCGATGGACACGACGCCCACGAATTTATTGCCACGCTCAATGACGTAACCATATTCACGGTCTTCATCCTGTAATAATTTCAGTGCCGAACGGGGACCAAAACCTGGCGTTTTACGAATTAAGCCGACCGGACTGCGACGGGCAATATCTTTGGCGCTAAAGACCTGACTAATATCCACGCCACGGAAGAACGTGCGGACATAATCATTTGCCGGATTATTCAGGATCTCATCCGGCGTACCAACCTGTACGACCTCGCCATTTTGCATAATGGCAATCCTGTCGCCAATACGCATAGCCTCATCAAGATCGTGGGAAATAAAGACAATGGTGCGCTGATGTTTCGCCTGTAATTTCACCAGCTCATCCTGCATTTCGGTACGAATTAATGGATCGAGGGCGGAAAACGCTTCATCCATTAATAAGATATCAGGGTTGATTGCCAGCGCGCGGGCAAGTCCAACACGCTGACGCATCCCACCGGAAAGTTCATCCGGATAGGCGTGAGCGTAATTCTCAAGCCCCACCTGACGCAAGGCGTCCAGCGCTTTTTCGCGACGCTCTTGCGCCGCGATGCCCGCTAATTCCATACCGAATGCCGTATTATCCAGCACGGTCATATGCGGCATGAGCGCAAATGACTGGAAGACCATCGCAATCTTTTTCCTGCGCACCTCGCGAAGCTCAGCGTCTGATATTTTGGCAATATCAACGCCGTCAATCAGTACCTGTCCGCGGGTGGGTTCAATCAGGCGATTGAGAAGGCGTACCATTGTGGATTTACCCGAGCCGGATAATCCCATGATGACAAATATCTCGCCTTCTTCAATGGCCAGACTGGCGTCTTTAACGCCAAGCGATAGCCCCGTTTTTTCCAGTATTTGCTCTTTCGATAGTCCCTTTTCAATATATTTGAAGGCACGCTGCGGATGCTCTCCAAATATTTTATACAGATTCTTCACTTCTAATTTAATTGCCATGCAATAGAATGATTCCTGTTATTTACTTATGTCGATATGTTACCTGATAGAAATAGTTACCTTTTTCTACCCTAACATACTCAGAATCTGAGACAACCCTGAATTTGCTTCTGGCATGAATATTGCGAGGTGCTATCGGCTGTGATTTCCCATGATATAAGGGCTGAACGCGAATGGGGAGGGAGAGATATTTTTTGAGACAACCAGCAAAAATCCACCTGAATTGGAAGAATCCAGGTGAATAATGTCACTCGTATTGAGTGTAGGACATGTTGTAATATTTGCGCGATTTAACCCGGTATTGCTTGAAATAAAGGCATGGAAAATGTAACGTTATTTCCCATGCCCGTAAGGTTAAAAGTTCCAGTCTTCGTCTTCGGTTTCGACTGTTTTCCCCATCACATAAGATGAACCTGAGCCGGAAAAGAAATCATGGTTTTCGTCGGCATTCGGCGAGAGCGCGGCAAGGATTGCGGGATTCACGTCTGCCATCTCCGGCGGAAATAACGCCTCATAACCCAGGTTCATTAAGGCTTTATTGGCGTTGTAGCACAAGAAGGCTTTGACGTCGTTAACCCAGCCGGTTTCCGCATATAACGCTTCTGTGTAGCAGATTTCGTTGTCGTACAGTTCCATCAACAAATCGAGCGCGAAAAGCTTTAACTCTTCACGCTCGATTGCCGATAGTTTTTGTAGCGCTATCTGATACTTATAGCCAATATAATAACCGTGAACCGCTTCATCGCGAATGATTAAACGAATCAGGTCGGCAGTGTTCGTGAGCTTACCGCGGCTGGAGAAATACATTGGCAGCCAGAAGCCGGAATAGAACAGAAAAGACTCTAAAAAGACGCTGGCAATTTTTTTCTTTAGCGGTTCATCGCTGACGTAATGAGCCAAAATAATCTGCGCCTTACGCTGAAGCGGCGGGTTTTCTTCGCTCCAGGCGTAGGCGGCATCAACCTCTTTCGTCTGGCACAGCGTGGAAAAAATAGAACTGTAAGAGCGGGCGTGTACCGCTTCCATAAAGCTGATGTTCGACAGCACTGCCTCTTCATGCGGCGTGATGGCATCTGCCATTAACGACGGCGCGCCTGCGATGTTCTGGATAGTGTCGAGCAGCGTAAGACCCGTAAACACGCGAATGGTGAGCTGCTGTTCGGCGGCGCTCAGCGTCTGCCAGGCCGGAATATCATTCGACAACGGCACTTTTTCCGGCAGCCAGAAGTTACTGGTCAGCCGGTTCCACACCTCCAGATCTTTGTCGTCCTGGATCTTGTTCCAGTTGATGGCGCTAATACGAGATAATTTCATATGGCTTTCCTTATAGCGCGCAGGATACGCAGCCTTCAATTTCAGTACCTTCCAGCGCCAACTGGCGAAGCCGGATGTAATACAGTGACTTAATACCTTTTCGCCAGGCATAGATCTGCGCCTTGTTGATATCGCGGGTCGTGGCGGTATCGGGGAAAAACAGGGTGAGCGACAGCCCTTGATCGACGTGGCGCGTGGCCTCGGCATAGGTATCAATAATTTTTTCCGGACCGATATCGTAAGCATCCTGATACATGTCCAGATTTTCATTGGTCATAAACGGCGCGGGGTAATACACACGCCCGGTTTTGCCCTCTTTGCGAATCTCAATTTTGGCCACAATCGGATGAATGCTGGAGGTTGCATGATTAATGTAAGAAATCGAACCGGTCGGCGGCACCGCCTGCAAATTTTGGTTATAGATGCCATAGCGCATCACATCGTCGCGCAGCTTTAGCCACATTTCTCGTGTGGGCAGCGTAATGCCGCTGCGGGCAAATAGCGCCCTGACTTTCGCTGTTTTCGGTTGCCAGTCGTCCTGTAAATACTGCGTAAAATAGTCGCCGCTGGCATAGCGCGACTGCGCAAATCCGGCGAAGGTTTTGCCGCGTTCGCGGGCTAGCCGCATTGAAGTATGCACGGCATGCCAGGTAATGGTGTAAAAATAGAGATTGGTGAAATCCAACGCCTCCGGCGAACCGTAGGCAATGCCTTCTCTCGCCAGATAGCCATGCAGATTCATCTGGCCCAGACCGATGGCATGAGAGGCGGCATTACCGGCGGCTATTGAGGGCACGCTGCGTATATGGCTCATGTCCGACACCGCCGTCAGGCCGCGAATAGCGGTTTCTACGGTACGACCAATGTCCGGTGAATCCATGACGTGAGCGATATTCAGCGAGCCGAGATTGCAGGAGATGTCATGCCCGATGTGGGTATAGTCAAGGTTATCGTCGTAACGGGAGGCGCTATTGACCTGTAAAATTTCCGAGCACAGATTACTCATATTAATGCGCCCAGCAATGGGATTCGCGCGGTTTACCGTATCTTCAAACATGATGTAGGGATACCCGGATTCGAACTGAATTTCCGCCAGTGTTTGAAAAAAGTCGCGGGCGTTAATATAGGTTTTACGCACGTGCGGATCGGCAATTAATTCATCGTACCGTTCGCTAATGGCGATATCGCCAAACGGTTTGCCGTAGCGTCGTTGTACGTCATAGGGCGAAAAGAGCGCCATTTGCGCGTTTTCTTTCGCCAGCCGGAAGGTGATGTCCGGGATCACCACGCCGAGAGAGAGCGTTTTGATCCGGATTTTTTCGTCAGCGTTTTCCCGTTTGGTATCCAGAAAACGCAGAATATCCGGGTGGTGCGCATGGAGATAAACCGCGCCGGCCCCCTGGCGCGCGCCAAGCTGGTTGGCATACGAAAACGCGTCTTCCAGCATTTTCATCACCGGGATCACGCCGGAAGACTGATTCTCAATGCGTTTGATCGGCGCGCCCGCCTCGCGCAGATTGGAGAGTAAAAACGCGACGCCGCCGCCGCGTTTGGAGAGTTGTAGCGCCGAATTCACCGCCCGCCCGATCGACTCCATATTGTCTTCGATACGGAGCAGGAAGCAGGAGACCAGTTCCCCACGCTGCTGTTTGCCGCAATTTAAAAAAGTCGGGGTGGCGGGCTGAAAGCGACCAGAAAGCATTTCATCGGTCAGTTGGGTGGCCAGCGTTTCGTCACCCTGCGCCAGCGTCAACGCCACCATTGTCACCCGATCTTCAAAGTGTTCCAGATAACGTTTGCCGTCGAAGGTTTTCAGCGTGTAACTGGTATAGAACTTCCAGGCGCCAAGAAACGTCTGGAAGCGAAAGCCGCTGGCGTGGGCGTGCTCGAACAGGCGGAGGACGAAGGCGCGGTCGTAACGCGCGAGGACGGCGTCATCGTAATACCCTTCCCGAACCAGCGTCTCCAGACGTTCATGCTGGCTGGCAAACGTCACGGAATGCGGGCGGACGTGGGCGGCAAAGAAGGCGTCGATCGCCTGCTGGTCCTTGTCGAACTGAATATGGCCTGCTTTATCATAAAGATTCAGCATCGCGTTCAGGGCGTGGTAATCCATGGTTTCCTGCATTACGCGCTCCGGGGTAGTTGTTGCCAAAATTCATTTACTCCTTTTCGGACGTTATCGATGTCGCGTTGTGTGCCCATGAGCTCAAAGCGGTACAGCCAGGGTACGCCGCATTTTTGTGCTATCACATCGCCAGCGCATCCCCAGGCATCGCCGAAATTGCGATTACCGGAGGCAATGACGCCGCGAATGCGCGCCCGGTTGTGTTCATCATTTAAAAAGCGGATCACCTGTCGCGGCACCGCACCGGCCATCCCGCCGCCGCCGTATGACGGCACAACCAGAATGTACGGTTCGTCTACCTGAATTCGCTCCCGTTCATTGAGCGGAATACGCGTGGCAGGCAGCCCCAGACGCTGCATAAAACGGTGCGTATTTTCAGAGCTGCTGGAGAAGTAGACGAGCGCGCTCATGCGTTTACCGCGTGGGGTGTCGGGTGCAGACGGTTAATCATGTCCGGGCGGAAGCCAGACCAGCTCAAATCGCCCGCCATCACCACCGGTAATTGACGAAACCCTTGCGCCCGGAGCGTATCCGCTGCATCCGGCACCAGATCGACGTTCACCATCTCAAATTCAAATCCACGGCTTTCCATCGCCCGCTTTGTGGCGTGGCACTGAACACAGTTATTGCGAGTGTAAATAGTAATGCTCATGATTCGTATTTCCATTTAAAATGAGAAAACGGCGCGATGAAACGCGTCGGATTGTCGTGTATTGATACAGGGAATACTAGATGTAGTTGAATTAAGATTCAACCATACAAGATATGGGAATTTTCGATTGATTTTAACGTCGCTGATGAACGCAGCGGGGTAGGGGCGGCATGGCTAATTTTTGCCGGATGTCGGCGTGAACGCCCGATCCGGCCTGCAGGTTGACGCATAACAGAGTTGGCTGACATCAGCGCCATCCGGCAACAATGCGTCACATTCGCATACCGATCGCCAGACGGTTAAAGCAGTTCATTAAACCGATGGCGAAGGTCAGATCGCTGATTTCACGCGCGCTGAAATGATCGAGCAGCGGCAGGTAAACATTATCTTCGGCGTGGGTTTCAGCAATGTACGTCACCGATTCCGCCCAGGCTAACGCCGCGCACTCTTGCTCGCTGAAATGGTGGCTTACCCGCCATCCTGCCAGCGCATCTAATTTAGCTTGATTTACGCCAGCCTTACGCAGCGCTTTACTGTGCATCTCCAGGCAAAATGCACAGCCATTTATTTGCGAAACACGCAGGTAAATCAGCTCCATTAGAGTGAGGTCAAGCGTGCTCTTTTCCAGCGCGTTTTTCGCCTGCACCAGAGCGCTATAAACCTCCGGGCTCAGTTCATAATAGGGTTGGCGTAACGTCGTCATCATGTTTCTCCTCGTGTTGATGACGAGCACTGTAGCACTATAATGGTCTGTAAAAGAGAGCCATATTTTTACAGAAAAAGCAGACCATATGCCGCGCTATCAGCACATCGCTCGTCAGTTAAAAACGGCCATTGAGCAAGGAGAACTCGCGCCCGGAACGCGTTTGCCTTCCAGTCGGACGTGGGCGCAGGAACTGGGCGTTTCTCGCGCCACGGTGGAAAATGCCTATGGCGAGCTGGTGGCGCAGGGCTGGCTGGAGCGACGTGGCCAGGCAGGCACGTTTGTGAGCAACGCTCTACGGTTTGAGACGGCGCCGCCGATACCCGCTGTTTTTGCCGGAGAAAGTCCGGAGCCGAAACCCTTTCAGATGGGGTTACCGGCGCTGGATCTCTTTCCACGCGAGAAGTGGGCGCGAGTAATGGGGCGTCGGTTGCGCACGCAGACACGCTTCGATCTGGCATTAGGCGACGTCTGCGGCGAGGCGATTTTGCGCCAGGCGATAGTCGATTACCTGCGGGTTTCGCGTAGCATTGAATGTCTGCCGGAACAGGTATTTATTACCTCCGGTTATGCGGATTCTATGCGGCTAATCCTGCGTACATTGTCTGTGCCGGGAGACAGCATGTGGGTGGAAGATCCCGGCTTTCCGTTAATTCGCCCGGTGATAACGCAGGAGGGGATTACGCTGGCGCCGATTCCGGTCGATGCCGATGGGCTGAATGTCGCGGCGGGGATGCGGGATTGCCCGCAGGGACGCTTTGCATTGGTGACGCCCGCCCATCAAAGTCCGTTGGGGGTGGCGCTGTCGTTAACTCGCCGACGGCAACTTCTGGCATGGGCGGCGAATGTGCAGGCCTGGATTATTGAAGATGACTACGACAGCGAATTTCGTTATCACGGTAAACCGCTTCCGCCGCTCAAGAGTCTGGATGCCCCGCAGCGAGTGATTTACGCCGGAACGTTCAGTAAGTCGCTCTTTCCGGCATTACGTACCGCCTGGCTGGTGGTGCCGATAAAGCAGATTGAGCCTTTCCGCCAGCAGGTGTCGCTGATGCCCTGTAGCGTACCGTTGTTATGGCAGCACACGCTGGCTGATTTTATCCGTGATGGCCATTTCTGGCGGCATCTGAAAAAGATGCGTCAACATTATGCTCAGCGACGGTTATGGATTGAAGAGGCGCTGGCAGAACAGGGATTTGTCGTGACATTACAGAAAGGCGGTATTCAACTGGTTATTGAGGTTGAAGGCGATGATAAAGCGCAGGTAGCGAAAGCGAATCAGGCCGGACTGGCGGTACAGGCGCTAAGCCGTTGGCGAGTGGTTTCGTCAGGAAAGGGGGGCATTTTACTGTCGTTTACCAATATTACTTCCGCCGCCATGGCGAAACAGGTCGCATGGCAGCTTCGGCAGGCGATACGGTAACCGTTTCGCCGAATGGCGCGACCTGGGCCTGCGGCAATGATGCAGGCCCAATAAAGTATGTCGCCATCCGGCAGCGCACGTCGTTAGCGACGCAGGCTAAGCAGCGCCCCGATAAAAATCCCTACCGCTGCGGCGGTTCCTACGCTACACCAGGGTTTTTCACGCACAAACGTATCCGCGCACCCCATCGCATCACAGGCGGCTTGTTTTACGCGAGTACGACCCTGCATCCGCGCTCGGGTCTCTTTCAGCAACGCCTGTGCTTTACGTCGCGCAGCCTCGGCTTCGTCTTTCGCATCGCTTCCCCAGGATTTAAGGACATCTTCCAGACTGTCGGCTAATCGATTGACATCATTCTGAATATCCTGAACACCATCATCGACGTCGTTTCGGTTCGGTTTGTTAAGCATATGATCCTCCATTGATTTCGATGTAGCTTTCAGTGTAGTTCATATTTTTACCTGCTGAGGCTTGTTACGGCGATATCATGCGTTTCTGGACTTTTCTGAAAGCGTTGATAACGCGCTATCGGGTAAGGTAAGCCCGCAGTAAAAGAGAATGAGGATAAAATATGTATTTACGACCTGACGAGGTGGCGCGGGTACTGGAAAAGGCAGGGTTTACCGTCGATGTGGTGACGAATAAGACGTATGGTTATCGACGCGGCGAGAATTATGTTTATGTTAACCGCGAGGCGCGTATGGGGCGTACCGCGCTGATCATTCACCCCAGATTAAAAGACCGTAGCTCATCACTGGCTGACCCGGCTTCGGATATTAAAACCTGCGATCACTACCAAAATTTTCCGCTCTATTTAGGCGGCGAGACCCACGAACATTACGGTATTCCCCACGGCTTTAGCTCCCGAATAGCGTTAGAACGTTATCTGAATGGGCTTTTTGGCGACGAAAAAAGCGACTAAAAGCGCGACTGGCAAAGCCAGTCGCGACGTTAACTTATGCCTTAGCCTGATGATAGCTGCTCACTTTAAACAGGCGACGACAATAATCCAGGAAGTAGCCATAAACCGCGCCCATTAACATTGAAACAACAATGTTTGAACTCACGGCGGCCACTATCTGATGCCAGCCGGCACCGACGGTCAGCAAGATGATAATATAAACGGGTGACTGAAAGGTGACATAAGCCAATACATCCGCCAGGTTTTTGGCCCATCCCGCCGGGCTTGCCTTACGCGCGACGCGCATAATCAGATCGCGGTAAACGCCGTATGGCCATGCAATCAAAATGTTGACAGGTATCGCCACCAGCCTGGAAGAAAGCGACTGCTCAAAGCTCATTCCGGAGAGGAATATCTCGATCAACATGTTCACAACAGAACAGTAAACAACCATCGCAAACGTGTCTGCTACGGCATGACGCAAGCGTGACTGTGGAGAGAACATGTTAATGCTCCTTGTGGCGTATCAATCAGAATGAGGTGATGGTTGGTAGTGAAATCATAAAGCACTTTTGTCTTTGCATAGAGTATATCCCTATATAATAACTATCAACTAGTGTAATATTTTTATTTATAGGCTTTTTGTCGATAAAATACTCTGTGTTTGTTTGTTTTTTGCTCGCGGCGAGATTTTCGTTGTTGTTAGTCATTAATTACTTTTAAATCAATGCATTATAATGCATTGTTTTTCTGGCGATTTTCAGCCACATTCCAAATGTTGTCAGATGCGATGTATTCTCGGCTAACGGCACGCGCTCTACTTTTCTCAGCATAATTATAGCTATTGCAGGGGCATTTTTAGCATAAAGCTCTGATGATGATTTTTGAATGGTTAATCTATTATTGTGCTGAAATATTCACTTCTGTATAAGGTCAGCCACCGTGAGGGCCACCGCGGTTACTGAGATACGCAATACGCTATATACGCTATGGATTTCGAGTTGTTTAAAGGCGGCAAGGGAGTGAATCCCCAGGAGCATAGATAACGATGTGACTGGGGGGGGAGCGACAAATCTGCGGGGAGCAGATTTGAACGTCGCGTGCGACGACCCGTCAGGGCGAGGCCTATGGATGGGCCGGGTAATCCGTAGCCAACACATAAGCAACTTGAAGAATGAAGGGTATAAACAGCCGAACGGGAAACCTACAGATATACCGTAGGCAGAATAACCTGAAACACACAGGGGGTAATGAATATAACCTTCTGGTTAACAGATTAATATAATTAATCGAGTTATACTGAGTATATCTGTATGAACTTTAGGATCTGGAAATATAATCAATAATCGCATACAATACCGCCTGTAATAGTTTTTGTTTTCTGCGTTAAAAGGTTTTTATTGATATGAATTTGATGTTACAGAACTTAAATAATATCCGCACGCTGCGCGCTATGGCTCGCGAATTCTCCATTGACGTTCTTGAAGAAATGCTCGAAAAATTCAGGGTTGTCACTAAAGAAAGACGCGAAGAAGAAGAATTGCAGCAACGCCAGCTTGCCGAGAAGCAGGAGAAAATTAATGCCTTTCTGGAGCTGATGAAAGCAGACGGTATTAACCCGGAAGAGTTATTTGCCATGGATTCAGCAATGCCGCGTTCTGCTAAAAAGCGCCAGCCGCGTCCGGCAAAATATCGTTTTACTGATTTCAATGGCGAAGAAAAAACCTGGACCGGACAAGGTCGTACGCCTAAACCGATTGCCCAGGCGCTGGCGGCGGGGAAATCTCTGGATGATTTCTTAATCTAATCACGGATAACCTTTAACTGATGGCGCTTCGTTTCCTGTCTCTATTAATCGGGACTCAGGGAACGTTGCGCCATGCTCATTCTGATAAATCAGCACACGCCAAAATCGCCCTCTTCGCAATAGGGGGTGACATCTGCCGCTTTGAGGATCAATTTTTCGCCCTGCTCATTACCGACCTGTACCGCGACAATATGATCCTCGTTGACTTCAATCACTTTCAGTTTCGGCCCCCCCATTCGGGGCTGTACAAAATCGCCTGGTGTGAACATCACGCCCTCCTGTTGAACAATGCTATAAACCCGCCTTCAGTCTACTACACACTTACCGACGCGTGGTGAAGGTACCGCTTAATGAGTACGGGTATTCCAGGGCATTTTTTCCAGTAGTCGCGCCATTCCGCAGAAGCCGGTCATGCCTGCCAGCATTAACCCGGCCCCGACAAAACCGCTAATGAGGAAAAAGCCGCCGTGGACCGTATAGCCCAGAATCACCCCAAGCAACGTCAACCCGCCGGCGGCGATTTGCACCTGACGCATCAGCGGCAACGGTTGCGATTTGTCTTCTGTGACGGGCAATCCTGCCGCTTTCCATCCGTCGATACCGCCTTCCAGTAGACTGACCTGAGCTGGGGCGGCAATGGCCTGTAGTTTTGCTGCATTGCTGCTGGTTCGTTTACCTGACTGACAGTGAAAAATAATCTGTTCCGCTCGCAGATTGGCGGGCAAATCGCCCTGTTCAAGCCGGGAAAGCGGCGCCAGTTGCGCATGTGGAATATGCTCGCGCAGATATTCGTCGGCGTCGCGTACATCAATCAGTTTCGCGCCTTGCGCTATCAGCGCTTGCGCCTCACGGGGGGAAACTATCCCAATGGACATCGTGCCTCCTTATGGACAATAGAGATTCTTTAACGTGGCGATAAGCGTATTAACCGCCTCATTTTTAATGAAATAGTGAATGCGCTGGGCATCGCGTTGACTATCAATCAGCCCTTCTTCCCGCATCCGCGCCAGATGCTGCGACGTCGCGGAGGGGCTTAGCCCGGTAATGCGCGCCAGTTCGCCTGCGCTGGTTTTTGGCGAACCGCAAAGCATACATAAAATCAGTAATCTTTTTGGGTGGCTCATCGCTTTGAGCAGGGCCGCCGCCTGTTCTGCGCTGGCCTGAAGTTGTTCAAGCTCTGTCATAGTTATTTAAGTATTTTCTAAATTTAGTTAATTCTAAAATAAACATCAACCTGATGCCAGCGTAAAAAGCGTAAAGGAGGGTAAAAGCGCGGCGCGCGACTGGCAGGCTCAGGTAAACTGACTATGCTTAGAGATAAAATCTCTTTTTAAACAATGACTAATTTTGCTTGTATGGAGTGTATATGGGTTTCTGGAGAATTGTATTTACGATTATTTTGCCTCCGCTCGGCGTACTTTTAGGAAAAGGGTTCGGTTGGGCATTTATCCTTAATATCCTGCTGACATTACTCGGATATATTCCGGGGCTTATCCACGCATTTTGGGTTCAGATGCGTCATTAATTACCGGCCACCGGCGGCGCATAAGCGCCGCTTATCAGGATAACCTCATTCCCTCTGCTACACTTTTCTTTGTGTGTATTTTTGACAAGCGAGGTGAATATGGGACTTTTCAATTTTGTAAAAGATGCAGGTGAAAAACTCTGGGACGCGGTAACCGCTAATCATGATAAGGACGATCAGGCGAAAAAAGTCCAGGAACATTTAAATAAAACGGGAATACCCGACGCTGATAAAGTGAATGTGCAAATTGCGGATGGAAAAGCGACAGTGACGGGGGATGGGCTGAGTCAGGAGGCAAAAGAAAAAATTCTGGTTGCCGTGGGGAATATCGCCGGGATTAGCAGCGTTGACGATCAGGTTAAAACCACGACGCCAGCGGCTGAAAGTCAGTTTTATACCGTAAAATCAGGCGACACCCTGAGCGCTATTTCAAAGCAAGTGTATGGTAACGCCAATCTGTATAATAAAATCTTCGAGGCAAATAAACCGATGCTGAAAAGCCCGGAAAAAATATATCCGGGACAAGTGTTGCGTATTCCTGAAGAATAATGGCTATCAGGCCGCGCCAGGCTACATTTTCCCTGCCATCGCCTGGCGAATAATGGGAATCGGCGTCAGCAAATGCTGACGCATTAATTCGCTGGCGCGTGCCGCCTCGCGCGCCAGTATCGCTTCGGTTAGCGTGTGATGCTGGATATGTTTATCTTCCAGCATCTCGACGGACAGAACGGTTTCACGTAACCAAATAAAGCGGTAGCGGGCCGCCAGGTCAAATAAGCGTTCGCGCATCTGTAGCAGATAGTGGGAGCCGCACCCGGCGACAATGGCGGAATGGAACGCCTGGTGGCGCTGATCCCATTCATCGAGCATATGTTCACTGGCATCGCTGGCTTCCAGTTTACTGAGCATATGCGCTCGCGCCAGGATCTCCGCCTCCCACGCATCATCGCCGCGTTCAATCGCCAGGCGTACCAGCATCGCTTCCATATTGGCGCGCGCGTCAAAAATATCGAGGAGTTCCGCCTCTGACATGGATGCCACGCGATAGCCTTTTTGATTCACCACGGTGACCAGCCGTTCCGCCACCAGTTGTGACAGCGCCTCGCGCAGCGGCCCTACGCCAAGCGCATAGCGGGCGGTTAATAAACTCATCCGCAGTTTCTCATCCGGCTGATAAGTGCCGCGAATAATGTCATTTTTAAGCCAGCGATAGCCATCTATGGCCGTCGGTTGGGAAAGGGCGGTCATCTTTTACTCCTGAGAAGCTTCCCGGCTGACGCCGGGAATAACTAACGTAGGTTTTGCAGGGGGGCTTTTTGCCACCTTATCAGTTTTTTCCAGCGAGACATAATGGGGACAGTACCTATTATGCCCAGCCCTAACAGCCCGGTCGAAATGACTTCTAGTTGCTGTGCCGGTCGAAACAGCATCACCACCAGGACAAAGCAGATAAAGCCGATAACCAGCCAGGTGAGCCACGGATAAAGCCACATTTTCAGCTTAATTTCTCCGCCCTGCGCCAGCAGAATTTTACGCATCCGCAATTGCGAAATCGCAATCACCAGATAGACCAGCAGCGCGATGGCGCCGGAACTGTCGATAAGAAATTTAAACACTTTTGCCGGGGCATAATAATTGACGATAACGGTTAAAAAGGCCGCGCCGGTAGAGAGGAGAACCGCTACCCAGGGCGTTTTGCTACGGTTAGTTTTTCCCATTATCGCAGGCGCATCGCCGCGGCGGCTAAGGGAATAGAGCATCCGGGAGGCGGTATATAATGCGGAGTTCAGACAACTGGTCACCGACAACAAAATCACGCAGTCCATAATGAATTTTGCGTGCGGAATATGAAGCAGCTCCAGTACCGAGCGGTACGAACCTACGCTTTTCAGACCCGGCATATTCCACGGGATCAGCGCCACCACCACAAAAATGGAACACAAGTAAAAGATGGAAATTCGCCAGATAACAGAATTGGTGGCGCGTACGATATGTTTATCCGGCGTATCGGATTCCGCGGCAGCAATAGTGACGATTTCCGCGCCCATAAAAGAGAACATGGTGATCAACATGGCGCTTAACACCGCGCCGAAGCCGTTAGGCATAAAACCACCGTGATCCCATAGCCGGGAGATACCGCTTACCTCAGCATACGGATAAAAACCGCTAATCGCTGTCGCGCCCAGCGCGATAAACGCCAGAATGGCAATTACTTTACATAGCGCCAGCCAGAATTCGAACTCGCCGTAATTTTTGACGCTCAATAAATTGCTTCCGGTTAAGGCAAGCGTAATCACTAATGAAAATAGCCATACCGGAATACCCGGTATCCATGAATTCAGAATAATGGCGGCAATATTGGCCTCCAGCGGAATAACCAGCACCCAAAACCACCAGTATAACCAGCCGATGGTATACCCGGCCCAGGGGCCGATCGCTTTATCCGCATAGGTGGAAAAAGAACCGGTATCCGGTGTGGCGACGGCCATTTCAGCCAGCATTCGCATAATCATGACGACTAAAAGTCCTGCGAACAGATAGGCCAGCAGTACCGCAGGGCCGGCCTCCGCAATCGCCACGCTGGAACCGACAAACAGGCTGGCGCCGATGACGCCGGCGATCGATAACATGGTGACGTGGCGTGATTTCAGCCCGCCCCCTAATGCATGTGATTCTGACAATTGCCCCATCCTAAAACCTCTTTATTGTTATTGCGCTCGTTTACCGGATGGCGCCTGGCTTATTCGGCCTACAATCGAAACGGTTTTTGTAGGCCGGATAAGACAGTTACGTCGCCACCCGACGCTGCTTATTGGACATTACGCTTGTTTCGCCTCATCAAAGCACTGGGCGATAATCTCCAGGCCTTGCCGAATCTGCGAGGCCTCAATAGTGAGTGGAACGAGGATGCGCAAGATGTTGTAGTAAGGACCGCAGGAGAGCAGAATTAACCCTTTCTCGCGGGCGCGGGTCACAATGTCGGCGGTCAGAGCCGCGTTCGGTTTGCCGGGGTCGCCATTTTCGAACAACTCAATGGCGATCATGGCGCCCAGTCCGCGCACGTCACCAATCTCACGGTGCGTTTCCGCTATCTCCATCAGGCCATCGCGCAGCGTTTTGCCAAGCGTATTCGCCTTTTGCAGTAGATTTTCCTGCTCGAAAATGTCCAGTACCGCCAGCGCGGCGGCGCAGGCAATCGGGTTTCCGGCATAGGTGCCGCCCAGCCCGCCCGGCGCGATAGCGTCCATCACGTCTGCCCGGCCGGTAACGCCTGCCAGCGGAAAGCCGCCGGCGATCGATTTCGCAAACGTGGTAATATCTGCCGCAACGCCCATCTGTTCCATGGCGAACAGCGTACCGGTCCGGCCCGCGCCGCTTTGCACTTCGTCGGCAATCAACATAATGCCGTGTTGGTCGCATAGCGCGCGCAGTCGCTGCATAAACGCGGGAGAGGCGGCGTAAAATCCGCCTTCGCCCTGTACCGGCTCAATAATAATGGCGGCGATATCTTCCGGCGCGGCATCATTTTTAAAGATGCGTTCAATGCTGGCGATCGCGTCGTCGTCGCTGATGTTGTGTAGCGGGCAAGGATAAAGCGCGCGGTAGACATGGCCTGGCATCAATCCCATACCAGCAGAGTACGGGTGTACTTTCCCGGTCAGAGAGAGCGTGTAGTGGGTACGACCGTGGTAAGCGCCGCTAAACGCGATAGCGCCGCTGCGTTTTGTTGCCGCGCGGGCGATTTTCACGGCGTTTTCAACCGCTTCTGAACCGGTCGTGACCAGCAACGTTTTTTTGGCGAAATCGCCCGGTACCTTCTGGTTCATGCGTTCGCACAACGCCAGATACGGTTCATAGGCCAGCACCTGAAAACAGGTATGGGACAGTTTCTTCAACTGCGCTTCGACCGCTGAAACAATGCCCGGATGTAAATGACCGGTGTTCAGGACGGCAATGCCGCCCGCGAAATCGAGATACTCACGGCCTTCGACATCCCAGACCCGACAATTTTCCGCCCGCTCGGCGAAAATTGGGTGAATCTGGCCCACGCCGCGAGGAACGGCGTTATGACGGCGCTGCATTAAAGCGTTATTGGTATTCATTAGCGACTCTCCTGTTAAAGGCCGATGCACATATATTTGATTTCTAAATAATCTTCGATGCCGTATTTGGAACCTTCACGGCCTAATCCGGAGGCCTTAATGCCGCCGAAAGGCGCGACTTCGTTGGAGATAATGCCGGTATTAATACCGACGATGCCGTATTCCAGCGCTTCGCCGACGCGGAAAACGCGGCTTAAATCGCGTGCATAAAAATAGGCTGCCAGGCCGAATTCAGTATCGTTAGCCTGCCTGATGACGTCCGCCTCGTCGCTGAAGCGGAACAGAGGCGCGAGCGGCCCGAATGTCTCTTCTTTGGCGACTTTCGCGTTATCAGGAACATCCGCCAGAATGGTCGGTTGAAAGAAGTTGCCGCCCAATTTGTGCGCTTCACCGCCCGTAATGACGCGGGCGCCTTTTTCCAGCGCGTCGGCGATATGTTCCTGGACTTTCGCCACGGCTTTTTCATCAATCAGCGGCCCGATAGCGACGTCGGCTTGCAGGCCGTCACCGACCGCGAGCTTATTTACCGCCTGGTTGAGTTTTTCCGCAAAACGATCGTAAACGCCGTCCTGAACATACAATCTATTGGCGCAGACACAGGTCTGCCCGGCGTTGCGAAACTTCGAAGCCAGCGCGCCCTCAACGGCTTTATCCAGATCGGCATCGTCAAAGACGATAAACGGCGCATTGCCGCCCAACTCCAGCGACACTTTTTTAATGTCTTTGGCGCATTGTTCCATTAGCTGGCGGCCAATCTCCGTCGAGCCGGTAAACGACAGTTTGCGTACCAGCGGGTTGCTGGTCAGCTCGCCGCCGATATCGCCTGCCGAACCGGTAACGACGTTAAATACGCCTGCGGGAATTCCGGCGCGCCGGGCCAGTTCCGCCAGCGCCAGCGCGGAAAACGGCGTCTGGCTGGCGGGTTTGAGTACCATTGTGCAGCCTGCGGCCAGCGCGGGGCCGGCTTTACGGGTGATCATTGCCGAGGGAAAGTTCCACGGGGTAATCGCGGCGGTGACGCCGATGGGCTGCTTAATCACCAGCAGCCGTTTATCGGCCTGATGACCTGGAATCGTGTCGCCATAGATACGTTTCCCCTCTTCGGCGAACCATTCAATAAACGAGGCGGCGTAGCTAATTTCGCCTTTCGCTTCCGCCAGCGGTTTACCCTGTTCCAGCGTCATCAGACGCGCCAAATCGTCCTGATGTTCCATCATCAGATTGAACCAGCGACGCAGGATATTGGCTCGCTCTTTGGCGGTGAGCGCGCGCCAGGCGGGCAGGGCGCGATTGGCGGCGTTGATGGCGTCGCGCGTCTCTTCCGCCCCCATTTTGGGCACATTGCCAAGCGGTTTCCCGTTGGCGGGGTTGCTCACGGGGATGACATCGCCGCCGCGCGCGTCGCGCCAGTCGCCATCGATAAAGGCCTGCTGGCGGAACAGGGTAGAGTCGTTAAGTTGCATAATTGCTTCCTGTCTGAAGGGTTAACGGGTAAATGCGGCGTGTAGTGCGTCCACGCTGCGTGCCGCACGCAGCGTACGTCCGGGGTTGCTCTGGCTTTCGCGTAGCGCCTGAACTTTGCTGACGATATGCGCGCCGATAGGTATCGCTGATGTCGCCGCCGGGGAGGGGGCGTTACAGGTGTGAATGGAACGCGGCGTCGTGACAAACAGAAAATCATCAATCAGTTTGCCGTCCGGTGAAACCGCCTGCGCCCGCACGCCTGCCGGCCAGGGCTGGAGATCGTTGACGGTCAGGCTGGGGCAATACTTTTGTACTCGCCGCAAATAGCCGCTTTTGCACAGCGAGTTTTTCATCTCGCCCAGCCCGGAAAGCAGATGGTTTTGCAGTACGCGGCGAATGCCGGCGGAGCGGAAAATCTCCAGGGTGTCGGTGAAGGAAACGTCGCGCTTACGGTAGCCTTCGCGTTTAAGCGCCAGCACCGCATTCGGCCCGACCGTGACACTGCCGTCGATCATGCGGGTAAGATGGACGCCGAGAAACGGCATTGCCGGATCGGGGATCGGGTAGATCAAATGGTTAACGATCCGGTTGTGTCGCGGGGCCAGACGAAAGTACTCGCCGCGGAAAGGGCAGATAATAAAACCGGGCTCCACGCCCAGCATTTTGACCAGCCGATCCGCCATCAGTCCTGCACAGCCGATAAGCGTAGCGGTTTCTATTTCCCGACCTTGCGAGGTGCGAATAACAATGCCAGCGGCATGTTCTGTCAGCGCGCTGACCTCGGCATGGTAGATGATCTCGCCGCCTTTGGCCTGAAAGCGGTTCGCCATGGCCGTCGCGACATCGCGATAGCTGACAATCCCGCTGGAAGGGACAAAAATCCCGCCCAGGCCAATGATATTGGGTTCGCGTTCACGCAGCTCCGCCGCGCTTAACCACTCGCGCTCTAAGCCGTTGGCCGCCGTCCGCTCCCATAGCGCGCGCATCCGCGCCATTTCCAGCTCCGAGGTGGCGACCAACATTTTGCCGCAGGTGTCGTAGCGGATGTTGTTTTGATCGCAAAAGGTTTTGGTCGCCTGATTGCCCGCCAGACAAAACCGCGCTTTGAGGCTGCCGGGCGTGTAGTACACCCCGGCATGGATCACGCCGCTGTTATGCCCGGTCTGGTGGCAGGCTGGCGCGGACTCTTTTTCCAGCAACGCGATGCGCGCATCCGGATAGAGATCAATAAGTTGCATGGCGGTCGACATGCCGATAATGCCGCCGCCGATAATCACAAAATCATACATCCGCGTAATTCCTTCGCCGTGGCGCTTATTGGTGAGTTTGATAATGGCTGGCGGCGTAGGCGAAGTAACCGCGCTGGCGCATCAGCTCGCGACGCAAGTCAGGATGCGGCGTAAAACGATCGCGTCCATGTAGCCAGAATAGATTGTTAATCAGCAGGAATTTGCCGACCGGTACCGGCACGGAGAGGATGTTTTGACTGGTTTCCAGCGCGTCTGAAAGCTCGCTGAGCCAGACGCCTTCTTCAAAGTCTTTTGGCTGGACGAACTGGTCGATATAACGCATGACCGGGCGGCCTTGTTGGTCGACATCAAACACCGGGTGCCAGACGTCATGACTAACATTTTTGCTTGGCGGCGCCGCCCAGCGCATGACGCGACGCGCCAGCGGATGGGTAAAAAACGACTCCAGATGTTCCCAGTCATCAAGGTGCAGCAGCAGCGAATTACCGCCTTCCATATTTTGTTCGTCGATTTTCATCATCAGCACGTAGTCGGTCACCTCCTCAACATAGGTGCCGTCATTGTGCAGTTCCATTACGCGGTGGGGCTGGCGCAGATAACTGTCGGAGTTGTCGACGTTTTTGACCACGAAACGCGCGTAATACTGGCCGCTCATCGCATCGTAGTTGGAGCGACCAATAAGATGCGCCACCGCCGTCGCCAGTTTGACCATCTCTTCTGCCTGTGCGACATCATCGATCCCTTCGGCGCTGATCAACAGCGCGCCTTGTGCACGGTTGAGGAGCGTTTTGATCAACAGCGGTTGTAGCTGATTGCCGCACAGATCGTCGAGGATCTTGCCGATTTTAAAACGTAAGAAAGATTTGTATTCCAGCGCCTGCACCGGCCACTGCGCAACCTGATGGAGAAATTGTCTTGTGGTATCCGCCGTAAACGTTAACGCCAGCAGGCGCGGCGACTGCGCCGAAGGGGCAAGGGTGAAACCAGTATGGCGTTGGGCTAAATCATCTGTGTTCGCTTTTACGGCAGTCAGTGCATTCATCAGAATCATTCCTCTCGGTAGATGGTCAGGGAGACATGGCGATGCTCATTTCGTAGCCATAAATTAAAAATATCGACATTTTTCAGGAACGCGTATGAAATAACCGCTTTTGTTTAATTATTGTGATCAAAAACAACAAATATTTAACAATGCGAAAGGTGAGGTTAACGGTGCCACGAGCCTGACAACGGCAAGAAGGGGGGTAAAATGAGCGAGTTATGGGGAGAGTGATGCTGGCGGGGTTGCCCGGCCTGGCACATGAGCGCGTAGGCCGGACAAGTACAACGTATTTCAGCAGTCAATTAACCGGCGTCAACCTGCGGTTTACGGCTGTGTTTACGGATCAGACGTAACACTGGCGGTACGACAATGACCATGATCGCCATGATCAGCAGGGCTTTGGCAACGCCGCTTTGCCACAAAATCGCCATATTGCCGTTACTGATAGAGAGTGCGCGGCGCAGGTTCTGCTCCAGCATTTCCCCCAGTACGAATCCCAGGATCAGCGGCGACATGGGGAAGTGCATTTTACGTAAAATGTACCCTAACACGCCGAGCGCGACCATCAGCACCAGATCGAAGGTGGTGCTGTGTACCGCATACACCCCTACCGCCGATACGGCAGCGATGGCGGGTACCAGGAACCACAGCGGAATGGTGAGCATACGGGTGAACAGACCGATCAACGGGATATTCATGATCAGCAGCATCACGTTCGCAATCAGCAGCGCAGCGATGAGTCCCCAGACGATATCCGGCTGTTCGGTGAACATTGCCGGGCCTGGCGTGATGTTGTACAGCGTCAGCGCCCCCATCATCACTGCCGTAGTGCCGGAACCGGGAACGCCCAGCGTCAGCATCGGGATGAAGGAGCCGCAGGCAGAGGCGTTGTTTGCCGCCTCCGGCGCCGCGACGCCGCGAATATCCCCTTTGCCGAAGCTATCGCTGTTGCCGCTGAGTTTTTTCTCGGTCATATAGGTAATGGCGCTGGCGATGGTCGCCCCGGCGCCGGGCAATACGCCGACAAAAAAGCCGATTACCGAAGAACGCAGGGTGGTGCCGATACACTGCGCGCCTTCTTTCAGGTTGAACAACATTCGACCCGTTTTGCGGACCATTGTTTGCCCGCTGCTGGTATGTTCCAGCATTAAAAGTATTTCTGATACCGAGAACAGGCCGATCACCACGACGATAAACTGTACGCCGTCGGAAAGATGAACGCTGTCAAAGGTAAAGCGATAAACCCCGGTGTTGGCGTCGACGCCGACGGTCGCAAGGCCAAGACCGATCAGCGCTGCCAGAAATGATTTAAGCGGATTTTGCGCCATCATGCTGCCAAGACAGGCGATGGCAAAAACCATTAAGGCGAAATATTCCGCCGGACCGAAGGCCAGCGACCATTGCGCCAGTAAAGGGGCGAACAGAATGATGCCGCCGATAGCGATTAATGAACCGAAAAATGAGCTGACTGCGGAAATCGACAGCGCTACGCCGCCTTTTCCTTGCTGCGCCATCGGGTAACCGTCCAGCGCCGTCATGATCGCCGCCGCATCGCCGGGGACGTTGAGCAATATGGAGGAGATCCTGCCGCCATACTCACAGCCAATGTACACCGTCGCCAGCAGAATTAGCGCCGACTCCGCAGGCAGATGCAACGCAAAGGCCAGCGGCAGTAAGATTGCCACGCCGTTGATCGGTCCCAGGCCCGGCAGCAGACCGACGATCGTGCCCACGAAGCAGCCAATCAACGCGATAACCAGGTTTTCCGGCGTCATTGCCACCGCAAAGCCCTGAGAAAGATATATCCAGGTATCCATCGTTGCTCCGTTAACTCAGCCAGGCGCCGAGAGGTAAGGTGACATCAAGCAGCCGGTCAAAGGCATACCACAGCAGAATGCCTAATACCGCGCCGGAGATACCCGCCGCCGGAATCGTGGCGCCGAACAGCATCCCGATAACCATGGTGAGAAGCGCGGTGGCGATGGGAAAACCCAGCCATTCGAATCCCCAGGCATACATCAACAGGATGATGATCATGGTAATTAGCTTTTGCAGAACATGGCGGCGCGGCCAGCTCACCGTGTCGGGATGGCGCAATAACAGCGCCAGCGCGCAGAGCGCCATCAGGCCGATAATCCCCAGCGGAAAAGGGCGGGGGCCGACGGGTTCATAGCTGTATTCGCTTTGGATCTGCCAGGCGATGAATAGCCCGGCGATACAGAGCAACAGCCAGATACCCGCAAAGATACGATCGCTCATCATTGCCTCCGCGATTATTTCGCGAGTCCGAAGGCTTTCGCCTGTTCACGGTAATCAGTAACCTGTTTTTTCACGTAGTCATCGAGCTGCTGGCCGGTCATGTCGAACTCAAACAGGCCGCGCAGATCGCGCTGCTTTTTAAACTCGTCGGTTTGCTGGAGCTTCTTGAAGGTGTCCACCCACCACTGGTAATCGGCATCGCTGACTTTGGGCCCGACGTAGAAGCCGCGAATAATCGGCCACACCAGGTCGTAGCCCTGTTCTTTAGCGGTAGGGATATTGGCAAGCTGGCCCGGCAGACGATTTTCTGAAAAGACGGCCAGCACGCGGATTTTGTCGCCGCCCAGATAAGGCACCATTTCACTGAGATCGCCGGAGACAACCTGAACATGGTTGCCCATTAATGCCGTCACCGGCTCGCCGCCGCCTTCAAAGGCAACGTAGCGCATCTTGTGCGGGTCGACGTTCGCCTTTTGCGCCAGCAATGCCGACTTCATCCAGTCCTGGCTGCCAATAGAGGCGCCAGCGCCAATGACCACGCTGTTGGGATCTTTTTCCATCGCCGTCATCAGATCTTTCAGCGTTTTCCACGGGGAATCCGCACGCACGGCGATCATGCCGTAATCAGTGCCCACGCTTGCCAGCCAGCGCACATCATCCACGCCGTAGCGACCAAATTTCCCCTGCGACAGGTTGAGCAGCGAACCGCCGGAAAAGGCGACCACAGTCCCAGGTTCGCCAGGGCGTTGGGCGACTATCGCGTTATAGGCCACAGCGCCGACGCCTCCGGGCATATACGTTACCCGCATGGGTTTCTCGATAGCGCCAGTCTCCAGCAAACTCACCTGAATCAGCTTACAGGTGAGGTCGAAACCGCCGCCAGGTTTGGCTGGCGCGATACATTCCGTTCGCGACGGCGCCTCCTGCGCCAGAACAGAGGTACTCATTAATAAAATGCTTGCAGTAAGGGTACGAAGTAATTGTTTTTTCATTTTTTATCCTCACGCCGGACGTCCGGATTTTTCAGGTTCGGAAGAAGATTTTTGTGATTATGTGAGCCGACATGTAGCAGTTCGGTTGCGTGATTGTTAAAACAATAACCTTTCAATTCCCTTTCAATGCGGCAGAAACTTTACAGGATGTGATATGCGTCTCTTATTGGCGGAAGATAACCGTGAGCTGGCTCACTGGCTGGAGAAAGCGCTGGTGCAAAACGGCTTTGCCGTGGACTGCGTATTTGACGGCCTGGCGGCTGACCATCTTCTGCACAGTGAAATGTACGCTCTGGCGGTGCTGGATATCAATATGCCGGGAATGGATGGACTGGAGGTGGTGCAACGGCTGCGTAAACGCGGTCAGACCTTGCCCGTTTTGTTGCTCACGGCGCGAAGCGCGGTGGCGGATCGCGTAAAAGGTCTCAACGTCGGCGCGGATGACTATCTGCCGAAACCCTTTGAACTGGAAGAGCTGGATGCTCGTTTACGGGCCTTGCTCCGACGCAGCGCTGGGCAGGTTCATGAAGTTCAGCAACTGGGTGAATTGATCTTTCATGATGAAGGGTATTTTCTGTTACAGGGACAGCCGTTAGCGCTGACGCCGCGTGAGCAGGCGCTCTTAACCGTATTGATGTACCGACGAACGCGGCCGGTTTCGCGTCAGCAGCTTTTTGAACAGGTGTTCAGCCTGAACGATGAGGTAAGCCCTGAAAGCATCGAACTTTATATTCATCGACTGCGTAAAAAACTCCAGGGAAGCGATGTACGAATTACGACGCTGCGCGGCCTGGGTTATGTGCTGGAGCGCGGCGATGAAGTGGGTTAAGCCGCAATCGTTGTACCTGCAACTCTTACTGTTCCTGGGGTTGCCGCTGATTCTGCTATGGGGGCTGTCGGCGTTTAACAGTTATGTCAATGCGCTACAGGCCGCCACTCAGGCTTATGATCGTACATTGCTCTCCTCGGCGCGAACGGTATCGGAACGGCTGGTGGTGCGCAATAACCATCTGGAAGTTAACGTGCCCTGGGTGGTGCTGGATAGCTTCGAGCTTAATATGAATGATCGACTCTATTACAAAGTCGTCGACCCTTCCGGAAAGGTCATTTCCGGTTATGACGATCTGCCCGCCATGCCGCCCGCTACTCCCCGTACCCGGCTTTATCCGGCGCTGGCGTGGTTCTATCATACCGAGTATCGCGGCGAGGCGATCCGCGTGGCGCGTTTGCTACAGCCGGTCAACGAAGGCGGCATTATCGGCATGGCGGAGATTTATGTCGCAGAGACGCTGCAGTCCCGTCGTTATCTGGCGGGCCAACTGCTGTTCTCTTCCTGGATCTCACAGGGGCTGCTGGTGCTGCTGACCCTGGTGCTGGTTGGCTGGTTATTACGCCGGATCCTGCGCCCTATGCGTCAACTTTCGTCATTAATGGTACGCCGCGAACCGGGTCTGTTAACGCCGCTGCCGGAACTGCTGCCGTGGTCGGAAACACGCTTGTTAATCGTGGCGTTTAATCGCTACATTGACAGGCTCCGCGGCATTCTCTCCCGGCAGGAACGCTTTAGTGCCGATGTTTCTCACCAGTTAAAAACGCCGCTGGCGGTGTTAAAAACGCAGGCGGCGGTGGCGTTAGCCAGCCAGCACCCTCATCACTGGTACGAAAGTCTGCAGGCGATGAGCGTAACGCTGGATAGTACCATTCAGCTCACGGAAAGATTGTTGCAACTTTCTGCGGTAAAGCATAAAGAGCAGGGCGAGCGGCGCTTTTCCCCGGTGAATCTGTACGATATCGTACAGAGCGGCTGCTTTACCCGCCTGGCGCAGGCGCGGAGTAAACATATCGACCTGGGCTACGAAGGCGAACAGGAAGCGATGTGGATCGAGGGGGATGAGGTACTGCTTAGCGAGCTATGCGGAAACTTGCTGGATAATGCGCTGAAATACACGCCTGAGCAAGGCATCGTCACCGCGCGGCTTGAACGGGATGGCGATGCCGTGACGCTGGTTGTCGAAGATAGCGGCCCCGGCATTGATGATGAACATATCCATCTGGCGCTACAGCCGTTCCACCGGCTCGATAACGTAGGAAATGTGGCCGGGGCGGGTATTGGTCTGGCTTTGGTCAATGATATCGCACGCCTGCACCGTACTCATCCCCATTTTTCCCGTAGTGAAGCGTTGGGAGGGTTATACGTTCGGATACGCTTTTTAAGCCTTGTTCCGCAGTAATGCGCACAAATGTGTCAGCGGTAAAGCACGTTTACAAAAAGTCGCATCTTGAGGTGTGACGTTTTAATCAAATGATCATACATTCCCCCTACAAACCGTAGCGTTAATTAAAACTATAGTGGGTGCAGGGGCATGAATAATCATACTAAACGACGGGGAATAGCATTAACCGTCTTTCTTGTCGGGGTTAACATCCTGGCCTGGATTTGGGCGTTCTGTGTTTTTCATCACCATGCAGTCATGCTAAGCGCAGCCATACTGGCGTATAGCTTTGGGCTGCGTCATGCGGTTGATGCCGATCATATCGCAGCCATCGATACCGTCACCCGTAAACTGATGCAGCAGGGTAAAACGCCTTTAGGCGTGGGGGCGTTTTTTTCATTGGGTCATTCGACCATTGTCGTTCTGGCATGTCTGGCGATTGTTGTGACGTCGATGGCATTTCGCGATCGTATTGATGTTTTGCATCAATATGGTTCGTTGATTGGTACGGCTGTTTCCGCTTTTTTTCTGCTGGCGATGGCCCTGCTTAACCTGTTTATTTTGTTCAACGTCTGGCGGCAATTTCGCTCGGTTACCCGCGGCGAGTCAGTGAGGGCGCATGACGAGGCGATACCTGGCGGGCTGATGACGCGTATATTTCAGCGTACGTTTCTTTTGGTCACTTCCAGTTGGCATATGTATTTTGTCGGTTTTCTGTTTGGTCTGGGATTTGATACCGCAACCGAGGTTGGGTTGCTGGGCATTTCCGCTTCAGCAGCCAACCAGGGGCTATCTCTCTGGTCGATGATGATTTTTCCTGTGCTGTTTACCGCCGGGATGGCGCTGGTGGATTCCCTGGATAACTTTGTCATGGTCGGCGCTTACGGTTGGGCTTTCTCGCATCCATTACGTAAGCTTTATTATAATATGACCATTACCGCCGCATCCGTCATTGTCGCGCTGGCGATTGGCGGGCTTGAGGCGCTGGGGTTGATTGATGATGCGTTACAGTTAAGCGGAACATTTTGGCAGACCGTCAGCACGCTTAACGATCATATGGGGAATGTGGGCTTCTGGGTAGTGGGTGCTTTTGTGCTATTCTGGCTGCTCTCGTTGTTGAATTATCGCTGGCGCGGCTATGATAAAATCACCCTCAATACCTGATTGATTTCTTTAAAAATAGCATTTCGGCAGTGGTGTCATATCATTGCCGAAGCATTTTATCTCCTGAGAGTATATTCTTCCCGGTAAGTGCGTTATTTTTCATGCTTGCCTTTCGTTATCAATTTAAGCAATCCGATATAACATACAATACCAAAAATAATAATAACAGTTGTATACCCAAGAATCAGCCAGTCTGCATGTGTCATAATATAATCCAGTTATCAGGTATCCCGTGTTAAGGCGATCTTTAAGCCTGTTGTCAGCAAGAACCACTGTACCCGTTCAGTGCTGTTGGCAATAACGTATTGTTTATGCACAAGAGCGTTGTTACAAATAACGTATACATTGAGCATCGACCCCACCCGCATTTTTGTAATGCCATAAAGCAAGGCTACTCCTTTAATCTACTGACGGTATGCCAGGCCAGAAGAGATAAAAGGGTAGTTGTCATCATCATCTGTTCCTGACGCCAGGTTAATGACACACACATATGAAAATGTATAACCGCTGCACGCTTTTTAGCACGTTATCTGTAACATACCGTGTTAATCAATTCCATAAAACCGAGTATAGTGTAAGTGAATTTCGAGTAATTGTCATTATGATTATATGGTGGTTAACTTATTTTTCAAATTATGATTAAACTTTCGTTTTTTATCAGTTCATCAGGACTTATGAAAAATCTGGACGTAAAAAACATATTTACGTCCAGGCTTTCTTTTTAGCAAATCGATTTTCCGGTAAAATAGGGGGTCGACCACATGCGCTTATATTCCCATTCAGGCCTTAGTATGCCGATGGAAAAAAGTAATTTTTTTTGTCTTTCCTGGCAGTAATGTCTGGCACGGTTAATATTTAGCCACATTAGTATGCTGCCGGGACTGAGTGGCCTGAACTCATTTTTAATTGCACCATTAGATACGTCAAAGTAGATGTTCATCTGGCTTTCAGATTTCAGTACGATATCAAATGCACAGGGTATCCCTTCAATATAAAGAATATGCCCAAACAGAAGGTGATGCAGTTGACTAAAAAAGTTGGTAAGGTTATCAGCGGGATAGCAGGATGAAGTATTGCCGAAACGAGACCGAAATAACTCGATAAAAATATGAGTCAGTTCATCAGAAGAACAATCAGCAACGCTTTTTACACTTCCGCCTTTTTTAAGAAACCGCTGATATTCATTACGGCGTGTTTTTTCAAACTTAGAAGAGAACGTTTCTTTGACCAGACAATTTTGTTTCTTTCTGGCGAGTTTCCATATGGCATTGCGTATTTGTGGCTGATGCAACGCCGAAAGTCGGTTAGTACGATCGGGCAAGAAGCAGCGTAAATCTGGCGCCATCGGAATAAGTATCTCATCTGAAGATAGCGGGAAGGTTCTGCGCGTCAGGATGCCAATATTCTGATCATTACAGATAAAGTAGGCGCCTTTAATCTTATCATCTTCTTTATAGTGGAAGAATTTAAAATGCCAGTTATGGCGCTTCATGAAATAATCCACAATATCTGGGTGCATATTGATACTACCGCCGTATTGCGTAAACACCTCCCGGTATAGGGAAAAGGAAGACGGTTGCCAGCGGGTTAATATACGCTTAACTTCTTGTATTTTCACCAAAACTCCTGACTTAGCTTACTGAAAATGCTATTTTGTATTATTTTTTCGCTCAACCAAATAAAAAAGTGAAAAATGTTTAGCTTGTATTTAATGGTTAACATGCTAATCGATGACGTTATGGTGAAGGGAATAAGATTAAGATGTTGATCATAGCATGAGTGAAAGCGACGGTTTAATGCCGCGCTTTTCACTCGCAAGCCATTCTGTATTTAACCATCCAGTAGCGATACAGATTTCAAAGAGCTCCGCTGAACGGTAGCAGGATCTGCACATCCGCGTATGAAATAGTTCTACCGGGAGAGGCTGTTAACCTCTTGTATTATTGTATCCAGAATATGATAGCGTTTCCGATACTCTGCGCGTTTTTTGCTGGGGATACTTTCAGGCGCTTTACGCATCACCTGTGATGGCAGATGATATAAGGCACCTTTCTTAACGCCGTTTAGCGACTCCCAGAATTCACTATAGCTGGCCACAAAAGTTTTTTTCTTCTGGAATAAGTACCGGAGTTGACGATAAACATGGTTGTTTTCACTTACCGCATAAATCTCGTCGACATTACAGGCCTGCATCAATGTCGCAAATGCTTCATACAGCATCCGTTTAGGAAAGAGACCGTAACAATCTTTGGTGGCGTTACGTATGACTTGTGGGCCGACATGTTTACTGGGCCCTTGTAACCCGGCAACCAGCGCTATTTGCTTCCCTTCATGGCGGATAAAGGAAAATGATAAACGTGCCAACGGCGTATCATTGAAGCACAGCGTTAATGTCAGTTCACCTTCTCTGTCATAGCCACAGGGACCGCAGTAGATATCTACCAGAGCACCGTTTTTTCCTTCCAGGTGAGCGAGTAAGATTTGTTCCTCGGACAGGAGGATCTTTTTAATTTTATTTTCCGGAAAGGACTGAACGAACTGGTAGTGTTCCAGAATAGCCCTTGCCCGGCAACGCATGCTAAGTCCGGTATACAAATAGGGCCGCTGGATTTTTGCCGGCAACAGTGGACGATGAATGATCAGCGTTCTGGGCTGAGACAGATGGCATAATTCATTGAAGTATTTAATTGTCGTTACGGGGTTAATAAGGCAACGTAATACAAATTTATAGCGAAACTTACGCTCTCCCCAGCGTTTATGGCGATAAGGCGTCTGCGCCATGACTTCTTTTAACATTAATAATGGATTATATCTTTCCATATCACTTGGCTGCATCGTCATACTACGTCCCTACTACTCGATAGACTTATAACCGAGACGGTAGCCTGATTGAGTTAAACGTAAAGGCAACGAAGAAGGCCTGTACAGACGATGTTGTTAAACAGTTTATCAATGGTAGCAATAAAACGCCTGAACACGCTTTTTAATAGGTTTTCTGCTAATGAGTGGGATGAGTCCTGAACGTAGTATTAAAACGAATGCCGTGTTTATTATTTTAAATAATGTTATATACTCTAAATAATTTGAGTTGCAGGAAGGCGACAAGCGAGCGAATCCCCAGGAGCTTACTAAAGTAAGTGACTGGGGTGAGGGAACGCAGCCGCAGCACATGCAACTTGAAGTATGACGAGTATAAGCCAATATATTTATTTGGCTGCTATTGTGTAAGCCAGACAGCAACGCGTCGTGATACGTTATTATGTAACCAGACGTAAAGGGGGTATTCACCTTATCTCTAAATGCAAATCTATATGATAAATTTTATCATGTACTGTGTTGCTCTCTCTGGGAGAAAATATATGCAGCGTTCACTCGATAGTCTGGCTGGTATGGCTACATCTGCTTTTGGCGCGGGGACTTCTGCTGCTATGCGGCAAGCTACCTCGCCCAAAACTATTCTGCAACATATCATTAATTTTTTTACCTGTGGTGGGATACGTCGGAGAAATGAAACACAATATCATGAATTGATAGAGACTATGGCTGAAACATTGAAAAGTACAATGCCTGACAGAGGTGCTCCGTTGCCAGAAAACATCATACTGGATGATATGGATGGGTATCGTGTCGAATTTAATCTTCCTGGTGAGAATAACGAAGCTGGACAAGTTATTGTACGGGTCAGTAAAGGCGACCATTCTGAGACAAGAGAAATTCCGCTTGCCTCTTTTGAAAAAATATGCCGAGCTTTACTATTCAGATGCGAATTTTCTCTCCCTCAGGATTCTGTAATATTAACTGCCCAGGGAGGCATGAATCTTAAAGGCGCTGTCCTTATCGGAGCAAATCTGACGGCAGAAAATTTATGTGACGCAGACTTAAGCGACGCAAATTTAGAGGGGGCAGTGCTGTTTATGGCGGATTGTGAAGGTGCAAATTTTAAGGGCGCAAATCTATCGGGAACATCATTAGGCGACAGTAATTTCAAGAACGCCTGTCTGGAAGATAGCATTATGTGTGGCGCTACCCTCGATCACGCTAATCTTACTGGCGCCAATTTACAACACGCGAGTCTGTTAGGCTGTAGCATGATAGAATGTAATTGCTCCGGTGCAAATATGGATCACACTAATCTTTCAGGCGCAACCCTTATACGTGCTGATATGAGCGGTGCGACATTACAGGGTGCTACTATAATGGCTGCAATTATGGAAGACGCTGTCTTAACCCGGGCAAATCTGCGAAAGGCGAGTTTCATTTCTACGAACCTGGACGGGGCTGATTTGGCTGAGGCTAATTTAAATAATACCTGTTTTAAAGATTGTACACTAACCCATTTGCGTACCGAAGACGCCACAATGTCTACAAGTACACAAACACTCTTTAACGAATTTTATAGTGAAAATATTTAGCCCTTTTTGACGTAAATCTGAAATAAAAGCAATGTAAGAATAACAATCTGCTACTGAATAGTAGCTGAGAGTAAATTATTTACAGTATCTTTTATTATTACAGGAGTATGCGACGGTAAAAATATCTGAATAACCATTCCTATTTTCTCAAGTAGAACTTCCAACTAAAGCGAATTGTTTGAAAAGGAAAACGTTATGCCTGGATGTATAAGTGCCTGTTCGTGCGTTGCCAGCCCGACGCCTCCCGAGCCTAAGGATCCCCCTAAGCCTAAGTGGATAGAGTTAAAAGGTTATTGTGTTACATGTACTCATGAGTCTGATATTCGCCCGCCTTCTGAAAGGGAAGACAAACGACAGAGAAAAGTGCAGGCGATTGAACTTTATTGGTTGCGGCGTCTCCTGGACGACTTGGGAATACAAGAAGGTACTTCTCAAGACACGGCAGTAAAACCCACTAACTGTGGGTTGCCATTTTTCCCGGTAGATCCTGGGGAACGAGAAACCGATGTTTAATGGTTTTCTGTCTGCAAAGCGCCTGATAAATATTATCAGGCGCTTTGTATGTTGGCGCCAACATCACTTTCATTGTCATATACCGAATGACTACAATCGTATCCGATCCCGCCATTACCCTGACGGAAAGTCGCTGGCAAACTGTAAGAACGGTTCGCCGTCGGCAGAGAAGCGCCGGTGAACCCTGAACCGTGCTATACCATCTTACCTGGGTGTTTCTTGTCATTAACGCCTTGAAAAATAATTAATTTCCTCTATTCCTGTTTTGTAAAACCTCCGTTCAGTAGGCGCATTCTGCCACCCCTCTCGGATTTACTGGCAAAGCGGAGCCCGGACAGAGAGTCATATTGCAAAATCCCGTTTCCGTTTTCTTATTACCAGATTTTTGCGGTCGAAAGATTGCCTTTTTCTTAATTGAATGATAATTATTATCATTAGCATATGATAATAATTACTATATAGCCGTAACCTGGCAAGGATGTGAGCTTGAGGGCAACAGCGCTACTTTAGACATTATTTAGGGAATGGGTATGAGAGTTAAGAAGTTCCTCTGGTTAATAACCGTGGTTTCTACAGGGGTTAATAGTCCATTATCAGCAGCAGAATCTACTGACGACAACGGCGAAACGATGGTGGTTGAATCCACCGCCGAGCAAGTATTAAAGCAACAGCCGGGCGTTTCGATTATTACTCGTGACGATATTCAAAAGAATCCTCCCGTTAACGATCTTGCCGATATTATTCGTAAGATGCCTGGGGTTAATCTTACCGGCAATAGCGCCTCGGGGACGCGCGGAAATAACCGACAAATTGATATTCGTGGTATGGGGCCGGAAAATACCTTAGTGCTGATTGACGGCGTGCCGGTGACGTCGCGAAATTCGGTTCGCTATAGCTGGCGCGGAGAACGCGACACCCGTGGCGATACGAACTGGGTGCCGCCGGAGATGGTAGAACGTATTGAAGTGATCCGTGGGCCCGCCGCCGCGCGCTATGGCTCCGGTGCCGCAGGTGGGGTGGTGAATATCATCACCAAACGCCCCACTAATGACTGGCACGGTTCGCTGTCGCTCTATACCAACCAGCCGGAAAGCAGCAAAGAAGGTGACACCCGGCGGGGTAACTTTAGCCTTAGCGGCCCGTTGGCTGGTGATACGTTGACGATGCGCCTGTACGGTAATCTCAACAGAACCGATGCCGACAGCTGGGATATTAACTCCTCCGCCGGTACCAAAAATGCCGCCGGACGGGAGGGGGTCACCAATAAAGATATTAATAGCGTCTTCTCATGGAAAATGACCCCGCAGCAAATCCTTGATTTTGAAGCGGGATATAGTCAGCAGGGGAATATTTATGCTGGCGATACGCAAAACAGTACTTCAAACGCGGTTACCAAAAGTCTGGCGCAGTCCGGGCGGGAGACCAATCGCCTGTACCGGCAGAATTACGGTCTAACTCATAACGGCATCTGGGACTGGGGGCAAAGCCGCCTGGGGTTCTACTATGAAAAAACCGATAACACCCGCATGAATGAGGGGCTCTCCGGCGGCGGCGAGGGGCGTATTACCAACGACCAGACGTTCACCACTAACCGCCTGACCTCGTATCGCACCAGCGGCGAGGTGAATGTCCCGGTGATATGGCTATTTGAGCAAACGCTCACCGTCGGCGCGGAGTGGAACCGCGATGAGCTGAACGATCCTTCCTCTACCAGTCTGACGGTTAAGGATAGCAATATCGCCGGGATTTCCGGTTCGGCGGCTAACCGTAGCAGCAAAAATAAATCGGAAATCAGTGCGCTGTACGTTGAAGATAATATCGAACCCATGGCCGGTACCAATATTATTCCGGGTCTGCGTTTTGACTATTTGAGCGAATCCGGGAGTAATTTTAGTCCCAGTCTTAACCTTTCCCAGGAGTTAGGTGAATACGTCAAGGTGAAAGCCGGTATTGCCCGGGCCTTTAAGGCACCGAACTTGTATCAAACCAGTGAGGGGTATTTACTCTATTCGAAAGGCAACGGTTGTCCAAAAGATATTACGTCAGGCGGCTGTTACCTGGTCGGTAATAAGAACCTCGATCCTGAAATTAGCATCAATAAAGAGATTGGGCTGGAATTTACCGTAGACGATTATCACGCAAGCGTCACGTATTTCCGTAACGATTATCAGAATAAGATTGTCGCAGGTGATAAAATTATTGGCAGAAGCGCATCTGGCGCTTATGTATTGCAATGGCAGAACGGCGGTAAAGCGCTGATTGAAGGTATTGAAGCCAGCATGACTGTTCCGCTGATGCCGGACCGTCTGAACTGGAATACCAATGCGACTTATATGATTGCTTCTGAGCAAAAAGATACCGGCAATCCCTTATCGATAATCCCGAAATATACGGTGAATACCTTCCTCGACTGGACTATCACCAGCGCGCTCTCCGCTAACGTCAACTGGACGTTATACGGCAAGCAAAAACCGCGAACACATGCGGAGTCGCGTAGTGAAGAGACCAAAGGATTGTCCGGGAAAGCGCTGGGGGCTTACTCACTGGTCGGCGCTAACGTTAACTACGATATCAATAAGAACCTGCGTCTTAATGTCGGTATCAGCAATATCTTCGATAAACAGATCTATCGCTCCGCCGAAGGGGCAAATACCTATAACGAACCGGGGCGGGCTTATTATGCCGGTGTGACGGCCTCGTTTTGATGGATTATGCCCGCCGCTGGCGGGCATATTCTGGCGGCGGGTTAATGGCAGCGTGGTTTTTGGCTTGCCGGTTCGCGACTGATATCCAGCAATGCACTGCGAAAAGAGGCGTTAAACATGGGCCCGTGGTCCAGGCCCGGGTAATGCTGCAGAGCCGCGTTAACGCCGTTGTTCTCAAGCGTTCTCACGGTCTCCTGAACTTTTTGCAGGAGCTCGGCCATCTGGCGTTGCCTGCTATCCCCATTCGACGCTGAACCTTCCATTATAATGAGTTTTTTATGGCAGAACGGCGACGGCTTCACTGTCGTAAGGCGATTCAACAGAGCAAAATTATCCCTGCTGAGTGACGGGCTGGCGCTGTAATAGATATGAAAGAAGGATGACGACAGCCAGGAGTCTAAAACGAACAGGCCGCCATAAGAATGTCCCCATACCCCGCGCCGTTCGGGGTTGATGGTTATTCCTTGTTCCACCTGCGGCGCGATATGTCTCTCCAGTAGCTGGCGGAACGCTGGCCCGCCGCCGGTTTTACGATGAAAACGCGGGTTATTTTCACTGCCTTCGCGATCGATTCCCGGCGCCGGCGTATAGTCATAAGCTCTGCCGTTAAGATCAAACGGCAGGTTAGTCTGATAGCCAATCGCCACAATCACCGGCGGCGAGTGGTCTGCCAGCTGTTTGAGCAGCGTCTCCGGCAGTCTGTCCATCACTGCGTTGCCGTCCAGCATATATAAGACAGGATAACCCGACGGCGGGGCGGCTTTGTTGGGAATGGCGGTCCATACCCGGTAATGTCTTGCGCCATCGACAGATTGAAAGTCATTGACCCTAAAATGGTAATATCCCGAACCTTTATCAGCAATATTCGGCCCTAATGGCTGCATATCCGGCTGCGCATAACTCAGCGCGCTAAAACAAAAACTCACTAAAAATAGCGCCATGCGATAGCACTTGTTGTGGTACTGGCGACCATACATCGGATGTGATTCCTTTTTGGCAGGTGAAGTTTTATCGGGGCAGTAGACGTAATCCGTCAATCAGCGCGCCGCGCCACCAGGCATAATCGTGACCGCCGGTGTACACGCTGCAATGGCTTTCAACGCCGGCGGCGCGCAATTTTTCATGCAACTGTTTGACCTGCGGGACCGTCGAACCTTCTAACGATCCCACGCACAGATGCGTACGTACGGCTGGCGAGGGCGCGGATAACACATGTTCGCTGACCCATGAGCGCTCTTCTGCGCTGAAATGGTCCGGGCGGTTGCGGTTGTCCGGCGTCCACCACATTGAGGGGGAGTGGCTCAGCACCAGGCCGAAGCTCTCTGGCGCGTGGCGGGCCGCCATCAGCGCGGTCACGCCGCCGAGGCTTTGCCCTGCCAGCACCGTTTGTGTACGGTCAGCCCACCGCCGTTCCGGGTATTTGGCGCGAAGGGTTGGCAGCAGGCGTTCGGCAATGTCGAGCACCAGCTCGCGGCGACCGCCGAGGATTGCGACGCGTTCACCCGCATTGATATTATCAACGCCGAGTACGGCCACCGGCGCGATGCGTCCGCTGCGGATGGCGGCGTCAATGGCGGCGCTTACCCCAAGATGGTCGAACCAGATCTCGCCATCCGTGAGTACCAGCAAGCCCAGCGGTTGTTCGACAGGAACGTCAGGAAGATACAGCCGCACACGGCGACGTTGTCCGGCGAGCCGATGTTCTGAGGTGAAAAGTTGCCCGGCGTAAGCGCGACAGCCTGACCACTCCTCCTGTGCCGGGGCATGATCCAACGCCAGAACGGACTCCTGCGCATTGCCCCGAACATTTATTCCCGGCGTGCTGTTCAGCGGGTCCGCCTTCCCGACAAGGGAGGCGAAACGGCTTCCAAGCTGCAACACCGTCTCGTCCGGGGTTTTCAGTGGTATTTCGACCATCGTATAGGAACCGCAGTAGGACGCCGGTAAGCGAAGCGTCAGATGCCAGATATCCGTTGTGGGCAGTTGCGTCATCATACCTTTCGCCACGTTATCTTTATCGGTGACACGGTTCAGGCGAACATAAACCCCCCGCAGAGGAGAGGCGGCACGCCACAGGAAGGTGACTTCCCGTTCATCGTCTGCGCCGTTAATGGCTGTCACCAGCGGCAGCGCGAGCGAGTTTGCTTCTCGCCAGAAGTGAGAAGCGTCAACCTGGCTTCCGGCGGCGAGTTGACGGCGAAGGCGCGTAGCGGTCTGTATAGCGACAGGAGCGACGGGCGGGCTCAGTCTCATTCTTTGTATTCCATCTCGTTTATATTTCGGTCAGTATCAATAGCTAAAGCGGCTGTTACAGGAACAGCCGCTTGCGGGCTTTCTTTTGCGTAAATCGTGGCGATAAAAACTATCCTACGACCTCTCCTTGCGTATCGCGTGTCTGGCCGACGCTGGCCCGCCACAGACGAGCATACAGGCCATGAGCCGCTATCAACTGCTCATGGCTGCCATATTCAGCGATACATCCTTTATCGATTACGACAATAACATCGCAGCGGCGAGCGGTGGTCAGTCGGTGCGCGACGATAAGCGCGATGCGTTTCTCGGTATGCGTCACTCCGGTAAGCGAGGTTATTAAGCGCTCCTCGGCGCTGCGGTCGATACGTGCTGTCGCCTCGTCGAGCAGCAGAATGTGCGCCTGTGCCAGTTGGGCGCGCGCGAGGGCAATCAACTGACGCTGGCCCGCGGACAGATCCGTGCCGCCGTTATTGACCGGAGTACGAAACCCCAGCGGCAGATGTTGCACAGTTTCAAAGAGTCCCGCCTGTCGCGCCGCGATCTCCACCTCCGTGTCGCTGCTGTCTGGCCGCGAATAGCGGATATTTTCGGCAATATCGTCGCTAAATAATGCGACATCCTGAGTGACCAGCCCCGTCTGGCGACGATAATCACTAAGCGACGCGGCATCAATTAGGCGCTCACCGACACGGATTTGCCCGCTGCCGGGAGAGTAGAGCCCGGCCAGCAGCTTGATCAGCGTCGATTTGCCGGCGCCGCTACGTCCGACCACCGCGACTACCGTTCCTGGCGGAATGGTGAGTGAGAGCTTATCAAGCACAGGTTGCGTTTTTTCGGGATAGCGGAATGTCAATGCCTCCAGACGTAGCGCGCCGCCAGTGCCAGGCGTTATGGAGGACGGTTCAATATTCTCCGTTTCCTCAGTCGCCAATAGCGCATTGATATGTTTGCCGCTGGCGGTCGCCTGCTGCCAGGAATCGACAATGCCTGACAACTGCTGTACCGGGCCATAAAATTGTCCCAATAGCAGGAAGAACGCCGCCAGTATCCCGGGCGTCATTTCGCCTTCGGCGACCCGGGTCGCTCCGATTAAAAGCACGGCGGCATAGGCAGCCTCGGTGCAGAAGGTCAGGAACGGAAAATAGACAGCAAGGTATTTTTGCGCCCGCACGCGGGTGGCGCGGAAGTTGTCTGATAACGCCCGTAGCCTGGCGGCTTCCTGCTTCTGTTGACCGTGTGACTGCACTACCCGCATACCGGAGACCTTTTCCTGAAGCGTACTGTTCACCTTACCAATTTCCAGCCGTGCCTGGGCGTAGGCAGGCGAGCTCAAACGGCGGTAAATCCACGTCGCCAGTATCACTACAGGTACGGCGCTTAATGCCGTTAACGCAAGAATGGGGTCAAGCCAGAACATTGCCGCGGCGATAGCGACCATCGTCACGATGCTGGTGGCCGCGCTGGCAAGACCGTTTTGCAGAAATCGGGCGAGTGAATCAACGTCGACGGTCATGCGAGTAAGACGCGAGTCGATGTGCTTCTCGTGCCAGGGAAGACTCAGGCGTAGCAGGTGGCTGAAGCTGCGTAAGCGTACCGTATGCTGTACCGACTCTGCCGCGCGGGCGGCGAAGATCGTTTGCAGCGCATAGCAGCACCAACCGATCGCTACCAGACACAGCGCGAGCAGGGCGCATATGCCAATAGTCGACATATCCCCTGCGGCAACGCCTGAGTCAATACCGCGCTGCAAAAGCACCAGCACGCCAACGCCTGCGGCGGAATCAAGCGCGATAAGCAGGGCGGCGATGACGAACATCCAGGCTACTGGCGTCAGCAGCGATGAGACTTGACGCCCGTGGCCTGCCAGCGCCATCTGTACGGCGCGTTCTGGAACGCGCGTCATCCGGTCGACAAAACCTTTTCCGGCGGTTGTCTGGCGCTCATGCGCGTCGTCGGATTTTACCGCCTGCGTTGTTGGCCATAGCGTACGTTGTTCTGCCGGGGCAAGGGCGAGAAAATCCCCCTCGCCGCTCATCAGCGAGCGAAACGTCGGACACTTTGCATCCAGCTCCGCCTGGGTACCGATATCCACGACGCGGCCTTTATCCAGCACGACGATCCGATCGGCTAACTGCAGTGTTGAACGGCGGCGTGCAATCACCAGCAGCATATGCTCATTATCGGCATAACGACCAAGAGCCGTGTTAATTTCCGCTTCAGTACCGGCATCGACCGCCGAGGTGGTGTCATCGAGAATCAGCAGTTCCGGCGCGGTAATCAGTGCCCGGGCTAGCGCAATACGCTGGCGTTGGCCGCCGGAGAGGTTGCTTCCGCGTTCGGTCAGTCGGGTGTTGAACCCCTGCGGTAGCGCATTGATGAACCCGCTGGCGCCTGCGGCATCGGCGGCGCGTCGAATGTCGTCCTGAGTCGCTTGCGGGTGCCCATAGGCGATGTTTTCCGCCACCGTACCGGCAAACAGAAACGCGTCTTCAAACACTACGCCAACGCGACGACGAAGCGCCGTCAGTTTCAGGTCGCGAATATTCTGTTGACCCGTAGTGGTGTTGAGCCATACTCCGCCGGAGGTGGGATCGTAAAAGCGCGCCAGCAACATCAGCAATGTTGATTTCCCGGAGCCGGATGCGCCAACCACCGCCACGGTTTCACCGGCGTGAATGGAAAACGAGATCTCATTGAGGATACGGTTACCGTTGTCGTAGTGGAAACTCATCTTCTCCACGTCCAGCCCGATAATCTGACCCTCAACCGACTCAGTACCGTCTTCCATGCGAGAACGCGTGTCGATAAGCGCGAAGACGCGCTCTACCGACGCCTGTGTGCGCTGTGCGATAACCAAAAACGATGCCAGTACGCGGGTAGGGCCGGTCAACATAGCGAGAAAACTCGCGAACGCAACGAAGGTTCCCAGATCGATGCGCCCGTTCATCACCGACCAGCCGCCATAGCACAGCAGGACGATCTGCCCTATCACCGGTAGCGCCAGCATGGTTGCGCCCGGCATCGCCTGCGAGATAGTGGCACCGATGCGTACCCGCACCATCTGCCGCGACTGACCATCGAGCCAACGCGTTTCGCGTAACTCCGCCACGCAGGACTTCACCACTGAGATCTGTTCCAATACTTCGCGCATATGTTCCGTCATGTGCGCCAGCCGGTCTGAGGCAAGCCCCGTTTGCGCGAAAACACGGCGACGGGCGCGCAGGGCGGTAATAGCAAGGGCGGCCAGTACGCAAATCACGATAAGCGTCATGGATGGCGACATCCATAGCATCACCGCGATACCGGCCACATAGTAAGTGAGCACCGCCAGCGGCACCGGACACATCTGTAGCAAGGTGTGTACCTGTTGAAGATCGCTGTTGGTACGCGAAATGACCTGCCCGGTACGCAAGGCGTCCTGGCCTGCGCCGTCCAGTTTTTGAATACTGTCGAACGCACGGCTACGTAACGTATGCTGAACCCACAACGAGAGTTCTCCGGCATAGCCGCGGCGCACGTAATTCCCGATAAAATCAAAAAGGGCAATTAACAGCAGGCCGCAGGCAAGTAACGGCAGGTGGGTCGTATCGCCTGCTATCGCGTCATTGACGGCCTGACGCGTTATTAGCGGCGTCAGCGCAGCCAGTAAAATGGTCGATACTGATGCTACGATGACAATGATGCTCAGTGTTTTACGTTCCCAACACACGCGGGCAAGGCGAACTATCCAGGCACGAGCGGGCATGGGGGAATGAGTCGCGGGCATTAAGCCTCCTTATCGGTGAAAGATGAGATATGGCGACACACGCTGGGTTCAGCCGCCATATTGTCATTGCGCTGCCGCGGTTAGCCGTGTTGCAGCATGGCGATCAGTTTTTTTGCCACCTCGGTCGGGCAAGGCTGGGCCGCCATTTCCGCCGCGACCTCCTGCGACGCCTCGCGAAGCGCGCGATTACCGAGGAAGGTATTGATCATGCTGCTCGTAAGCCCGCTCTTACCGGGAATAATGCCGCATCCGCGCTCGACCACGGCGCGGGCATTGACGGGTCTGTCGGCACCCTGACCAAAGACTATCTGCGGAATGCCGGCATGTAGCGCCGTCAGGGTGTTGCCTGCGCCGCCATGGTGGATAAAACCGTCGGCGCCGTTAAGGAAAACGCCCATCGGAAGCCAGTCGACCAGACGGACATTCGGCGGCAGTGAACGTAAATCCGAGCGGGCGTTTGCCGGAAGATGCAGGATGATTTCGGCATCTACTTCGCCGGCAGAATCCATTACCCAGGAAATCAGATCCAGGCCATCCACCATCGGTTTGACGGTGCCGAGGCTGACCAGAAGACGCTTGCGATCAGGTGTACGTTCCCACCATTCTTCCCAGACGGCGCCGCCGTTATACGGGACGTATTGCATGGAGATAACCGGCTCTCCGTCATTTTGCAGTATGCTCATGCTGGGCGGTGTGACGTCTATCCACGCCAGATCTCTTGGTGGCGCGCTGACCCCATGGCGGCGGTAGGCGTCAGAAAGTGATTTCGTCACGCCTTTGATGTGCCAGGGCGTATGACCGAAGCCGACGGTTTGCATCACTACCGGAATGTCATACTTAGCGGCAATCAGTGGTCCAACGACCCCAAGGGGAGGGTAGACGATGAGATCTGGTCGCCACTGCCCGACGAACGCGACCAGCGGGTCAGTCATCTCTTCGCTGAAGAATGAGAAGTTCCCCATTTTTGTTCCAATGTTATTTTCTTTTCGTAATGCCTCCTGACGGCGATAACCCGCTTCCGAATCGAAACCAGGCGCAGCGTCAAATACCACCAACCCAGCTTCGGCTGCTTTCTGTGCAAATTTGCCACCGCTTGCAATCAGCACTTCATGGCCATTAACACGAAACGCTTGCGCCAGGGACAGCACAGGGTATAGCAGTCCATACAGTGGTGGACCGACAAACAGAATACGCATGAGAAATCCTCTCTCCACGTCATAAATCGAACAAGTCGTTAATGAGAATGATAATAATTACCAATATCATTTGAAAGATGCAATAACAAATACGACCCTTGATCATGTGATGATTTTTTTCATAAAAATCGGGGAAGAGGAGAGCGTTAAGCGGTGAAGTTTGGTTTCAGACTTATTTACGTGCGTATGGTCGCGAAGGCAAAGCGCCAGGATTGGGGAACTGGATTCGCATACCAGACGCCCGTGGATTATTAATGATAACTTCGTAAATAACCTTTCAGACAATGAGGTAAACGTACCGACAGCAAGGTAATGGGAAACGTAGGTAGTAGTATTGATAACACGTTGCGGGGCAATTTAATGGTGTCCGGCGGCAGATCGGGGAGTGTTAGAAATTCTGTGTCATTCCAGTAATATACAATCAAAAAGGAATGACACATGTCCCAGCCCTTCGATTTCGATAAAGCGCTTAAGGCACTC